>CAYZXN010000098.1:0-50131 GCA_964482425.1 uncultured Syntrophobacteraceae bacterium | reverse complement strand
AAAAGATCCAGCGCGACGAAAGCTCCCAGCATGCCGGTCTCCAGCACCAGCATAAAGAAGAGATATTCCTTGATTTTTTCCTGCACCGGCCAGGAAGCGAGGATCGCCAGCGGCATGAGCAGCGTGGTAAGCAACACCAGGAAAAGGCTGATACCGTCGATGCCGACGATATAAGCGATACCGAAGGCCGGCATCCACGCTATCCTCTCGACAAATTGCATCTCGCCGGTGCCGCCGTCGAAACCGTAAAAAAGCCGCAGCGACCAGACAAACGCCGCCAGGCTCGCGACCAGCGCCACGGTGAACAGGACTTGTCTTTGCCGGCGCGGGATCAGCAGCAGGAGCGCCGCCCCGATCACGGGTATTAGAAGAACTATGCTGATGTTGCCCACGGCGATTTGCGACATAACTATGACTGACGAAGATAATAGATGAGCAGCGCCAGCGTGCCGGCGAGAAAGCCGACCAAATAGTGCTGCACATTGCCGGTTTGAGCTTCACGCCAGATCAGGCTGAAACCCCTTGCCACTCTCGCCACGCCGTTGACCACGCCGTCGATCACCAGCGGGTCGAAAACCTGCGCCAGCCATCGGGATATGGCCGTAAACGGGCGGACCACACCAAAGTCGTAGATATCGTCGATCCAGTAGCTGTTGAGCAGCAAGCGAGAGAGCCCGGTATCGGCTGCACGCGCAGTTTGCGCGGTTGTGCCGGCGCGCCCGTAGCGGGCATAAGCCAGGTAAATACCCAGGCCCACCACTGCAAGCGTCAACCCGGTGACCAGGAGCTCGGTGCTGAGGGCACCATGTGCCGTATGGGCATCGCCGAAAACCGGCTGCAGCCAGTGCTCCCAGGCACTGCCCCATAAGTACTCCGGCGCTCCGAGCCATCCGGTAAAAATCGCACCGATGGCGAGAATGATCAGGGGTACAGTCATGACTGACGGCGATTCGTGAATATGAGACTTGACGTGCTCGTCAACTCTGGAGTTGCCGTGAAAAACCAGGAACAGTTGGCGAAACATATAAAAAGCGGTCAACCCGGCGGTCACGATGCCGGTCAGCCACAGAACATAGGATCCGTGACTGAACGCCTGCCAGAGGATAAGGTCTTTGGAGAAAAAGCCGGCAGTCAGCGGTATGCCGGCGATGGCCAAAGTCGCGATGAGATAGGTCCAGTATGTCGTCGGCAGATACGGCTTGAGCCCGCCCATCTTGCGCATGTCTTGCTCGCCGTCCAGGGCATGGATCACGCTGCCCGAGCCGAGAAACAGACAAGCCTTAAAAAAAGCGTGCGTAAACAGATGAAAAATCGCTGCGCTGAAGGCGCCGATCCCGACGGCCAGAAACATGTAACCGAGTTGGCTAACGGTGGAGTAGGCCAGGACCTTTTTGATGTCGTTCTGGGCCAGCGCCACCGTCGCCGCCAGAAAAGCCGTCGCCGTGCCCACCGCCGCGATGATCGCCAAGGTGTAAGGCGCCGCGGCAAACAGGAAGTGCAGCCGGGCGGTCAGATAAACCCCGGCCGTGACCATGGTCGCGGCATGGATCAGGGCGCTCACCGGCGTCGGTCCGGCCATGGCATCAGGCAACCAAACGAACAGCGGCAGCTGCGCCGACTTGCCGGCGGCGCCGACAAAAAGCAGTAACGTGATCAAGGTCAGCTTTGCCGGTGTAATCAGCGCGACGTGACTCTGCAACTGCGCGAAGTCGAGGGTCCAGATACCCTGGCGACCGAGCTCGGTCACGAGCAAAAAGATGCCCAGAATAAAGCCAAAATCGCCGATGCGGTTGACGATAAAGGCTTTGTTGCCGGCGATGGTATTTTTATGATCGCGATACCAAAAGCCGATCAACAGGTAGGAGCACAGGCCGACGCCCTCCCAGCCGACGAACAGGAGCAGCAGATTGTCGCCCATCACCAGCAGCAACATGAAAAAGACAAAGAGATTCAGATACACGAAGAACCGCGCCATGCTCTCGTCATGCGCCATGTATCCGAGCGAGTAGATGTGAATGAGAAAGCCGATGCCGGTGACCACGAGCAGCATGACCGCCGTCAAGGCGTCGACCTGGAACGATAAAGCAACCTGAAAGGATCCCGATTCGATCCAGGTGTACAGCGCATCGCCGAAAACGCCGGTGGGGGGTAGCAGCCAGAAGACATAGAGCGCCAGCGCAAAGGAGACGGCCACCGCCGACGACGCCACCACGCCGGCGCTTTTACCGCCCAAGGCTCGCCCGAAAAAAGCGTTGAAGACGGCGGCGCACAGCGGGATCAGCACGATCCAGCGCAGCAGCTCTAAAGGGGCGGTCGCGGTTACCATTTCAGCAGCTGCATCTCCTGTGGATCGAGAGACTGGCGGTGCCGGAAGACGGAAATGACGATGGCCAGGCCGACAACCGCCTCGGCGGCGGCCACGGCCATGACGAAGAACACCACCACCTGCCCGTCCATGGAACCGAGAAAGTCGGCAAAAGCGATAAACGTGAGATTAACGGCGTTGAGCATCAGTTCAACCGACATCAAAACGATGATCAGGTTGCGGCGAATGAGCACGCCGACGACGCCAATGGAAAACACGATGGCGCTAAGAATGAGATAGTATTCCAGCGGCACCATGGATGCTCAGGGCTCCCTCTTGGCCAAAACCACCGCTCCGATGATCGCCACCAGGAGCAAAACCGAGGCGATCTCGAATGGCAGGACAAAATCAGTGAATAAGCTCCTAGCCAGCTGCTCGGGACTGCCGAACAGCTCGTCGGTGACCAGCGGGTCTCGCGCCGCTCCGCGTTTTGATAAAACCGGCATCAAGGAACCGACCAGAAGCAAGCCGGCGATCGCACCAAACCCCCAGCGGGTAGCGCGACGCTGCTCCAGACCCGTCGGGTTCAACAACATGATGACAAACAGAAACAGCACCATGATGGCGCCGGCATAAACCAAAATCTGCAACACCGCCACCATCGGCGCATGCAGAGTAACGAATAGAATAGCGACAAGAAACAACGCCGCCACCAGCGCCAGGGCGCTGTGGACGACATTGCGCTGAAAAACCACCAGCAGCGATGAGACAATCAGCAGTCCGGCAAGAAGAAAAAATAGGATCTGTGAACCGCTCATGGAATTTACCGGGTTATTGCACGAATAGAATCACCAGCGCGGTGATCATGATATTGACCAGCGCCACGGGCAAGAGCATCTTCCAGCCCAACCGCATCACCTGGTCGTAGCGAAATCGCGGAACGCTCCAGCGCAACAGAATCTGCAGCCAGCAAAAGAAAACCACCTTCAAGGTGAACGCGCCCACCTGCAGCAATACGACGGCCAGATGCGGTAAGAGAATGCTCCCGCCCCAGGGGAAGTAGAAGCCATCGCGCAGCAAGTACGGCACCTGCCAGCCGCCGAAGAAGAGCGTCGTGACCAGCGCAGCGGCAGTGACAATCTCGGCGAATTCGCCGGCAAAGAACATCAAAAACTTGCCGCCCGAATACTCGACGTGAGAGCCCGCCACGAGTTCAGATTCCGCTTCGGGTAAATCAAAGGGTATACGCTTGGTTTCGGCCACCGCTGCCGTGAAAAAAAGGAGAAAGGCCACCGGTTGCAGGAAAATACCCCAGGCAGGAAGCCAGCCAACCGCCGCTCTTAGAAAACCTGCCCCTTCCGGCAGCCAATCTCTGAGCAAAGTGCCCTGGCCGCGTGCAATCTCCTGGAGATCCAAGGTCCCATAGACCATGAGAATGCCGATGACGGAAAGCCCCAGGGCAACTTCATAAGATATCATCTGCGCCGAACCGCGCACGCCGCCGAGCAATGCAAACTTGTTGTTCGACGCCCAGGCACCGATGACAAGGCCGTAAACGCCTAAAGACGCCATGGCAAAGACGTAAAGAATGCCGACATTAAGGTTGGCGACCTGGAGATTGATCACCCGTTCACCGATAAAGAGAACGTCGCCGAAAGGGATGACCGCAAAAGTCACCAAGGCCGGAAACAATGCCAGGCAAGGGGCCAGGGTATGGAGAAACCGGTCTCCCGCCGGCGGAATAAAATCCTCTTTGGTCAAGAATTTCAGCGGATCGGCAATCAGCGTATTGACGAGTCCCAAGCCGGCGAAGCCGAATACGGAAGCGCGGTTGGCGCCGATACGGTTTTGAATGAGAGCACTGCCTTTGCGTTCGACCCAACCGAGCACGCCGGCCAGATTGAGGACCATGAAAAGCACGAGGAAGGCTTTTATCGCGACGATGCCGATATCAACGATCATGACCGTTCCGCACCACCACTCCCCAACTGAACTCCCTGGTCGCCGATGACATCATGATCGATCTCTCTATAGGCCGGTATTTCGCGGGACAGAGCTTCGAAGATATCGCCCGGCGTCGAATAGTCCACTCTGTCTCCTGCTGCATCTAGCAAACGGATAAAAATCTCGCAATCCTGCAGCGCGCCTTCGGGGGCAACCACCGCCGCGTTGAGCTTTTGCACCCGCCCTTTGCGATTGGTGTACGTGCCTTCCTTCTCGCCGAAGTGACTCGCCGGAAGGACCACGTGGGCCAATTTGGCGGTATCGGTCATGCGAATGTCCTGCACCACCAGAAAGGATAGTTGCGCCAGCGCCGAACGCAGCTTTTCCCCGTCGCCGTCCGCGAAGGGTAATTCCTCGCCGACAATGTAGGCGCCGGAATAGGCGCCGGCGAGCAATTTTTCCAGCAATGACTCGAACCCGCCGTTGGAGCTGACGCCCATTTCGGCGGCGCCGCGGAAATTGGGCGAGCGGTCTGGGCTCATAAGGATTTTCTGGGTCTCAGTCAGCTCGCGCTCCTGATAAAACACTTCCAGGGCCGGCTGCGGCGAAAGCTTTTTCATCAGCCTGGCAAATAGAAAAGCTTCCTCGTTGGTGCTTCTACCGGAAAGTATTCCTGCCAGATTGCCCGCCGATCGCAACCCGCTCACCACCGCGCGCAACGCCGTGTCCCAGTCCGTAGGCACCAAGCCGCCTTCCTGCCGGATCATAGGCGTGGTTAAACGCTCGCCGCCGGTCAGGTCGTAAAAGCAGTACCGTCCTTCATCGCACAACCAGTGGCTATTCACGGCTTCATTGACCCGCGGTTTGAAGCGCGCGATGCGATTTTGATAAGTCTCGACGCTGGTATTGCAGCCGGTGCTGCAACCGGGGCAGATGGACGGTGTCTTCTGCAAGTACCAGACCCGTACTTTAAAGCGGAAATCGCGGTCGGTGAGCGCGCCCACCGGGCAGATATCGACGACATTGGCCGACAGTGGGTTGTCGAGCACCGTGCCGGGAAACAGCGCGATGGTCGAATGGTCGCTGCGATTGTCGACCGTCAACTCGCTGGTGCGGGTGATTTCGTCAAGAAAGCGCACGCAGCGCGTGCACTTGATGCAGCGCTCGCCGTCGAACACGACGTTGGGGCCGATGATGTCGCGCTTGCGCTCGCGCTCCTTTCTCTCCTCGAACCGACTGGCGCGCAAGTCGTGCTTCATGTAGTAGTCCTGCAGCCAGCATTCGCCCGCCTGATCGCAAATCGGACAATCAATGGGGTGATTGATCAGGAGAAATTCCATCACCGCCTTGCGCACCTCCAGAACCTTGGGGCTTTGTGTCAGAACCGACATGCCCTCGGCCACCTGGGTGTTGCAGGCGATCTGCAGCTTGGGCATCTTCTCGATCTCGATCAGGCACATGCGGCAGTTGCCGGCGATAGAAAGCTTGGGGTGATAGCAGTAATGCGGAATGGCAATACCCACCTCGGCCGCCGCCTGGATGACGGTTTTGCCCTTGACCGTGGTGACTTCCTGGCCGTCGATTATCAGTTTTACGGGATCCATTTAGTTACAGATTCGGGTTATGGGAGACTTGAAGTGCGTGGTTCAGCACCCCACGCTCGCTACTTCAACGCTCCATCGCTTCGTTAAACGTCTCTCACCGTGCACCTTTTGTGCGCCACATGGGCTTCGAATTCATCGCGGTACTTCTTGATGAACGCTCCCGCCGGCATCGCTGCGGCGTCGCCAAACGGACAGATGGTATTTCCCATGATGTTGCCGGCGACGTTGAGGATCAGATCCATATCGCCCAGGCTGCCCTGGCCGTGTTCGATGCGGTGAAAGATCTTTTCCATCCAGTGACAACCCTCGCGGCAGGGACTGCATTGACCGCAGGATTCATGAGCATAAAAACGCGAGATGTTCCATGCTGCGCGCACCATGCACGTCGAATCGTCCATGACGATGACGCCGCCGGAGCCCAAGAGGCTGCCGGCCGCCTGAACCGACTCATAGTCGAGGTTGACGTTTTCAATTTCTTCCGGGCGAAACACCGGCATCGAACCGCCGCCGGGGATGACGCCCTTCAACTTACGGCCATTGGGAACTCCGCCGCAATCTTCTTCGAGGAACTTTTTGAACGGGTATCCCATCTCGACTTCGTAGACGCCGGGTTTGCTGATATGCCCACTGACGCTAAAGAGCTTTGTGCCTTTGCTTTTCTCCGTGCCCAAGGCCGCGTATGCCGCCGCGCCGCGCTCGATAATCCAGGGCAGCGCCGCCAACGTTTCAACGTTGTTGACCACAGTCGGGCACCCGAACAGTCCATGAGTGGCCGGAAAAGGCGGTTTGACCTTGGGCCAGCCCCGGCCGCCTTCGAGAGAGGAGAGCAGAGCGGTTTCTTCACCGCATATGTAGGCGCCGGCGCCCCGGTGAACGATCAAGTCCAGGTCGTAGCCTGAGCCGAAGATGTTGCTGCCAATAAATCCTGCCCGTTTCACCTCTTCGACGGCGCGTTCCAACACTCCGGCGCCGAATGCCATTTCGCCGCGGACATAAATAAACGCCGTGTGCGACTGAATGCCATAGGCGGCAATGAGCGTTCCTTCGACGATTGCGTGCGGATCCTTCTCGATCAGCAGACGGTCCTTGAACGTGCCGGGCTCGCTCTCATCGGCGTTGCAAACCAGATATTTGGGCTTGGGACTGTCTTTAGGGACGAAGCTCCACTTCATGCCGGTGGGAAAACCGGCGCCGCCGCGCCCGCGCAGCCCCGAAGCCTTGACTTCATCGATGAGCTGATCGGGTTTCATGCTCTGCACGACCTTCTCCCACGCGCGATAGCCACCGCGCGACTGGTACGCCGCCAGGGTATGCGAATCGGAAATGTCGATATTGCGGAGCAAAATTTTTTCCATCGGATGGAGCCGCTATTTCAAAGATTCGAGAATGTCAGTCACCTTCTCTTCGTCCAAACTCTCGTAGTAGTCGTCATTGATCTGCATCATCGGCGCAGTGCCGCAGGACGCCAAACACTCCACCTCGGACAGCGTAAATCTGCCGTCGGCGGTCGTCTGTCCGAGATCGATGCCGAGCTTTTGTTTGATGAAACCCGTGATTCGTTCCGCGCCGGCGAGCGCGCACGACAAAGTCCGGCACACTTGAATGTGGTGCCTGCCGATGGGTTTCATGTTGTACATGGTGTAAAAGCTCACCACGCCATGCACCCGCGCCGGCGACTGGCCCATCAGCTTGGCGACGTACTCGATGGCGTCCGGGCCGAGATATCCGAATTCCTGCTGCGCAAGATAAAGAACCGGCAACATCGCCGCTTCTTTCTGTGGATAACGGCTCACCGTTTCTTCGAATTTTTTTAACGTCTCCGCCGAAAATTCCACTGCCATTTTAGTGCTACGCCCTTGGAGCTAAACAGAGTTCCTTCTTCGCTGCCGTGATCGCTCGATTTCGCCGCGTGTGCTCTTAGTCCGTTGTGCAAACCTGAACGACATCGGCGGCGCTGGCGCCCTTACCTGTCGCACTCTCCGCCGATCATGTTGATCATTCCAAACGTCGGCACGATATCAGCTACCATGTAGCCTTCGATCATCTCGTGAAACGCGCCCATGGCGATAAAACAGGGCGGGCGCACGCGCACGCGATACGGCCGCCCGGCGCCGTCGCTGACCAGATAGAAACCCAGCTCGCCGTTGCCGCCTTCCACTGCAAAGTAAGTCTCCCCCGGCGGAACGTGAATTCCTTCCATGATAATCTTGAAGTGGTGCATCAGCCCTTCGATGCTGTTGTACACCTTCTCCTTCTCGGGCAAGACGAAACGCGGGTCTTCTATCCATACCGGACCGACCGGCAGGCTCTTTAACGCCTGGTCGACGATTTTCATGCTCTGTTCGATCTCGTGAATGCGGCAGACGAAGCGATCGTAGTTGTCGCCTTTGGTTCCCAGCGGCACAGAGAAGTCGAACTGATCGTAAACCAGATAGGGGTTGGTCTTGCGCACGTCGTAATTGACGCCGGTGGCGCGCAGAATCGGTCCGGTCAGGCTGTAGTCGATGGCGGTCTCTTTGGAGATCACGCCGATATCGGACATCCGGTCGATGAAAATGCGGTTGCGCGACAGCAAGCGGTCGCAATCGTCCAGCACTTTGCGAATCACTGTAAACGTCCGGCTCACCTGCTCGGCAAAGTCCTGCGGCAGATCGTGTTTGACGCCGCCGATACGGACATAGGTGACGGTCAGACGCGCTCCGGTCAAATTTTCGACGATGCGCATGATCATCTCGCGCGCTTCGATCATGTAAAAACCGGCCGTGATCGCGCCGAGTTCGGAGGCCGCCATGCCGCAGCAGGTGAGATGATCGAAAATGCGCGCCAGCTCGCTGATGATGACGCGGATATACTGGCAGCGCGGCGGCGTCTCGACGCCGATCAGCTTCTCCACCGCCATGGCGTAGCCGACATTGTTGATCAGCGATGAGGCGTAATTGAGCCGGTCGGTGTAGGGAATCACCTGGGTCCAGGTCACCTGCTCGCAGCTTTTGTCAAAACCCCGGTGCAAGTAGCCGACCTCGACACCGCATTCCAATACCTTCTCGCCCTCGAGCTTGAGATTGAACTTGATCGTGCCATGGGTTGCCGGATGGGATGGGCCCATCTGCAGCTCCATGATCTCCGCTGGGAGATTTTTGGGAGCGCTTTGTTGTTCCGGAACTGACATTTATAAGTCCTTGCTGCCCAGGGTTTTCTTCAAACGCAAAAGCTTGTTGTGCGAGCGCTCGTCGACAAACGTGCCGTCGACTTTACGCTCGCTGACGAGGTGCTGCTGTTGGTTCACCGGGTAGTCCTTGCGCAATGGATGGCCCTTGAATTCATCGAAAAGCAATACTCTCCGGAGATCCGGATGACCCGTGAACTTGATGCCGAAAAGATCCCAGACCTCCCGCTCCATGAAGTTCGCCCCGCGCCAGAGCGGCGTCAGCGAATCGACAGCGGCATTCTCCTCGGCCACCGGCACTCGCACCCGCAGTCTTTTACCGTCTCCGAGCGACAACAACTGGTAAACCAGCTCGAAGCGGGGCTCTTTCTTTTTCCAGTAGTCAACGGCGGTGATATCCGAAAGAAAATCAAAGCAAAACGCGGGATCTTCTTTAAGTATACGGAAACTCTGTCTCAATTCTACCGGATCGAGAATAATGACGGCATCGCCGCGAAATTCCAAGGTCTCCAGAACCGTGGAGCCCAACGTCTCTTGGATGTGCTGGAGAATGGAGCGGGTCTCAGACATCGGAAATCAATCCCACTCCAACGCGCCTTTTTTCCAAACATACACGTAGCCGATGGTGAGAATGCCTAGAAAGATGGCCATTTGCGCAAAGCCAAACAATCCCAACTCGCGAAAATAAATTGCCCAGGGATAGAGAAATACGACCTCCAGATCGAAGATCAGGAACAACATCGCGACCAGATAGAAGCGCACGGAAAAACGAATGCGGGCATCGCCGCGGGGCGCATTGCCTGATTCGAACGGTTCGGCTTTCGCCGGATTGACGGATCTGGGTCCGAATTTCTGAGCAATAAACAGCAGGGCGAGGACCACAACTCCTGCCAGAAAAAAAAGCACCACCAGCGGGAAGTAGGAATCATTCATCGTTTGACACTGCTTAAAAAAATCCATACCGCGATCATGCGCAGGTATGGATTCCGGCTCTGAAATGTATCGGTTATCTAAAAATTTTTATTGGAAAGTTGCGGACTTGTCAAGATAAGCAGCAGCCTCCCACACTCGACACCGTTAAAGTCAACCGGCGTCCTTGGTTCCCGACCATTGCTGATAATCTCTCGCGGTGCCGGTCGAGCGATCGGCTACTGCACGGCCGCTGACAGACAAGCGACTCGGTTCTCAAGTCCTGATGCTCAAACCGATCATCAGGCGTCTTAAAGTCTCGATCTCCATTACGCTCTGATGTTCTGGTTCAGATGGAAAACGTTGTCCGGATCGTACTTTTTCTTGAGCTGCACCAGGCGATCATAGTTGGCGCCGTAGGCGGCTGCGATACGGTCGCGTTCGTCTTCGGTCATAAAGTTCACGTAAGCGCCTGCCGAGGCATACGGCCGCGATGCTTCGAAAAACTGACGCGCCCACGAAATGCACGCCTGATCATCGGCCGGGTCATCCCACCGGCCATGAACGTTCATCACGAATCTGGCGTCTCTATGGGCGTAGGCCATGGCGTCTGCCGGAACCCGATTGGCAGCGCCAGCGATCAACCCGACGAAGATCTCGCACTGGGGCGAGGGCAGTCTACCGGCGAATTCGATCATCGAGTCGAGCGCGCCGTCGCTGAGTTCTGTGAAGTTATGGGATTTCCAATAATTCCTCGCGCCGGGTGTCAGCAAAGGATCAAAGGCCTGCTGCCATGCGCTATACGGCTGAACGCCGATGTGTTCGCCGTGCGCGTCCCCGAAACCGCGCAAGGGGGCGATCAACTCCTCGCCTCGCGACGTATCTCCCGCGTAAAATAGGGCTAGAACGACAACTTCCCTGCCGTGCACGCTCTCGGGTAGAAACGGCAATGGCGGGGCCTTGCGCAGAACCGCCCATACATTGAGTTCCTCGGGTGCGGACTGCGCAAATTGTCTATAGCGGCTCAGCACCTGTTTGGCTTGTGCAAACGGAAAGACGATCAACCCCGCCAACACTTCGGGGCCTACGGGATGGAGCTCGAATTCAAACCGGGTGACGACGCCGAAGTTACCGCCGCCGCCACGAATGGCCCAGAACAGGTCGGCGTTTTCGTTCGTGCTCGCAGGCATTCTCTTACCGTCCGCCGTAATGACTTCGGCAGAGACCAGATTGTCGATGGTCATGCCGTACTTGCGGGTCAACCAACCGAAGCCGCCTCCCAGGGTCAGCCCGCTAATGCCGGTCGTTGAATTTATCCCCACCGGCGTCGCCAGCGCATGCGCCTGCGCCGCTTCATCAAAGTCATGAAGGGTGGCGCCGGGTTCGACATAGGCGCGTTTTTTCGCGGCGTCCACGCGCACGGCCCTCATGGCGGAAAAATCGATCATGACGCCATCGTCGCAAACGGCGTTGCCGGCGATGTTATGGCCCGCGCCGCGGATGGATATGTCGAGTCCGCGCTCGCGCGCGAACGCGATGGCATGCACTACGTCGTCGGCCTGGGCGCATTGCACGATGACAGCCGGCCGGCGATCGATCATCGCATTCCATATTTTGCGAGCCTCGTCATATCTCCCATCATCGGGCAGCAACACTTGCCCGGCTACCTTGCTCCTGAGCGTCTCGAGGGTGTTTGCCATAACAATCCTCCTTTCAACTTGCGCACACGGGGTTGGCACTCGACAATGTGGAATACCAGTAGGTAAGCGTTTTCTACTATATGAAGGCGCGAGGCTATATCAAGCAGATGGGCGGATTTTTTCTGCAGGCCGGAAATATCCCATTCACGGCGCCACGGGCGGAACCCATAGAACCTTCGAATCGTCTGAACGCCGGACCTTACCGCATGCTTACTGCACTCTGCTGCGCCCTCGCAGTCGAGCAAAGTGCTTCTTCATGAACTCAATTTTGCTGAGATAGCGCGCCAGGCTGTGCGTGCCACAACGGTCGGCGGGGGTAACCCGAAAGCCGCGTTGGGCGAAGCGTTCGCCTCTGCTCAAACCGCACAGGTGAATCACTGCGGCCAACTTTTCTTGTTCAGCCGGTGTGCCCAACGTTTTTCGTCGAGTAGCCAATGCCTTAAGCACGCTGCGGTGCAGGTAGACGGCCGTCAGCTCGATCGAATGGCTCGGCACCGTGCGGCTATAGAAGCTATTGAACCAGCATGACCGCAAATCGTGCCACGGTCCCGCAGCCACAAGGCGATTTTCCCGGATGCAATACTTTCGCGCTTCGGCAAATGTTCCGTCGGTGATTTGAAACATACCGACCGCGCTGGAGGCGGGACGATAAATCTCGAAGGGATTCCATGACCAGCGCCAGCGCCAGTAGGTGCTGGCGATAGGATTGCCGCTGCCCTCGACCTGCGCGAGGGCAGCAAGAAATTCGGGTGAAATGATATTCGTTGAATGCTTCTCGAACAGCGAGCCGTAACTCTGCCAGGTCGCTTCCGGAGTCTTGGATAGAGACGAGCTGATCGGCGCCAGGATCTCACCGGGCTTGCGAGCCACCTGATAGGCCCAGTTGAGGGCGAAGAAAACGAGAATGCCCAAAATGCCGTACCGGAAAAACGCCACCTTCCAGCCGGACTTGGTGATCCTCTTGGATTTGCGCCTGAGGTAACGGAGGGTACCGCTATAAACAGAAGCCGCCACGTAAAACCGTCAATCTGCCGAATTTCGACAAAGGCTGCACCGTCCGGGTTCGAATGTCAATTCACTTCTTTGATTCTGACCTGCTTAAAGCTTTAATTTTGGACATTATAACTGCGCGAACGCCTTTGTAGAAAACCATGTTGGGTTTGACAAAGCTTCGAAATCCGGAATAGAGAGAATCCCAGCCGTGGCAAGAAGATTGCCGATACCGAGCCGGTTTAAGCAGGAGGAAAGAACATGAGCATGGTGAAAATTCTTGGGGTGGTTCTGATTCTCGCCGGCACTCTGGCGCTGGTGTACCGCAGTTTCAGTTACACCAAGGACACCCACGAAGCCAGGATCGGGCCGCTGGAATTTTCTCTGAAAGAGAAGGAGACGGTCAACATTCCGACTTGGGCCGGCGCGGCAGTAATACTGATCGGCGGGATCCTGCTCCTCGTGCCAACCAAGAAATAGGGCGAAGAATTACCGTAGAGTGTGCCTCCACGACGGCCCGTTGACGACCGACGAGGGGGTTGGCCGCCGTTCGAATCAGCAATCAGCTAGCGACTGCATCAGCTTTAAGGCTGACCGCTCTTTGTCTTTGACTTCAAGCATAATGTCGAGATCCAGATCGCTGATCTCGTTATAAAACTTTAAAAATTCTCGAACATTGATGGTTTTCGAATGGGTACCCGGCGGCAATCCGGGCCACTGGTTCGAATAGTGAATCTTTGCCCGGCCGTCGCGCGGGCGCCAGGTCTGAGTGACGACTTCCACAATCGACCTGAGCGACCGGCCCCTAAAGGCGGGATTCCAACGATGATGAAACACGTCGAAGACGACCGGCGCGGCAATGGCTTGCGACGCCTGCAGCGCGTCGGCGATCGAATAGCAGCGCTCATCGTTTTCGATTACGAGCCGGGAGCGTATCTTCCGATCTAAATTCTTACAGGACGCGATGAAGCGCTTCAGGCTTTGTCGTTTGTCACCGTAGGTGCCGCCCAGGTGAATGACGATTTTATGTCTACTGCCCAGCCCCAGTGCGTCGAGAACCTGAGTGTGGTACTCGAGCTCTTTGATGCTGTTGTCGACGACTTGCGCGCGGGGTGAATTCAGCACCGTGAATTGGCCTGGGTGCATGGAAACGCGCATGCCATGTGAACGAATGAAGCTTCCCAAACGGGTCAGTTGCGCCGCCAAGAGCTCGCCCCAGGCGACCCGATTTACGTGATGAGAGCCAAACGGAATCACGTCCGATGAAATGCGGAACACCTGAATACCGTGCCGCAAATTCCATTCGAGAATCGGCCCTAGCCGCGTCAGGTTCTCGGCAGCGAGTTCGATGATTCTTTCGGGCGACGCGTTCTTCAGCCGGCAGGTGCGGTTCGGCGCCGGAAGTCGAGTGTTGATACAGGCGTAGCCGAGACGAATCATGGAATTCAAAAGTTCGCCAATATAAGGGTCGGGTTGGCATCAGGCTAAGCATGGCTCCATACTGTCAGCGATGCGGAGTCAATGTGCCAACCCTGTAGAGGCTCATCTTTCAACATGATTGTGTCAAACCGACAAACCGGCAGCAATATCCTCCCCGCCAACCGGCTCGTTGCAGTTTCACTATAGGACTGTGCTGTCGAGCCAAACCTCATCCCAATGCCGGCAACTCATGGTAATCTGATACGGCACTGGACTCGTTGACCCATCTACCTTCGCTGGTTGAAAGCGGTACGCATGAGAAAACTGGATTTACCTATTTTTCAAATCGAAAAGTCACTGGCCGAAACCCTGCGCAAGCACAAGCGACTGATTCTCAGCGCACCGACCGGCTCGGGCAAATCAACCCAGGTGCCACAGATGCTGCTCGACGGTGACCTGCTGGGGAGTGGACAGGTGGTCATCTTACAGCCGCGCCGCTTACCGACTAGAATGCTCGCGGCGTGGGTTGCGCAAGCTCGCGGTGCGAGACTGGGCGGCGAAGTGGGCTACCAGATGCGCCTGGACAACCTGACCTCTGCGGCCACGCGCATCTGTTATCTGACAGAAGGGATGCTTCTGCGCCGGATGCTCGCGGATCCGGAGTTGAACGGAGTCAGCGCGGTCGTGTTCGATGAATTTCACGAACGGCACCTTTACGGCGACCTTAGTCTGGCGTGCGCGCTGCAGATTCAGGAAACGGCGCGACCCGACCTCCTTGTCATTGTCATGTCGGCGACCCTGGATATCGCCGGGATCGAGAAATATCTCCAGCCATGCCCGGTGTTGTCGTCGGAGGGCCGCGCCTATCCGGTCAAACTCGAGTATCTGTCCGACCGCGCCGGTACGGCACCGGTGTGGGAAGTGGCCGTCAAAGAACTCCGCCGCCTGGTGCGCGACTATCCTGAAGGCGACGCGCTGATTTTTATGCCTGGGACCTATGAAATCGCTCGCACGGTGCAAGCCGCGCGTGATACGCTCGGCTCCCAATTCGCGGTGTTTCCGCTGCATGGCGACTTGTCGCCGGCTGATCAGGATGCTGCTGTGGCGCGCTACGACCGGCGCAAAATCGTCGTCGCCACCAATGTTGCCGAAACTTCGCTCACCATTGACGGCGTGCGCCTGGTAATCGATAGCGGTTTGGCGCGGATTCCGCGGCATGACCCGCATCGCGGCATTAACACGTTGCTGGTTGAAAAGATCAGCCGCGCGGCCGCCGACCAGCGTGCCGGTCGGGCGGGGCGCACGGCGCCCGGTGTTTGCCTGCGGCTGTGGACCGAGCATGAACACGCCGGGCGTCCAGCCCGGGAGATGGCTGAGGTAAAACGGTTGGATCTCTCGGAGGCGATCCTCATGCTCAAGGCAAGCCGCGTAAGCGACGTCAAAGCGTTTCGCTGGCTGGAGGCGCCCGAGGAGCGCGCGCTGGAGCGCGCCGAAACGCTACTCGCCGACTTGGGCGCCATCGACGCTAATGGGATGATCACGGCACTGGGACGCCGCATGCTCAAGTTTCCGGCACATCCACGCTATGCGCGCATGCTGCTCGCTGCGGACGATTACGGATGTGTGCGGGCAGTCGCATTGATTGCCGCCCTGACCCAAGGGCGGGACTTGCTGGCGCGCCAAAAGACAACGCAAGCAGAAGAAGACCGCGCCGCGCTCTTCTCAAATGCCGACTCGGATTTTTTCGTGCTGATGCGCGCGTGGGATTATGCCGATCGCAACCGCTATGACGCCGAACGATGCCGGCGCATTGGCGTCAACCCTCAGGTTGCGCGCCAGGTCGGGCAATGGTTCGAGCAGTTTTTGTCGATCGCCGTGTCGGAGGGTTTGGACATTGGCGAGAGGCCGTTGGCGCCCGATGCCGTGCAGCGGTGCCTGCTGCTTGGGTTTTCCGACCATCTTGCCAAGCGGCGAGATGCCGGCTCGCTGCGCTGCGATCTGGTTCATGACAGGCGTGGCGTCCTGGCGCGCGAGAGCGTCGTCAAGGCGCCGCTATGCGTGGTCGCCGAGGTGCGCGAAGTCCAAAGCGGCGGCGGCAGGGAGCGCACGTTGAGCGTCGTGCTCCACCTCGCCACTACGATCAAGAAGGAGTGGCTGCGCGAGCTCTTTCCGAACGCATTCAACCAATCTTTAGCGGTCGCCTACGACGCAACTTCGCAGCGCGTCGTTGCCCGGCACCAGACGCGATTTCGCGACTTGTTGCTGGAAGAGAAGAACTCCGATCATCCACCCCTTGAAGAAGCCGGCAGAATTCTGGCAGCCGAGGTCACAGCGGGCCGCTGTGTTCTCGAAAACTGGAATGAACCGGTCGAACAATGGATCCTGAGAATCAATCGATTACGCGAGTGGATGCCGGAGCTCGGCTTACCGGCCATAGGCGAGGACGACCGGCGCGCCATAATCGAGCTCGTTTGCTACGGCGCGTTCAGTCAGAATGAAATTCGCAATCGACCTGTTTTGCCGGTGCTCAAGTCATGGCTGTCCCGCCAGCAACAAGCATCGTTGGAGGAATATGCTCCTGAACGGATTCAGCTGCCGCGCCGCACTGTGAAGCTCGTCTACTCCGCCGACAGGGCGCCGACAATTGCGGCGCGGATCCAGGATCTCTACGGTATCAAGGAATCGCTCTGGATCGCCGACCGAAGAGTGGCCGTGAGCATTCAAGTACTCGCGCCCAGCAACCGCCCGGTACAGGTCACCGATAATCTGTCAGCCTTCTGGCGCGAAACCTATCCGAAGCTGAAACAGGAGCTGCAGCGCAAGTACCCCAAACATGAATGGCGCTAAACAACTTGCACAGGGAACATCGTTAGCTAAAGCTTGAACCATCGCACAATACGCTCGGCGTCGACAATGCCGCCAATGAGATAAGCCAATGCGGCGAACGGCAACGTGAGCACCGCCCACAAGCCGGTGAGGAAAGCATAATCGCCGTTGATATCGTTGAAGACTCTTATGGTTTCCAGGAACTTAACCGCAACGAACGGCCCGCTGGAAAGAGCGAGGAAGAGAATCCCGACCATAAGGCCATAAAGCCGGTAGCGTCCATACCCGCCGTTGCCGGCAGATTCCTTGCGCGTGCTTAGCTCTGCAACCGGCGCGCACCGTTTTTGGATTTCTTCTTCGAGCCACTTGCCCCTGTGGTCGCGATCGAACCAGAGGCGTGCCTCGAGTAACTGCTGAAGGGAGTAGAGAGAAAAGTCCGCGGCACAAACGGGATTCATTCGGCTCAGTTGATGACTGATTTTCACTGTGATGCCCATGCCGTCGAGATCCAGCAAGGTATATACCAATGGATTTTTACGGCGGTGGTCGGACTTGACGCTATAACCAGGCGGTCTTTAACGGGAAATAATCTGCGGCTTGAGATAGAACGAGCTATGACGAGCGGGTAACCGACAAAAGAGTACAGCTTTGGATCTTCGTCAGGCTAGTGAAACGAAAGAACAGATGCGGCGAAAAACCATTTTGACGAGGAGGCCGGTAGAGCCAAACTGCACAAACTTTAAGGCATACGAAACGAGCCGGCGCGAATGGCGGATAACGCGCCGGCTCGTCTGAGTCTGAGCAGGTCTATTTAGCTGACTCTGTCTTTGTTCTCGCCCAGCGGAACCACATTTGAAAAGCCGTGTTCCGAAATGTCGAAAAAGTTGCCGTCAGGGTCTGAGCCGCGGGTCTCGGCGTATGGCCTCCCATTCGGGCGCGGCTTTGGCAGTTTGTTGGGGTTGACCTTTTTCAGTCGATCGACAATCTTTTCACCGCTCTCCACCTCAAAGCCGAAATGGTAGAGACCGTTGGGCGCCTGCTGCTCATGATTGGGCAGAATCGCTAAGTTGAAGTAACCGTCGGTCAAAAAGATCGCGCCGCCCTCGTTCTTGTCCTTGTGCAGCACCTGCATTTCGAACACATCCATATAAAAGGACGCGAGTTTCCCGGTATCCTCCGTGCGAATCGCGAGATGTTTAAGTTTCGGCATGGTTCCCTCCTTGGTTGTTTTCCGCCGCTTGGCTCATGCTCCAAGGTCGGTCGCTTGGACGCAGCTCTGTCTAGCTCGGCTTTTTCTCGCCTACCGGCTCCACAGTGAGGAAACCGTGTTCGGATATATCGAAGTAGTTACCGTCAATGTCGGATGCGCGGGTCTCGGCATAGGGCCGCCCGTTGGGGCGCTGTTTCGGCAGCTTATTGGGGTTGATTTTTTTTAGCCTCTCGACGATCTTTTCGCCGTTCTCGACCTCAAAGCCGAAGTGATAGAGGCCGTTGGGTGATTGCTGCTCATGGTTGGGCAGGATCGCGAGATTAAAATAACCGTCGGTGAGATAGATCGCGCCCCCTTCGTTCTTATCCTTGTGGAGCATTTGCATCTCAAAAACATCCATATAAAAGGACGCCAGTTTTCCCGTGTCCTCGGTGCGGATCGCTAAATGGCGAATTTTTGGCATCACAACCTCCTATGATCAATTGATTCCACCCTTTATGCTCCAGGTCGAGAGATGTCAAGCAACACACAACAGCTGGTGCGGATTGTCGCTCGCGGCAGCCGCCAGTCGGCTACGAATCGGGAAGATCAACCTTTTATCACTCCGACGGGGCGAAAACGCGCGACACGTTTCGATACTCCTGCTAAATCCATGGTCTCGACGACATCCGCAACGTCCTTGTACGCGTGCGGCATCTCTTCCGCCATGGTACCGCGGCCCTGGTAGCGCGCCGTCACGCCGCGGCGCTCCATCTCTAAATCGATGTTGATATTCTGACTCTGTTTTTTGGACTGCGACCGGCTCATAAGGCGCCCCGCGCCGTGGCAGGTGCTGCCGAAAGTTTTCTCCATCGCGGTCTCGGTGCCGACGAGCAGATAGGAATAGCGCCCCATGTCGCCGGGAATGAGCACCGGCTGGCCAATTTCGCGGTACGCCGTGGGAATCTGCGCATGGCCAGGACCGAACGCACGGGTGGCGCCTTTGCGATGCACGCACAGTCGGCGTTTCTCACCTTCGACTACGTGTTGTTCGAACTTGGCGATATTGTGGCAAACATCATAGACCAGCGAGAAGCCCAGCTCTCTGGGGCTGACATCGAGGGCTTGCATGAAAGCCTTCTCCGCCTGACTCATGATTACCTGCCGATTGACCCAGGCATAATTGGCCGCAGCCGCCATGGAAGCTAGGTACTTTTGCCCTTCGGGCGAGTGAATCGGCGTACAGGCAAGCTGGCGATCAGGCAATGCGATGCCGTATTTCGCCATTGCCGTAGTCATCGTTTTTAGGGAATCCTCGCATACCTGATAGCCCAGGCCGCGTGAGCCTGTATGAATCAAAATCACGATCTGATCTGGAACTAGGCCCACTGTGCCGGCTGCTTGCGGGAAATAGATTTCTTCGACCCGGCCGATTTCCAAAAAATGATTTCCCGATCCGAGGGTGCCGACTTGTTTGAGGCCGCGTTCCAGAGCTCTGTCGCTCACCAGCTCCGGGTCCGCCGTTACAAGCCTTCCCCCTTCTTCCATAACCAAGAGATCTTCCTGTCGACCGTAGCCCTGCGATATCGCCCAACGCGCGCCATCGTCCAACAATCGCTTCTCTTCGTTTTTGGAAAGTTTGGGGATCGCTCCTTCGGAACCAACGCCTGCAGGAATGAGCGAGAAAAGATGATCGACGACGCGGCCGAGCCTATCTTTAACTTCTTCGAAGACCAGACTGGTCTTCACCAGGCGAACGCCTCAATTGATGTCGTAGCCGACACCTCCGGGTGAGATCACTCCGTCCTGGTCATCCACGGCGGCAACCCCGCCGATGGGAAAGCCGTAGCCCCAATGGATATCCGGCATTGCCAGCGAGTACCCGACAATACCGGGAAGATGCGCGACGTTCATGACCTGCCTCAGGCTATTGTCCTCTTTGAGGCCTGCCATCAACTTGTCGCTGGCATAAATCCGGCCCGGCACTCTCATGCCACCCTCGCGCGGGATTTCCCAGAGATATTCTTCGAGCCGGGTGAGTTTGATTGGATCTGACGGCATGGATTCAGCTTAAATAGTAAATCGGCAACGCTCCAGTAGGGCGCTCGATCCTATCGACGAGACTGGTGTGGCATCAGAGGTCGGCATGAATCACACAAGGATCACGGCCTATCGCTCCGTCACACATCGAATATCACCCGAGCACGCCACGTTCCGTCTTCCTGCCAGAGTTTAAAATCGTGATACGTCACGCCTTTGATTTCAGTGCGATAGCCGTGACGCCCTAAGTCCAGTTTTTCTCCGAGAATTCTACCCTCGACTCGGTCGCCACTCAGCCGATCCACTGTGCAGCTCCTGGCGATGAACCCGGCGATATTGAACTGCGCCAGCAGCTCGCACAGCCAGGCGTGGAGCAGTTCCTCCTGTTCCTCACCGGAGGCAGAGACAACTATTTCGTCGCGTGGTTGAATAGACTGCGGGTCGACCATCAATGCAAATAGCGCTTCGCCGGCTACGGCGAATAGAGCCGGAAGCGTTGGCGCGGTGATTTCAACGCCCAGATCTGCGGTATGCTCGATTTCTTTGAAACTGGCCGGCTGCTCAGCCATGTGCCGAGGCCAAGGTATCCCGATCGCCGATCAGCGGCAGCATGGCGTCCCGGATCACCTTATCGCTCACTTCGCCGAAGCGCTCTTTGAAACGATCGAGCGGAATGACCGCTTTGGCCATGGCCCGGTGGCCGCCGGCGCTGCCAATGTCGTCGTAGAGTTTTTTCATTATTTCGCCGGCGCTCTTGACGTAGCCGACATTGCGCACGGAAATGACTACCCGATCACTGACCAGCCCGGAAACCACGCCCCATTCGACGCCTTCGATCTGCAGGCAAAATTCCGCCATCTGCGAAATTACGTCTTCGCGATTGATTTCCCCCATATGAATGACGGCCACGCCGTTGTGCAACTGCAAACGGCTAAGCGCCCGGCCAAGCGCCTCCAGATCTTCGCGCGGCAGGGCCGGCCGCTCGATGCGCGAGATCATCGCCTTATTGGCAAACGGATAGAGGTAGGTAAAAGCGCTCAGATCGGCGAGATTGCTGCCTCTTTCAAGGAACAACGTGTCGGTTTTTATGCCGTAAAGCAATGCCGTGGCCAAGCGCTGCGACGGCTCGATGCCGGCAGCGCGCAGATACTCGGTGAAGATCGTCGACGTAGCGCCGTAAGGCGTCCGCAGATCGGTGAACTGAGCTTTGAAGTTCGCTCTTTTGGGATGGTGATCGACCACTAAATCGACTTTTCCCAGTGCCTTGTCGAAGTAAGGCGGTTGCACATCGACCATCGCAAGTTTGGCACCGTCCTTGTGCAAATCGTCATACGTTATCCGCTCTATTTGAATATCCAGCAGGCGAATCATGGCGACATTCTCGGGTCGCGTTACCGCTCCGAAAGTGACGATTGGAGTGGTCGCGCGATTTCTTCCCAAAAGCTCGCGCAACGCCAGAGCGCTGCCGATGGCATCCGGATCCGGATCGTGCTGCAAGAGAATATGAACTTTTTCTTCGCCCAGGAGCGCTCGGATGTTTTCCACCTTTTTCCGGTTCAGCGTATCCAAAAGATGTGCGGCCCAGAACTCCTCAAAAGTACGGGTGAGCTGAAGCCTTTTCAGCAGTGGATCGTCGGGCTCCTTTTTGCCGTTCTTATCGTGAGTGAGCGAGACGATAACGAGCCCCTTATCGAGGCCTCGCAGCAAGCGGCATAGACTCTCCTGAGTCTCGGCGTCGCGTAGAAAAATGATCGCCTGATCAACGTGGTGCAACTTTAGCTGTTTATAAGTCTCTTCCTTTAGAAGATCGCCGTGCCAGATCTTCGTTCCACGCCGTTTGAGGCTCCGCGCCACGCTCTCCTCTGCGACTAAAAAACGGACTTCTCCCTGCTCCGGCGCAATGTTGCGCATAAATTGAAACAGAAGGTCGTCCTCGCAAATGGCTAGATAAAGCATCGGTCTCCCGGCAAAGGAAACTATCGAGAAAGCGTGCAGCCGGCGATGCTCAGGGTGTAGACGGTCGTTAACACGGCCGAAAGTTTAGCACCTCGTTATCGCCAATTCTAGGCCTGTCCGCTTACCTAGTGCGGGCAATCCTATGGCAGTAAACGGGGTTGTCGAAAACTGAGTACAGAACGGCAGGGGCGGCAGTAAGGACGGCTTCAAACTTCCCTTCGCGCAATAATAAGAGTCGTGCCGGGCAGCGTCCCTGGGATGTCGCCGTGAGTTTCTATCGATGTGAATCGCGCCGCTCTCAACCAGTCGGAATACTGTGACAGGGTCCAGCATTCCCCTTCCGGAGTGTGCGTCAGCGTGTAAACCGAAAATCGCAGAGCAAACGTCGGCTCGGTTCGTTCCTCGTTAGGCACGAAATCATTGACGATGAAATAGCCGCCGGGCTTGAGCGCGCTATGGACCTTGGCGAACAGCTGCCGGTTTCCCGCCGGAGACTCGAAGCGGCAAAAATTGCTGACAAGAACCAGATCGTAAAAGTTCGTATCAAGGGTGGCTGAATGATGGTTGCCGTCGATAAAGCGTATCTTGCCTGCGAGTCCTCTCTCCTTATTAAGCCTTTTGGCCACCGCATTGACGTTGGGCCAGTCAAGCTGCGTCACTTGCGCCGATGGATCGCGCGACAGAATGGTCATGCCGAAAATGCTCGAGCCGCCGGCGATATCCAGAACTCTAATTCCCTTACGCTGTTGGCCGACACTGAAAATATCACATAAGGCTTTGGCGGCCGGTTCGGCGATCACGATGATGCCCAAGACGAGCTTCTCCCAGACCTGAAGCTGCGCGCCGGTATCCATGCGGCTCACCGGTTTTCCGGTTTTAAGCGATTCTTTGAGGTTCGCCATTCCATCCCACAGCGCCAGCGCGACATGACGGAAATCGCCCACATAGGAAGCTTTACCGCGCACTAGAAATGTTTCGCTCACCGGCGTTAAAAAATAGCGTCCCTGCCGTTTTTCGACCAGCGCCAGCGCAAGCAGGCTATCGAGCACGATGCGTGTGGCGCGTGCATCGGTTGCCGCTTCACGGGCGATTTCCGCCGCCGTGTGAAATCCTTTCGCAATGAGCGTGAAGAAGTCATACTCGATGGCTGCGTCGAGGATCTGACTGTTGGCGAAGTCTCCGAGGATTCGCATCAACGGACGAGGCGAGAGTTCGTGTTGTGGCAGGCGCGGCTCGCTCATGATTATGACCGGTACAGCCCTTCCTTCTTAACCTTCTGGTAAACGCCCTCGAAGAACCAGGCAAAGTAAGCAGTACCCATGCGCAGGCAATACTCAAGGTTGAAGCCTGGCCGCGTATCGGCGCGACCTTCTTCGAGCATCTTTTTCAAAACCGTCCAGTCGAGCTCTGCGTGGGCCATAACGCCATCGTGTTCTTCGAGGTCGGCTTGGGCATGCATTCGAAAATAGACGATCTTTTCTTCCGGTATCTTATAGATTTGCCGCAAAGCGCCGCCGAAAAATTTGGCCCAGTGACCCACCGCTTCTTCGACGCAGAACGACGCCCACCATTCGACCATGGTGCCTTCGTAAAGCACGCCGCGATAATACTCCAGAAACGCGCGGCACTCCGCGAGCATCTCGTATTCGATCATGTCGTCGTTCGCGAGCCCAAAATGTCGGCCCTGCTCGAGAACGATTTGGATATGCCCCGGCGGCTTCGGGTGGATCATTTCGTCGGCGACGTGGTTGGCGAAATGTTTTTGCAGCTCGGGATGGCGCTTGAAAAAAGGCAAATGACGTTGATAGGCCACGCCGTGAAAATTATTGATCTCAGCGACAAAACCGTACCAGTTCTGCCAAAAGACTTTGATTGCCTCCATGGGCAGCGTGCCGCCGGCCATGTCGGTGTGAAAACGGCCTTTGAACAACCAGCGATCCGCCAGGTCCATCAAACATTTCTTCAAGTCGGCGATCACCGCGTCGGCTTCCTGGGCCGACAGTCGCTTTCCCGAGTAGTCTTTGCTTCCTAGTCCGGCCATTACCATTCTCCCTTGTCTGCTAATAGATTGCGCCCGGATTCAAGATATTGTTTGGGTCGACTTGCCGTTTGATCTCTTTGACCAGATCGTACAAGCTTGTCAGCCGCTCGTACGGCAAAGGGCCCTTGGTAGCCAAAGTGGGTGCGGTCCACACCACGCCGCGCTGGTTGCTGAACTCCTGCACCCTTGCCATCCATTTGCGCAGCTTGCCCACGTCGTCGTCGTCGTAGGGATTGTAGAAAACGAAATATTCTTCCTTCATGGCCAGATCACGCGTGACATAGCTATCGTGCTGCGGCGAGTGTTCGGCATCCCAGATCCCGCACTCTCTTTTGGCCGCCTCATCGAGGTCGTACATCTCTTTCAAGAAGGTCACCGGATACATCTTGGACGTGACCGCGAACATACCGCTGTGACGCACGATGACGCCGCACCAGCCGTCAGGCCCCATGACATGGTAGTCCGGCCAACCGTGCAGCCCGTGCTCTTGCGCTTTGGCGCCCATGGCTTTTTCCGCGATCTCCGGCACATCGACGCCGCCGGCAGTCTCATAGACTCGCCGCACTCTCTTCTCCTTGAACGCAAGCTCTTCGTGATCGCGCGCCATCAGCACGGTCTTTAAAAAGAACCACGCATCGTCGGGAATCTTGCTCTTGTCGTACAGCCCCTCTTCCATGGACCAGTGATACTGCCACCGGTCGGTGAAATGAATGTCGTACACCACCTCGCCCTTGACCAGATCCACGAGCGCGTCTTGAACCTGAGGCAGCTGGTCGCGCCGAAAGGTATAGCAGTAATCATGCAGCCACTCCCGCTTTCCCTCGATGGCGCGCAGGCAGACTTTGCTGATCATGCCCATGGAACCCGCTGCCAACGTGAAGAGGCCCATCAAATCCGGCAGGTGGATCCACTTTTGAAACGGCCCGAAACTCGTCTCTTGGTTCGCCAGGGCTCCAAGCCGAATGGTCTCGCCGTTGGCCAGAATCACTTCCAAGCCCAGCACCATATCGGCAATCCAGCCGTAGCGCGTCATGCCGTAGCCGATGCCCCCCTTATTGACCATTGCGCCGATGACCACCGCCGGACCATAAGTTCCGTAATTGGGCAGCATCAGACCATGCCGGCGCAAGGCGTGATGAATCGCATAAACGCTGGCGCCGCCCTCGGCGATCACGTATTGCAACGTCGGGTTCACTTCCAAAATTTTATCCATGCCGAGCATGTCCAGCAGGATCCCGCCCTTTAGCGGCGAGCTGATGCCCATGCCGACGCCGCCTTTGGCGACGATCGGTATTTTGTTTTCGTTGGCAAAACGGAGGATCTTCGCGAGCGGATGGTTGCCTTTCTCATCGGATTCCACCCGCACGATGACATCGGGCAAGGCGCGATAAGCGCCATAAGCGAGCGTATGCTGATAATTGATCTTATCGATCGGGTTGGTTGAGATACGTCGAGCGCCGACGATCTCTGCTAGCTTGGCGACGATCTCATCGAGATTGAGCATGAGAACTCAAATATGGAAACGAATTCAGGAGCGCAAGTCCTTGCAGCACAAGGTTGCAATCGCGATTGTAACCGCTCGTTCGTGGCTTCACTCTTGAGCCTTTAAAGCTGAAGATGGCTGCCGCCGGTAATCAGGATATGGCTGCCGGTAAGCATGGCGGCTTCGTTGCCGGCTAAAAAGGCGATGGCGCCGGCCACATCTTCGGGATAGAGATGCTTCTTTAGGGGCCGGGTCTGCCGAACCCGCTCCCTGAATGCCTCGGGCATAATCATCGAAGCATCGGTTAGCGTAAACGCCGGCGTGACGACATTCACGTTGATTCCCAGCGGACCCAATTCGATGGCCAGGGTGTTGGCCATCGATTCGAGGGCCGATTTCGCGGCTGCATACGCGCCCATTGTGGGCAGCGGCTGTTGCGCCAATCGCGTGCTGACGACGATGATCTTACCGGATTTTTTTTCGGTCATCGCCGGCACGCAAGCCTGGACGCAATGATGCAGCGCCGCCAGCTCATGGTCGACCGCGCGATGAACACTCTCCCAGGACAGCTCGTGGAGTTGCCCCACTTCAAAGGGAAAGTAGGCGTTGTTGACGAGTACATCGATGGCCGAAAATTTTTCCTGGGCGGCCCGGACCATTGAAGCGACCTGATCCTTCCGGGTCACATCGGCTTGAAAGATCATGCCGCGGCCGCTCGACCTCTCGATTTCGTTCAGAACTCTCTGCGCCGCGTCTCGATTCTGGTGATAATTGACGACCACCGAGGCCCCCGCCTGCGCCAGCCGCATGGCCGCTGCCGCGCCTATGCCGCGGCTGGCGCCGGTAACGAGCACAACTTTCCCCTGAAGCGGTTGGAGTCCTTCTTCCGCCATCGATTCGCGATCAGTCTTTAGATGGCAACGGCATCCTCCGCCGCTCCCTTCTCGTATTTTGCAGCATTGTTCTTGAACGAGAGAAACTTCATCTTGACGTAGGGGGAGCTGTACCCGTTCAAGATCCGCTCAACCCTGCCCGGCTTGGCGTAAAAGGATTGAAAAGCCAAGCCGGTGAGCTCACCGAGCTGCTGGCGAGACAGATACTTGGTGGGCATCACGCAGTGCTCCAGATCGTACAAGCTCAGATTGTCGACTTCGATGAGGTTATCTTTGACGGCCTTTTTATAGATGGGCGAGCCTGGAATCGGGTTGAGCAATTGGATCATAACGATGTCCGGATCGATCTCGTCGACTGCCTTGGCGCGTTGGCGGATCTTGGCTTCGTCGTCTTCCCAGAAACCATTCAGATAGGTGGAGATTGTCGAAATGTCGTTCTTACGCAGATACTGAACAAGGTTTTTTAAATCGTTGACCCCGACCTTCATCGGCCCCTTGCGCGCTTCCGCTATTTCTTCGTCGGTGCCGCCGTCAATGCCGATCAACACCTGATACAGACCGACCTTTCTCAGTCGCGGGATCAAATCGGCATCACGGATCAGGTTCTGCGCTCTACTGAGCATGAACCAGCTTACGTCAAGTTCTTTCTTTTCCAGCTCTTCAACCAGATCGATCATTTTTTGCCGGTCGGAGTTGAAATCGTCATCCATGAACGTCAGCGCCTTGACGCCGTAGTTCTTGTTGAGCAGCTCCATTTCCTCGGCGACACGCTTGCCGCCCTTGGTCCGGTGCGAGCTGAAATCGCGTGGGTTGCGCTGATCGACCAGCCACCACTCGTAGCAGAAGTGACAAGCGCCTTCGCACCCGCGCGACGTCACTGACTCGTTGTAGTTTGGAATGACCGAATAGCCGTAGTACCGGTTCATGGGGAAAAGGTCGTATGCCGGCATCGGCAGTTCGTCAAGATCGGCGATCAACGGGCGCGGCGGGTTTAGGATGACTTCACCCATACGACGATGGGCCAGTCCTTTGATTGCCGTAAAATCGGGAGCAGACTTCTTGAGCTCTTCCAGAAGTTCCCAAAGGGTGTACTCATTGTCGCCGAACACCCCAACGATGGCGAAATCCAACTGCGGATTATCGGCCATGATTTTTTGCGGAATGGCGGTGTACATCAAGCCGCCGCCTACGGTAATGATGTCCGGCATCGCCTCCTTTATAGCCTTCATCGCGGTATGGAACCGGTTGAGCTGCGCGGCTCCGCCAGCGGCTGCAATCATGTTGCCGAAAAAAACCACGTCCGGCGCGCGCCGTTCGATCGCATTCAGCATGGCTTCATCATCCAACCCCAAGGCGCGGCAGTCCAACACCTCGACCCCGGCGGCGTTCTTCTCCCGAATAAATGCGGCGAGCTGCGCGTGCAACGAATTTACCGCTAGATGACGATCGCCCCACGGCGCCCAGTTACCCATGGGAGGCGTAATAAATAGGAGTTTCATGATTTCTCCTGACCCTGGAAGGATAGTGCAGGTCAAAGTATTTAATACCTAAACGAATGTCAAGGTAAACCAGCCGGCATAAGGATTTAGTGCTCGATCCGCGGGCATTCCTAAATAAGCTGAATTGCTGAACATTAAGGTGTTGACAACAAGCAACCTGTTTGTTACAGGTTCGCGTTGCCGGACAGGTTTAACTACATCAAGGAGGTTCGATTATGGCTGATCAAGCCGCAGAGGAGCAACTTCTAGACGTTAGCGTCGCCGAGGCGTCGGCTGCCTACAAGTTCTATCTCAATCACGAGAAAAAGATTTTAGGCACATCGGCGGTAATCATATTCCTAACTGCTTGGGAGTTGGTAGGAAATGTGCTCGGCCTAATCAATCCGATGTTCATGAGCGCGCCGTCATTGATCTTCAAAGCGGCGGTCCAGCTATTCGGCTCCGGCGAAATTTATAACGATCTTTATGTGAGCGGTTTGGAATTCGGGTGGGGCTATTTGCTTTCAGTCGTAGTCGGCGTTCCTTTTGGCATCGCTTGCGGCTGGTATAAGAGGTTTGCTTACATTTTCGACCCATTCATCAATGCCATGAATGCGACTCCGCGGGTTGCGCTATTGCCTCTGGTAATTATCTGGCTCGGGATCGGTATCCTGTCCAAAGTCGGCATCATCTTTTTAGGCGCGGTATTCCCGATTCTGATCAACGCCCGCGATGGAGTAAAGACCACGCCCTACAACCTCCTGACTGCGGCAAAGAGCTTCGGCGCTTCGGAATGGCAGGTTTTCAAGAGCGTCGTGCTACCGTCGACTTTGCCCTTCATTCTCACCGGCCTTCGGCTCGGCGTCGGCCGCGCCTTGATCGGCGTCATGGTTGGCGAGCTTTATGCCGCGACCGCCGGCATCGGCTTCATGATCACCGTGGCCGGCGCAACGTTTCAGACCGATAAGGTGTTCGTCGGCGTCCTCATCTTTGCTATTTCCGGTATGGTTGCCATGGAATTGCTGACCCGGCTGGAATCCCGCTTCGATAAGTGGCGCCCAAAGGTCGGAGCTGTCGCTTAATCGACTCCATCGTCTCCTCACTCACAGGCGGCTTCCGCGAGCGCGGAAGCCGCCTGTTCCGGTTTTGACTCGAGAGCTTGCGCAAGCACGGGATCAACCAAGCTTCAGGTCACCTTGTTCTCGCCGCCGCCGGTAAAAACCAACTGCATTTCTCCTACATTGGAATAGAAGGGAAAGCGTATGAAGGGATTAGGCGGCATACTTCTGTTTGTTATCTTCTTGGCGCTGATTTCGATCCGCCAGTTGATCTCACTCTATGTTGACTGGCTATGGTTCCAGGAAGTTGGCTATACGCAGGTTTTCACCACGTCGTTACTTGCGAAGACCGTTCTCGCTCTCTCAGGAGGGGCGCTTTTCGCTCTCCTCATCTATGTCAATGTTAAAATAGCGGCGCGGCTAATTAGAGGGATGCGCTTTGTCGAGCAAGACAATGTCATCGACTTGCCAAGTCCGGAACTCATCGACCCCGCGATCCGACGATTGCTGCTGCCTGGCGCATTGCTCCTCGGGTTTTTCGCTGCGCCGCAGGCAGCGAGTCAATGGGAATCTTTTCTATTGATTCTGAATCCTACCTCCTTCGGCTTGCAAGACCCGTTGTATAATCGCGACATCGGTTTCTTTGTGTTTCAGCTGCCGGCGCTCAGAACGATTTACAATTGGCTGCTCACGGCCTTGGGCCTTGCGCTGTTGGCAACCGCCGTCATTTACCTGCTGTACCGCGGCATCCAGTATAGTCCACGGGGTCTCTTTCTCTCCGCCCGCGCAAGAACCCACCTGTTAGCGTTGATTGCCTCGGTGCTGGTCGTCACCGCCGGCGGCTATATTTTGGACAGCTTTGAGCTGCTCTACTCTGCCCGCGGCGCGGCTTTCGGTGCGGCTTATACCGACGTCTATGTCAGCCTGCCGGCTCTGCGGACCTTGACCGTCGTTGCACTGATCGCTGCGGCGCTCTGCGCGGTCCAAATCAGTCGTCCGGGGTTTCGTTATTTGATCGCCGGTGTAGGCGGACTCGTTCTGGTTCACATGATTGGGCTCAACGTCCTTCCTTCATTGGTACAGCGGTTCCGTGTAGTGCCTAACGAGGTCGATTCTGAAAGGCCTTTTATCGAGCACAACATTAGATTGACCCGGATTGCCTTTGGCCTCGACAAGATCGAGAATGAGGACTTCCCGGCCAATGAAACACTGACCGCCGCTGATCTTAAGCGCAACGACGCCACTATCAAGAATATCCGTTTATGGGAGCATCAACCGCTCTTGGCGACGTATGCCCAGTTGCAAGAGATACGCACCTACTACAAATTCGTCGACGTGGACAATGACCGCTATCATATTGACGGCACTTACCGGCAGGTCATGCTTTCGGCGCGTGAACTTTCCCATCAGCACCTGCCCAGCCGCATCTGGATCAACGAGCATCTAACCTATACGCACGGTTATGGTCTGGTCTTCGGTCCGGTCAATCAAGTCACGCCGGAAGGGCTTCCAGAATTTTTCATCAGGGATATTCCTCCTGTTTCCGACGGTCCCATCAAGGTTACGCAGCCGGCGATTTATTACGGCGAGTTGGCCAACGACTATGTCTTCGTCAAGGCCAATGCACGGGAACTCGATTACCCGGCGGGCGATCAAAATATCTATACGACTTATACCGGGGACGGCGGAGTGTCGGTGGGGACTTTCTGGCGCAAGCTCCTCTTCTCCGCGCATTTTGCGACCTTGAGGATTTCGCTCTCTGAGGACCTGACTCAGGAGAGCCGCATTCTCTATCATCGCCAGATTCAGGAGCGCGTGACAAAAACCGCGCCCTTTATCACCTTCGATCGGGATCCTTATCTGGTCATCGCGCAAGGCGGCAGGCTTTTCTGGATCATCGACGGCTACACGACGTCCGACCGTTTTCCATATTCCGAGCCCATGCGGCGGCAGGGCGACAACTATATTCGCAATTCCGTAAAGGCGGTCGTCGACGCCTACAATGGCACGGTGGACTTCTACATGAGCGATCCAGAAGATCCGCTCGTCCAGACTTACCAAAAAATCTTCCCCGCCCTGTTCAAGCCGCTTGAAAAGATGCCGGACGATCTGCGCGCTCACATCAGGTATCCGCAGGATCTTTTCTCGATTCAGGCGCAGATGTATTCCACCTACCACATGCGCGATCCGCAGGTGTTCTACAATAAGGAAGATTTACTGAGCATTCCGCGGCAAACCGTCGGCGGCGCCGAACGAGAAATGGCGCCTTACTATACGATCATGCGCCTTCCGGGCGAAACCAAAGAAGAGTTCGTTCTGCTTTTGCCGTTTACGCCCAACCGGCGAGACAACATGCGAGCCTGGCTCGCCGCGCGCAGCGACCCTCCGCATTACGGCAAACTGACGGCCCTGGATTTTCCCAAGGCGAAACTCGTCTATGGCCCAAAACAAATCGATGCACGAATTGAACAAGACGCTTTTATATCACAGCAATTGAGTCTCTGGAGACAAAGCGGCCAGGTGATCCGCGGAAGTTTACTCGCGATTCCGATCGAACAGTCGCTTCTCTACGTCCAACCTCTTTACCTAGCCGCGGAAAAGGGCTCGCTGCCGGAACTCAAGCGGGTATTTGTCGCCTTCGGTAATCAGATAGCGATGGAGGAGACGCTGGAGCTATCTCTCGACCGGGTATTCGGCGGCAAAGCCCCTGCCCCTGCCGAGCAAGTTCTGCTGCCGGCGCCGACCAGAGAAGGCCCGCCGGACACTAATCTGCCGCGGCGCGCCTTGGAGCATTTTTCACGATCGCAAGAACTCTTGCGGCAGGGAAATTGGGCTGGATACGGCGAGGAGCAAAAGAGACTTGAGGCCCTGCTGCGCGACATGCAGCAAAGCCGTTAAAGCCGGTCAGCTCAATCCTTATTTCACATCTGCCGCCGCTCTCTATAGACGGTGCCCGCACCTCATTGCCGTTCGGTTCCAAACCCTTTTCTGAAGTGGTAAGTTTTCTCCTGGAGCCGTGGCAATGCCGAACCGGCGTACAATTCCGCGCTTGGAAAAGCTGATACTGGAACTCAGAAAGCAAGAAAGCTCTGTGTCCGGAAAAGTTGCGGCTTTCGGCCATGCAGCGCTGGTGCGAATCGAGTCACACCCGTTGGTCCGAGCTTACCCGAGATTCTTGCGGCGTAGAGTAAAGACGAGCTATCTTTCCGAACCGACCATCGATTTAGACACCCTGTTTGCTCTTTCCCTGATCGTTCATCTGCTCCTGCTCATTCTTCTCAGCCGCGTCAACCTTACTTCCGACATCCCAGTTCATCCGTCTCCTATTGTCGTGCGAATCGAGACGGGGCAAGCCGCCCTTGATCCGAAGCAGGCGCCGGGACGTAAGCCATCACCCGAAGCGCCAGATCGACTTCAGCAGCCCCGGCCGGCGGCAACGCCGAGCTACAAGCGCCCCACGGCGAAAGAGCGCGCGCCGGTTCCAACAAAAGAATCCCAAGCCGATTTACCGCGGCCAAGAAATCTCGCAGAAGTATCGCGTGATAAGGCGGGCAGCGTTGCCGGAGAGCCGCTGGAATCGCTGGTTCAACTACCCACCCGGTCGTTGGAGGCGACAGAGCAGTCTTCCTCTTTAAGCAAGACAGACAGCACGCCGGGCCTCAGCAAGGAGCCGGACTTTCAAGTTCCGGCGGCTCTTCAGAGAGGAGGCGGTGAGGCTTCTAACCGCCGGTCAGATGAGAGTCGAGGCTCTGCGCTCTCTAGTCCGGACTTCGCGCCCTATCTGAAGATGATCGAGATGAGAGTCCGATCGGTTTGGAAATATCCCGACGCTATGACAGGGACTCACAATCTCAGTATCGTTTTCACACTCGATAAGTCGGGGAATCTCACGCGGGCTGAAATCGTCGATTCCAGCGACTCACGTTTAAATTCCAGCGCCGTTCAAGCTATAAAAACCGCCGCGCCTTTTCCACCCATCCCAGAGACGCTCAGCGAGCTCGCCGGACAGCCATTGCGGATCAAATTCAAAGTTGATTTCGGCCTCAAGGCCGTTAAATAACTCCGGTTTCGAACGGCTCCGCGCTCGCGACCAAGAAGCGCCTCGCCGAGGCAACGAGGCATGAACAAATTCTCCATCATCCATGAAATCTCGTGTTTGATTGGTTTTGTTGCTATAAACCCGTGATGACCGATCAAGCCAGACGGCTGGCCATCCGCGGCATGATTTTTATCGTTCTTGTCGCGCTGCTTTTTATCTTCAGCCGCTATATTCCTCAACCTTTCTCCGCGCTGGTTCCCCCCGGAGAAGAACTCGACGACTTCGAGGGGATTTATTCAAGCAGTGACAAGCTCGGCCAGTTCCTCCGTTCAATGGGACCCTACTCCCCGGCGGTATTTGTTCTGTTTCAGGTTTTACAAGTTATCGCGGCCCCTTTTCCCGGCGAACTGACGGGTGTGGCGGGAGGGTACGTTTATGGCGAAACCGTGGGTTTTATCCTATCCACGATCGGGCTCACGCTTGGTTCCTGGGTTGCCTTTGAGCTCGCCAGTATACTCGGCCGGCCTTTTGTTGAACGATTCGTCAAACAAGACGTCCTGCATAAATTCGACTTCCTGACGACCAATACCGGAGCGGCCATCTGTTTCCTGCTTTTTCTGTTTCCAGGATTTCCCAAGGACTATCTTTGCTATCTTCTCGGCCTAAGCCGCATGAAGCTGACGACTTTTCTGATCGTCACCATTTTCGGACGAATTCCCGGAACTTATTTCCTCTCCATGCAGGGCGCTAGTATCCGCAACCAGGAGTACTACACCGCAATTATCTTTGCTGTGGTCGCGGCCGTTATCCTACTGATCGCGTATCTTTACCGCGGGCGCATCTTCAACTGGATCAAACGACGACATGAAAAATGAAGTTAAAGAAATAGAAGAAGGGCGTTTGCCGGAAGGACAACTATGGCCTCGGGCCCAGGCGCGTTCTAACGGGTAAGAAAATAGAAGACCGGCGCCATGACAATACGATACCAGGCAAATGGAACCAGGGTCCACCGATTAAGCAGTATTAAAAAGGTCTTGATCGCCAGCAACGCGACTACAAAAGACACGACGAAACCAACTAAAAAATGTACGGTTTCTTGAAGGGTAAAAGCGCCGCCCATTTTCACGATTTCGTAGCTGACAACGGCGAACATAACCGGTACGGCAATCAAGAAAGACAGTTCCGCCGCCGCCTTGCGATCCAATCCCAGGACCATGCCTCCGACAATGGTTGCAGCAGACCTCGAAGTGCCGGGCCACAAGGCAAGGACTTGAAACAGACCCACCCCAAGAGCTTGTGCCAAGGTCACGGTATCGAGTGAGCGGGACTGCCTCTGGGGGAGCAGACGTTCGGCAACCAGCATGGCGATGCCGCCGACTGCGAGTGCCCATGTTACCGTCACGGGCGTAAAGAGATGCGTCTTGATATAGTTGCGAGCGAGATAACCGATTATCAGCGCGGGCAAGGTCGCCAAACCAATGCGATACAGACCGGACCAGCCCGCCAGATTCGATTGCCGGCATTGGCCTGCGCTGGAGCCAAGCGGCACCAGGTCGACGAATCTTTGCCAGTAAAGGAATACAACCGCCAGGATCGCGCCGAATTGAATGGCGACTTGAAAACTTGCCGCCTTTTCTCCAACGAAACCAAGAAGGTGGCCGGCGATGATAAGATGCCCCGTTGAAGACACCGGAACAAACTCCGTGAGTCCCTCGACGATTCCTAGTATGATAGCGACTTCCAAACCATTCATGTCCACCCCTTGAGATTTACCGCTGATTGAATCTCGTAATTATCGCATAGCTTGGCGGAATTCACATGCTGGAAAAACTGATTACCGGATGCGGAGAATTATTAATCCGGTGTGTTCATGAGTCTGACATTTCAGGCACCGCGCTGGGACGAGGAAGGCTGTGATAGCTCATTCTCTGTAGAGTAGGACGTACTCATCAAGCGCCGTCAGCATGCGCGGCAAAGCGCCGACTTCTTTTTCCATTCGGGTTAGGTTTTTTTGTTTTACTATGATCAATAAGGGTTCACTACTCTTGTTCCAGATTTCGCGAAACTCATCGAAGTCAAAGAGAGCCTTGCCCCAGCGGGTGTCGGGCCAGGCCTGCTTTGTAGCCACGTAGAAATTGCCTAAAACCGTTTTTTTCTTGTTGGCATGGGTGACGATCCACAGTGGCCGGTCAATGCCGAGATAAAACGGCATGCCGCTGAGGTAGGTATCGAAGAATACGACCTGCGTGCCGCTCTTATTCTGACCGGCGACGATTTTCGCGAGTTCGCTCGCTGACCGCTCACGCGAAACTGCCACTTTCATTTGCGCCACCAGGGCGATGAAGAACACCATTCCCAGGGCGTTGAGCGCATAAAGCGTCGGCAGAGCTTGCCAAATCTGCTTAACTCTACGCGGGAGAAGCGCCAGCGTCAGAAGAACGCAAGACATCCCATAACCATAGATGAACGGGCTGAGCCGGCTCGCACTCTGGCGAATCTGCTCGGGGAGAATACCCGGCCAGACCAATCCGGTGACAACGTACAGAATAATCAAACCTTGTACGCACCAGAGAAACGCCAGCAAACGTCTGGTATCGTGTTGTGAGGTCTGGAACAGGGCGACCAGAGTTGTCGCTGTCAGAAGCGCCAAGGCAGGAAAGATCGGCAGAATATAATGCGGCAGCTTTGAGCTGGAGAGCGAAAAGAAAATCAGCGGCACGACGGCCCACAATAAAATAAAAACTGTTTTATCATCCATGGAGCGTCGCCAATGTCGCTTGATTACGACCGGAAGAAGCGTGCTCCAAGGCAAAAACCCGACAAAGAGAACTCCTAGGAAGAAATACCAGGGTTGCAATCGATCGAAACCGGCAGTGCCAAAGCGAGCGAAATGCTCCTGCCAGAGATAGTAGCGAAGAAATCCCGCATTGCGCGCATCGGCCATAACATACCAGGGCGTCACGATCGCCAGATACACCAATGCCCCGGAGAAGAGTTGGAGTCTACGCAGGATCGGCCATTGCCTGGTCAGCGACAAGTAAAAGACAATCACCAATGCGGGAATGACCAGTCCAATAAGCCCTTTGATGAGTGTCCCCGTAGCGAGAGAGCCATACAGCAACGCGCAACATAACTTTCTCCGGACCGTTGTGTCGGCGTGGGCGGCCTCGTAAAAAGAATAAAGCGCCAGCACCATGCAAAACGTCAGGCTCATATCGAAGATGACGACCCGCGATAAAATAAAAAATTCCAGGCTAGTAATAAGAATCAGCCCGCTCCATAACGCTTCCCATCGGCCCCAGTGTATGAGTGCGAAGCGATAGACAAGGACGAAGCAGCCGAAGCCGGCCAGAGCAGAAGGCAACCGAGCCGCCCATTCACTGACACCAAAAACGCCGTAAAAGATCGCGATCAGCCAATAGAAAAACATCGGCTTGTCGAGAACCGGGAAAAAGTTCTCGTGCGGCGTTATCCAATCGCCGGTAAGAAATATTTCCCGCGCTTTCTCGGCGTTTCTGCCCTCGTCCGGTTCGAACAAATCGGCCGAGCCGAGCTGATAGAAGAAAACAAATAAAGCGAGGGCAAGCAGAAGCCAAAACAACCGGCAATCCGCCGGCTGGACTCTTTCAGAAAAGGAGCGTTCAGAGCTCCGGGCTGGCTCGGCGGTGCTCACGAGAAGGGCTCAAGATGACCTGATCCGACAAGGTTTACCGGACGCGGCGTGATTTTCAAGACATGTGACTCTTCACGCAACCCAAGCTCAAGCAGTGACGTTGCTGCGCCACGAACTACATTGACATCGCCGGGTCCTTGACATAGCGTGATGAAAGCTTAACAGGGGGTGTCCCATGATAGGAAGCATCGGCATACCGGAATTAGTCATTCTTTGCGCACTCGCCCTCCTGGTCTTTGGGCCCACCAAGCTACCCGGTCTCGGTAAATCGCTGGGTGAAGCGATCCGTGGTTTCAAGAAAGCGATAACCGACAACGGCGAAGCTCCGGTCGAAAACCCCAAGCGCCCGCCACCGTCTACCGGCTCCGCGAAAGTTTAATTTCTCGTCGCATTTGACAGGAGAGCCGGCGATGAAGCGGCAGTCGATGAAAACCGCACGCCTTCTATTTTTTTCTTCCCTGACTTTCGTAGTCTGCCATTCACTACTCGCGCAACAACCTGTGGCGAGTTTCTTCTATGACGCCCAGGGCAATGTGACGCAGCAAGCACGCGATACGACCGGCAACGGCAAAATGGATCGCTGGACGCACTACAGCCTGCAAGGACAAATCGAGCGAGTCGAACAAGACGTCAACTCTGATGGCAAGCCCGACGTCTTCCTCTACTATGAGAACCATAAACCGCGCCGCCAAGAAGTGGCCGGCAATCATGACGGCCGAATCGACCAGTGGTATTTTTTCGACCTACAGGGGCAGGTTGAACGTAAAGGCGAGGATCCCAAGAAATCGGGAAAACCCACAATATGGTTTTACTACCGCAACGGGGAGCCGCTACGAAGCGAAGAAAGCGACCAAACTTCCGGCAAGATCCACCGGACCGCCTACTTTCGCGCCGGCCAAAAACACCGGGTCGAGGAAGACACCAATGGAGACGGCAAGCCGGATGTTTTTTCATACTATGAGAATGGGCGTCTGGTCCGGAAAGAACTTGACCGCAAGCAGGTCGGCAAGATCGATCTTTGGGGACACTATCAAGATGACCAACTGGTCAAACAGGAAGAAGACCTTCGCGGCACCGGCAAGGTAAGCCGCACAGTTTATTTTGAGGGCGGCGCTGTGGTCCGCCGTGAAGAAGATACCGCCGGCCGTGGACGTATGGACCTGATTGAAACTTTTTTCCACGGAAAACTGGTCAAGCGGTTACGCGACACCAAGGGCACGGGAATGTGGGACACGCTATACGTGTTCGACAATGACCAATTGTTGCGCGAAGAGCGAGACACCAATGGAGACGGAGTCTTCGATCTGCGGGTTAGTTACTTGGATGGACAAATACAGCGACAGGAAGGGGATACCAATGGCGACCGAAAAGTCGATGTGTGGGTCAGGTTCGCCAATGGCGAGCGTATAGAACAGGCAGAGGACCAGCACTTTCGCGGCACAATCAGCGCCCGCTATTTTTTTGAAAACAGCGACTTGATGGAGCAGAAGCAGGTCAATAACGATCCGCCTCCCTGGAAGGCGAGCTTATTTGCGACGGTTGAAGAAGAGCTGCAATCGATGGCGAGGAAGTCGGGCGAACAGGGCCGCGATAGAGCTGTGGCCACAACTGCAGGATTAGAGCCGGAAAGACGATAAGATAAAGTTCGGACGTGTTGAAGATGAACGGACGACTTGGATGGATCCATCTGGTCCCGCTCCTGACACTCCTGGCGTGTCAGCCTGTCGCCGTGCAGTATCCGCCCGGTTCTATACAGTCTCCTGCTGCCGGCGGCGGTTCGATTAACGCCAGCCCAACACCACCTCCGGCGCCTCCCGCTTCACAGGTAACTGGACCGCAGCGTTGGCATCACGCTTGGACCAAGGCTATGGAGGGCGCCTTCATCGGCTTGAATATCTTCGGTCCTTTCGGCGGAGCCGGCGGCTTTACACTGGGTTTACTTACCGGCCTGGTAACCGCCGATTCTCATTACGGCGGGCTCGGCGCGCAGATTCAATCTGAACAAGAAAAAGATCGGCAACTCGAGGCGGCGATTGAAGAAGAATTGGAGCGCCAGCGGACACTGGAAAACCAGGTGTCCGCCGAGACGGCTCAAGCTTCGGGCTCGTTACAAGACAAACCGGCTTTACCGAAAGACCCGCCCGGTGCGCCGCCAGCGGTTGCCAATCCGCCGCGGGAAAATCTATCGGTGGCATCGGTCAATAAGCGGGCGACTTCACCTGCCGCCGTCACGCCATTCCGGAATGTGGAAGTTAGGGACATCAATGGAGACGGTGTCCCGGATCTCTGGATATATTATGATCCTTCAAAGCCCGGCCAAATTGTTCGCCAGGAAGAGGCGACAAAGCACGATGGACGAGTCGATTCGTGGAGTTACTTCAACGACGGCAAACTGGTGCGGCGCGATGCGGACACTACCGGCCAGGGACGACCGGACACGGTTTTCTACTACGACGGCGACAAGATCGCCCGGGAGGAACGCGACGAGTTTGGCAGAGGTCACATCACCTATCGCGCGAATTATCAAGACGGCCGGATTGCTAAAGTAGAGAAGGACACTCGAGGAGAGGGCCGCATCGACTTTTGGATCTATTACGACACTAGCAAGACCGAAGAAGTCATTGCTAAAGACGAAAAAGACTTGAATGGGGACGGGGTTGTCGACTTGTGGACCTATTACGAGAACGGCCGGGTAGTACGCCGGGACGTCAGCACGTTCGGCCTCGATTACCTAAATCAAGAAAAGACGCTTTATCTGTCTGCGCCGCCGGATCAAGTACCAACGATGCCGCAGAGCTAAGTCACCTTCACTTCACTGCGATAGCAATGTCCTGAAAGCCGGCGGTACGGGAAAGTCCAATAACTTGGACCACTCGGCCGTAATCTAATCTTCTGTCGGCTCGCAGGATCGCCGTATTTTTTCCTTCTTGACCCAGTTCTCTGAGCCGTCCTTCCAAAACGTTCATTTCCACATCTTCTCCATTTACAGAAATTCGCCCGCCATTATCCATCTCGATGGTAACGGTCTTTGTTCTATTATCGGCTGCAGCCGCTTTTGCCTCTGGAAGTTGGACGTCGAGCTTACGTGACGGGTCCACTAGTGTGGTAGCAACCATGAAGAAGATCAACAGAAGGAATATTACGTCGATGAGCGAGGTGAGGCTTATGCCCACTTCTTCGTCAGTATCCTTCGAAAATTGCACGAACCACTCCGAATCGCAGCTTACCGGACAGGCTGCCTGAGAGGGGGGCCAACGTCCCTCTCCCCCACAGGCAAGTCGTTGGGCACGCTTTGTGTCTCAATTCCCTCATACGCAAGATCTTCAATCAATGCGACAGAGACCTCTTCCATCTCTAGAGTCCTGATTTCTACTTTACGCTTGAAATAGTAATAGGCGGCCAGGGTTGGGATACCGATCATCAAACCAAATACTGTAGTAATCAAAGCTTCGGCAATGCCGCCCGCCACCGCTCCGGGGTTGCCGGCCATGCCGTGGCTCGCGATGACGTCGAAAGATCGGGTAAGCCCCAAGACTGTCCCGAACAGACCCAGCATGGGTGCAATGTTGGCAATAAAGCCGAGCAACATGAGGTTGCGGCGCATGAGTGCGGCTTCATGTTGTCCCGCTCCTTCGATTGCTTTCTCCACGGCATCGATACCCTGACTGAAGCGCAGTAATCCGGCCCGCAACACGCGAGCCAACGAAATATCGTGCTCCCGGCACGCTTGAATAGCTTTACCAATTTCCCGGCGGTACCAATACTTCTTGATCTCTTCAATGAAAGCCGTGGAAATTATTTTGCTCTTTCGTAAGTTGATCGCACGTTCCAAAATAATTGCCAGAGCAAAAACAGAGCAAGCCATGATGAGATGCATCGCCGGCCCGCCCTTGATATAAAAATCGATCAGTGACAGTGGCTGTGACGGAATTGCCGAGGTGGCATTCTGCGCCGGATCGGCGCCGAAAACCGGCATTGACAATGACAAACTGACGGCGCTCAAAACCCAGACCTTCCGAAATTTCAAGTAAACTCCTATCGTGGCGTACTGCTTTCGACGGGCGGCACCGCCGGCGAATTGCCGGAGACCTGCCGGCTACTGTCAATTTCCCGCTGGATCTGTTCGGGAGTCTTTCCCAGCCGTTCGACTTCTAAGTCGAGCCTCTTTTCCTTATCGAGAAAAACTTCCAAATCAAGCGAGCGGTCGCCGCCGGGCTGATAATGAATGCTGACTGTTTCCCTTCCGATGGAACCGTCGCTGGCGCGGGCAGATACCCGAATGCGATTCAAACCTTCTGTGACTGGAACGGCCGATGAGAAAAACCCGTCTGCCGCCAAACGGAGATGAGATGAGCTTTGGTTGATTGTTTCGTTGAAAACCTGGACAAAATCGACACCGACTACGGAAATTTTATCCAGTACCGCAAGCACATCCGCCGCTCTCGCAACCGGCGTGTAAGTACCGCGGCTTTCTTTGGCAATGCCAACGGCAGCGCGTGGAAATGACAATGCTTCTTCTCCCAGTGCGAAAACGTGAATTTTGATACCCGCCCGTCCTGCAAGCCGCGCGGCATTGATTGCCAGATGTGTATCTTCAGGGGTCGCTCGTTTACCTCCGCCTATGGGCATCGTGGGAAAACCGTCGGTCAAAAGAAACTCTACCTTTATGGCATCCGATCTTTTTTCACTGCTCCCGAATCCCATGAGCTCGCTGATTCCGGTCCGAATGCCTTGAACGATATTAGTACCCCCATAAGGTCCTGCCTTGAGAACCTCATCGAGCGCAAGGCGCACCGAATCGAAATCATGGGTAAGGGGCTGAAGCAACTTTGCCCCATCGCTAAACGTTACCACTCCGACTCGCGTAGTCTGCGAATTTAGCTGTAGCAAAAGCCGCCGTGCTGCGACCACCTCGGCGGCAAGAATGGAATTTTTTACGTTTCTCGACGCAGGCTTACCGATGCTCATTCCACCTATGGTGATCTGCGGCGCACTCCACCCCGAAGAGCCGGTATCCGGCAGTGCCTCGGCGCCGGCAAAATCGGCGCCTGCGTGGAGCGCCGTACTGCCGGATGCATCTAGAACAAATACGATGTCGGCATTGTCTGACCGGCCGCCAGCAGTGGTGATTTTGCCGCTTACTAAAGTGGACTTTTGCTCATGTGTAAGTCGGGAGCCTTCTTTCGGTGAGTGGATTTGCACCTTCGGCTCTGCGGCCTGGATCTGATAAGGCCAGAGAATCAGTAGGATTATGAGAAAACGCCCGGAATCAGCGAACCGGAAAAGCTTCGGCTTCATGGCGTGTGCTCCAGTCGAAAAACGCTAACATGAAACCTCGGGAGTGTAAACGAGATCCGATCAGTGCCTGCCTGTATGGCAACGTCAACTGACTAGAATCCTAAGGCGGAGCATAAAGAGAGCCAGTTGCAATCAGAGATGAGGGCCACAAAATTGGTTGACCGGCAGTTCCGCAATCTACAGCTGTGCAACGGCCGCCCTCAAGCCGAGCAGATAACTCTGTAGTCCAAACCCGGTTATCTGCCCCACTGCCACTCCGGCAATGTAGGAATGATGCCGGAACTCGTCCCGGTTGTAGATGTTGGAAATGTGAATCTCCACGGTGGGAATATCCGCCGCCGTGATTGCATCGCGCATGGCTAGGCTCGTATGCGTATAGGCCGCCGGATTGATGACGATGGCACTATAGTTTTGCGACGCCTCTTGAATCCAGGTAACCAGTTCTCCCTCGCTGTTCGACTGGCGGATCTCCACGTTCACCCGTAGTTCCTTTGCCAACGCGCGCACCTTCCGGCCGATCTCGTCCAAAGTCAGCCAGCCGTAGATTTCGGGTTGCCGCCGACCCAAAAGATTAAGATTAGGGCCGTTGAGAACTAGAATTGTCTTCTTTCTTGCCATGACGTGCCTCGTTGCGGGTACTTGCCGGCTGGACGGTTCGCTAAGCACCGAGTGTCGCCGCGACCTGCTCCGGCGTTAGTGAGTGAAAGCGAGTTTTACCAAGACCTGCAGTCATGACGAACCTGATCTTTCCGCCGGCAATTTTTTTATCCACCTGCATACTCTGGATTAAAGATTGCAAAGAAAGATCAGCCGGTATTTCGGTGGGCAACCCGGCTACTTTGATTAACTTCTTGATACGATCGACAGTGGCCGCGTCACAGAAACCTTGCTGAAACGAGATAACGGCGGCTTGTGCCATGCCGATGCCAACGGCTTCACCATGGAGAAATTTCCGATAGTGAGTGGCCGACTCGAGCGCATGGCCGATGGTATGGCCGAAATTCAGCACCGCCCGAGAGTCGTCCTCGCGTTCATCTTGCTCCACGATAGACGCCTTGATCGAACAGCAGGTGGCGATAACCTCGCTCAGTACGCTGAGGTCGAGTCTCAGCAATTTATCGATCTTTTCTTCTAGAAGCATAAAAAGGCCAGGATCTTCTATGATCGCGTATTTAACAACCTCGGCCAGACCGGCGACAAGCTCTCGGCGCGGTAACGATAATAACACGCTGGCATCGATAATCACCGTCCGGGGCTGGTAGAAAGCGCCAATCAGATTCTTGCCATCTCCATGATTGACTCCCGTTTTGCCGCCGACGCTGGAGTCGACCTGAGCGAGCAATGTAGTGGGTATCTGGACGAAGTGAATTCCACGGAGATAAGTGGCGGCGGCAAAGCCGGCTAAATCGCCCACCACACCGCCACCCAGCGCCAACACGCACGACCTGCGTTCGAACCTTTTGCCGACCAGACTATCAAATATAACAGCGAGAGTAGCCAAGGTCTTATGATGTTCACCGTCCGGGATAAGAATCGGGGTCACTTCAAAGCCAGCATGGCACAACGCATCATGCACCGTGTCCAGGTAAAGTTGTGCCACAACAGGGTTGGTAACGATCGCGACTTTGCCGCTCATACCTATTTCTTTAAGCATATTACCGGCAGAGGAAAGGATTCCGTTGCCAACGCAGATGGGGTAGGACCGATCTCCGAGTTTTACTTTAAGGGTCTGCATGGTCTTGTGATCGTCCTGCCAGCGCAATGATTTTGTCCACAACTTCATCAACCGTCAAGTTGCTGGTGTCAACGTCGATCTGAGCATGGGCATAATACTTTTCCCGCTGCCTAAGAAGCTCTTCGATTCGTTCGACCCTGTCGCGCGCCATTAGTAGAGGTCGCTGTTTGCCGCTGCCGGCGCGACGGAGAATCGTGTTTAAATCTGCCCTAAGACAAATCAGCAGGCTGCGCTGTTGAAGAAGTCGCAGATTATCCTCGTCCATCACAATCCCTCCGCCGGTCGATATCACCTGACCATCGTTCGCCAGCACGCAGGCAAGAGTCTCTTTCTCCAGCCGGCGAAAATAGCGCTCGCCTTTCGCTTGAAAAATGTCGCGAATTTTGGCACCCGCGCCTTTTTCAATGGTCTTATCCAGATCTACGAAACGTCTCTTCAAGCGTCGAGCCAGCTTTCGACCCACGGCGCTCTTACCCACGGCCATAAAACCGATGAGCGCTATGTTCTGACTGAGAGATTGTGACAACGATTTAGAAACTCTTGATTTGTTCCAAGAAGCTTTCGTAATTGCGCCGAATTTCTCTGAGCGAGTCTCCTCCGAATTTCTCCAGGAATGCATTGGCAAGCTCAAAAGCCACCACAGATTCGCCGACGACCGCGGCAGCCGGCGCAGCGCAGACGTCGGAACGTTCGACTGACGCATCTGTGGGTTGCTTTGAGCGCAAATCCACTGATTGCAACGGACTCATCAAAGTAGAAATCGGCTTCATCGCAACACGGACGATTAAAGGCGCGCCATTGGACATGCCACCTTCAGTTCCACCCGAGTTGTTACTGCCGCGATAAAAGCCAGTGGGCACAATCCTTGGAGTTCCTTCACTGACCATCTTTGCCGGATCGAAAAAAATCTCGTCGTGCACCTGAGCGCCACGCCTGCGCGCCATTTCGAATCCGAGCCCAATCTCAACTCCTTTGATCGCCTGAATACTCATCAAAGCCTGGGCGAGACGGCCATCGAGCTTCCGATCCCATTGCGTGTGAGTACCCAAACCGGGAGGCAATCCTAGCGCTATTACTTCGAAGATGCCGCCCAGCGTATTCCCTTCCTTTTTGCATTCTTCAATCAGGGTGATCATCTTTTCTTCAGCCTCGGGATCCGCCGTTCTAACCGGAGACTCTTCGGCACGCGCATAGGTCTCCTCGTATGACATGCCATCTAGTTTCGCCGCTACGTTTCCGATGGAGCGAATATAGCCCATCACACGGATCCCGAAAGGCGATAGTAGCTGTTTACAAAAAGATCCGACAGCGGTTCGAGAAACAGTGTCCCGGGCGCTGGCTCGCTCGAGAATATCCCGAGTGTCCGAGCGGTCATATTTAAGAACGCCGTTTAGATCGGCATGGCCAGGTCGAGGTTTGGTCACTGCAATTCTATCATCGCGATCCTCAGGAGCCGCAGACATTTTTTTCGTCCAGTTTTTCCAGTCGCGATTTTCTATTCCCAATGCGACAGGAGAGCCAAGGGTCTCGCCCCAGCGGATGCCCGAACGAATCTGAACCTCATCTCTCTCGATCAGCATCCGGCCGCCACGGCCATACCCTTGCTGCCGGCGCCAGAGATCATGATTGATCATACCGACGTCAACGGGAAATCCGGCCGGAACCCCATCGACAATCATCGTCAGGCAGGGACCATGCGACTCCCCTGCGGTAAGATAACGTAACATGCGAAGCATCGTAACCTATTCTGTTTTTTGAGGCTAGAGCGCGCAAGAGGGATCCTCGCTAGCGATGGGAAGCCTAGAGAGGGCGCTTCGGGAGGAGATACTAGATTCTCGCTTGAAAAACTTTGGCCGCCTTCTCACTAAATGGTAAAATAACTTTATTGCAGCTGGAGTGTCTCTTGGGAAAATCAGCACTTTGTTTGATTCTTGCGGTCATCGCGATTGGAACCGGTTCGGTGGACGCGGCGTTTGTCATTAAACTTAAGAACGGCAATGAGTTTGTTACCGCTCGTTATTGGCAGGATGGAAGCCAGGTGCTGTTCGACGTTTACGGCGGCGTGTTTGGCGTGGAGAAAGCTTTCGTCGTCAAAATCGACCGATCTGATAAGCCCCTCAGTCTTGTGGTCGATGCCCCTCACAGTCCCGAGGAAAAAAGCCCCGCATCAGTAGTCGGATCTGAAGCTAACAAGTCGGCATCCAATAACAACGCAAGCAAGATTAAGCGCGTCTCCGACGATCCTATAATCAAGGAGTTCGAGGCAGTGAAACAAAGATTCGCCACGATAAACGAAATGTTAACATCGGAACTGGACGAATTTTCCAAGGATGTTGCCGGTCTCAAGCGGAGGATTCAAAGCAGCAGCGCGCCGAATGATTATTTTAAGGAGTTTACGGAGCTCCATGACATCGGCGATCACTTGGAAGATGTTCTCAAGGAGCGAAATCAGTAATCCTGTTTCCAGCTGACGACTTTGAAGGCCTGAGTGGCTAAAGCTTTTTTAATCGCACAGCTGTCATAACCCAGTGTGTTGCTACCGTTCAGTGTGACATCCGTCACCGTCGAAGTTCCGGCGTAGATCTGACCATAGACATTGATTCCCGCTCCACCGCCACCGTTCAAAGTGACCGATCCGGTTGCGTAAATAATCCCATTCCAGTTGAATCCGCCTCCCAACGTCAAGTCTCCCTTCACCAGAAGGATGCCATAACCCGTGACGTTTTGAAGCTTGAGGCCCTGGTTATTAGGAGGATCATCGGTATCGGCATAAACCGTAACGTAGCCAGTGGAACTACCATGGGTGGCGCCGTTTTGATCGTCAGTGAGTACCGTCGTGGCGCTCGCTTTGAAGCTATCGATGATACAGGCAATATCGATGTCCATTGTACCTTGCTGCGGAGTCGAGGGACTACCTGAAAGCGTCGGGTTCCCGCTTAGACTAGTGGTCGCAGGCTCCTTTGTATAAATCGGCCCGAGAGCTGTTTCCTCGCTGCAAGCATCATTGCCAGTGATGGTCAACGACGACCCATTGCCGGTGACGTCCCCTTTGGAGTATACGACCGCGGGACTTGAAGCCACCGCGGTATTGACTTGAACGATAATCTCCACGTTAGCTCTAGAACTGTTCGGTCCGGTTGCTACGGAGGTGATCAAGACCTTTCCGTTCACGTCGCTTGTGTTCGAAACTCCGTCCGCAGAATCGTTGGTCAGATATGCGGCGTATGAAATTCCATTGAGAGTCCCGCTAGCAAGAGGTTGGTCATCAGTGGTCGTGCTGAAGCCATCAAGAGTTCCGTTCGCTCCCTTACGGGCCGAACTGTTTAATTCGTCGCTGAAAGAGCCGCTATCGCTGCTCGAGAGGTTTTCCAGTCTGAGTGCCTGACGCGCTCTTTCCGCACCGGCCATCGCCACCTGCAAAGCCGCATGGCTGTTTCTAAAGTTTCCTCCGATTTTGATGTCCGTGGATGAAAGGAGGTAGGCGGTGGTGCCGAGCAGGGTTAAAGCCGAGAGCACCGTCAGCGCGGCAATCAGAAGAAACCCCCTTTCGCTCCGAGCGAGTCGCTCGACTGCAAGAAACATGGTGGATCTGCGTTGCGTCCTCATTGTAATCTCCGCTTACAACGCCAAATTGATCGGCGTGATCGTTGCAGACACCGTATACGACCGGTATCCGCCATTAGAGCTGTAGTCCGGGTCCGGTTTTGATGTCTGCGTGGTAATTTGAACACTCACCTGACGTATCGCGGCAGAGTCAGTCGTTGCATTACCGGCATTGTCCAAATAACCGAAGGTGAATGCCGTAACGTTTTCGGCCAGCGACTGGGCGCCGCCAACGCCGAGTGCGCGAGTGATTCGTTTGTTGGCACTATCGTACGCATAGGTAATCTGTTCATAATCCGCGCTGCTGGTGCTGATCTCGCCATCACCATCAAGATCGGCTTGAATCATTAACTGCGTGCTGTTGTAAGTAACTCCGACAAAAGCTGCTTCTGCGGGGTTATAGCCGGCCATTTTTAATTCTCGTATCATTAGGTCGACCGCGCCCCGGGCGTTTTGCTGCATTTCATTGACCTGTTCCTGCGCATGATAAATTTTTGTTTGCGATATAAAGGTCGAGGTGACCGCGGCTAGCATCACCATCGTGATACCCATGCCCACCATCAATTCTATTAAAGTAAACCCTTTTTTCGCTTCGACAGTTATCCAGTAAGTCATTTTGACTATTGCGCCAGGATGGTCTGGAGAGTCACCGAACGCGGAGTGTTGTTGGTTTCGTTCCAGGTCACGGTGACAGATACAGTTCTCATGTTGCTGCCTGGAGAATCGTTCGTGATAGAAGTCGTCCGGATAAAATTGACTCCTCCCATAGTCACGTTAACGGCGGTTGCCGGGAAATAGGTCGTGGTTGCTTTAACGTAACCTTCGTTCTGGACCGCCTCCAACTGATTCTGCGCGATGGCCGTGGCCGAAGTTATATTCTTGCTAAAAAAGTTACCGCGAATGACTCCGGTGGTGAGACCCAAAGTGCCCAGTAGGCCAAACGTGAGAATCAGCACCGTCACGAGAACCTCAAGAAGCGTGAATCCCTGCTCTCGGCGCGTAGCCGTCTGCCTGTTCATTGCGTGCCACTTGACCATGTCAGCTAATCTTTACATTGCCCGTGGGACTGATCGTCACTGTCTTTGAGCCACTTGAGTTAGTGACCGTAATAGTTGTGTCTGTCGTGGCCGTTCCGCGCCCATTGAAAATCGGAGTAGAGCTAGAGCCGCTCACTGCAAGAGTCACATCGGGATAGTCCGCCTGAAGGTTTATGGTTATAGTTTCATTGGCGTCCGCTGAACCGTTGCCGTTGGCGTCATTAAAGATTTGTAACGTATGATTGGTCGGAAATGTCACGACCGATGTATTATTATTCTGCACTGCCTGAGCCCGCGCCCACATCAGTTTGCCTAACACTTCACGACTGGCGCCGTTTAGCCGCATGTTCGGCTGAAAGGACAGAAAGCTCGGAATCCCGATGGCCGATAGAATTCCGAAGATACTCACCACCGTCATCAGTTCACCGAGCGAAAATCCTCTGATGTCGTGGAAAATGCGTCTGAAGCTTTTAAACGGCATAGATTCTACTGAAATTCGTACAACTCTCCTAAGGAGGAAATTCCGCGTCTCGGCCCGGGAGAACCTGGCTCAAAGAGCAGAAATCGTACCACGCAAACGCCCTCGGTTGGACTGCTAACCGCTCAACAATGTACGGTTTTTGTTGGAGCGCCTTCCTTGGGGAGCATAGTGTGAGCCTTTACCGTCAACTTTGATGTAATTTTTGACAATTCCGGCCAGACAGGTGATCACCGATAGGTTATTGTTTAGATCATTTTTTGTGGGAACTCGTGACCGTTGCAACAGTCTTGAAAAGAGATTGTCCAAGGTACATCTTGGCATGATATATTTGATATGTATGAAGCGACTGAGCATTTTTCTTTTGGCAGGAGCAACGATGGGGGTGTCAGTTTTACCGGCATTTGCGGACTTCACGATCATCATGAAAAGCGGCGGGCGAATCTCGGTGGAAACCTACCGCGAAGAAGCTGGCATAGTTAAGTTCCAGCGGTTTGGGGGAGAGATCGGGATCCCCAAAGATCAAATTCAAAGTATCTTGCCGGCGTCACAGACAGAAAAGGAGGAGCTAAGTATCTCAGCTTTGGAAGCTCGGCCTCGACAGATTCAGACCTCCGAAACGCCATCTCCTCCAGCCTTACGCGAACTTAATGACGGGCCAAGTCCGAGCCAAGCGAAATCCAGGGGAGACCCGGCGGAAGAAAAGGAATATCAGAAAAAACTGGCCGATGTCACTCATAAGCTGGAGGTCGCGAAACAGGATTACTATAACGCTACGCAAGGCGGGGGAACGGCTAACAATGCAAGCAACGATGGGCTTAAAGCTTGGACAATGGACCTTGCGTCGAGGATCCATGATTCCCAAAAAATTCAAGGCGGCGGGGGGCGCCAATCTACTCCACCCTCGCCACCATATGCTCCGAACTATACTCCGAAAGAAAAGGAACTCAGCACACTAAGAATCCTGATTGATGCTCTACAAAAGGAGCGAGATTATCTTGTTCAGGAGATGAAGAGCAAAAACATCCAAACCGACGTCCCATAATTCGCTTTGATAGTTGGTTTCATTATACGCGTAACTAGCTGCCAGGGTGCCCTCTGCAGACCTTAAGGGCGCAACATGCGATGATTCGATTAACTTTGGCTCTTATCGGTAGGTATTCGCCCGCACAGGCTGGAATTTCTCACCGTGCCACATTCATAACTGCTCTTGTCTTGCGCTTCTAAACAAGTTCTCAATTTGTCATTGATAAAACGCAGCTTTAGA
>CAYZXN010000097.1:0-5107 GCA_964482425.1 uncultured Syntrophobacteraceae bacterium | reverse complement strand
ATTCGAAACCGAGCGCGGCAAAGGCAGCACCTTCCGGGTTATACTCACGCGCCATTACCAAGCCTAGTGAATGTATGTGGGCCTGCCGGTTTGTTTTTTAAACGACCCGTGTCCGGCTAGTTGCTGAACAAATTTCTCGATCACCGGTGGAAGTTGTGCCCGGCAGCCGTTCGCGTACGATTATTTTTGAATAGTTCGAAGATCCGCGCTAAAAAGGCGACTGGGATTTGGTTTTGGCCCACTCGGAGGGCCCCAGAAAGGAGCTGTTTTGAAACCGATCGTCTGCTTTTTACTACTGTTCACCTGTTTAATTTACGCAGCTTCAAATCCGGCGGATTCCAGCGCCGAGGAGGTAACCCTGAGTTACACGGCCTCGACCTTGACGTTTCTCCCAGGCAGAGTGGCGGTAGACCAAGGGTTCTTTCGCCAGGAGGGTCTGGACGTCAAATTCATACAGATGCGGACGGCCGCGTTGATACCGGCTCTGGCAAACGGCCACATCGACTATACAATGAGCTTTCTTCCTCCCATTGATAGCTCCCTCAGGGGAATACCGATGCAAATGCAGGCGGTGTTCGTGGATCGATCACTCCATTACCTGGTGACCCGGCCGACGATCAAGTCAAGCGCCGACCTGCGCGGCAAGACCTTCGTGCTAAACACCGTGGATCTGAGCGGATCCACCGGCTTGGTATTTCAAGCGGTGCTGCGTCACATTGGCCTGGATCCGATAAAAGACGTGAAATGGATTTCGGCGCCGGATTCGCCGGCGCTATTTGCGATGGTACAGCAGGGCGTCGCCGACGCGACGTTTCTGGTCCCCCCGTGGCCGCAGAAGGCGCGCGAGGCAGGCATGAATGTTCTCTTCCGTGGCGGCGATATCTACAGCGCGCCGCTGGCGGGCCTTTCGACCCACCGGCGCACGATAAGGGAAAATCCCGATCAGGTCAGGCGCATGCTGCGAGCTCTGGTTCACGCCAGCCGCTTTATTATGCAGCCGGATAATGAGCAGGCGGTCGGATCAAGCATACAGCAGTGGTTGAGAATGCCGGCACAGGAAGGCATCGCTGCGCTCAACGACGTGACCTTCGCATACAGCGACGGAGTCCCCCGCAACGAGAAGAGCTTTTGGGATATCGTGGCGACGCGCGCCCGGCTCCTGTCATCCAAAGTACCTCCGAACGAGGTGGCGGATTTTTCGTTGGTTAAAGAGATCCGGTCGAAGTAGGGCGGTGCATTTTCCGGCCTCTGTTCAAATTCGGCAATAAAACGTTTGAGTCGTTTTTAAGCCTTGAGGCGGGACAGCATGGGTTGTAGTCCTATGCTATGGCAGACAGATTTTCGCCCCGTCTCCTCAATGGCCCGTTTGAGGACCCGGTTCTCTTCATCTCCTTTCATTATGAAAGACGCGCCATGCTTTTCGACCTTGGCCGTCTCGACCGTCTCGCCGTGAGAGACATCCTCAAGCTCTCCGACGTATTTGTCTCCCATACGCACATCGACCACTTCATCGGCTTCGATCATCTGCTACGTTGCTCTCTCAATCGCGAAGAGAAACTGCGGTTGTATGGACCCAGGGGCTTCATCGAAAATATTCGGGGAAAGCTTGCCGGTTACAACTGGAATCTGATCGACAGTTATCCGATTGTCGTGGTGGTTCATGAGATCGACGGCGCGACTATGCGCAAGGTGAAGTTCAGAGCCGTTCACGGCTTTCGCATGGAAGAAGAGACCGTTGCGCCGTTTTGCGGGACATTATTGGAGGAGCCGGCGCTTTGTGTGCGAGCGGCAATTTTGGATCATAAGATTCCTTGCCTGGCCTTCAGTCTGGAGGAATCCAGACGTTTCAACGTTAAAGCGGACGTCCTTCAAGCCATGGGACTCAAAAGCGGCCCCTGGCTCGATGAGCTGAAGAGAATGTTGCGGGAAAACCAGCCCATGAAAACGCGCCTGCGGATTCCATTGAGCGCCGCCGAAGAGAAAGAACTGACGTTAAGCGAATGGCGCGATCTCGTCATTCTGGAAAGCCGGGGACAAAAAATCGCCTACGTTGTCGATAACCAGTACAATCCAGCGAACGCGGAACGAGTGATTTCGTTGGCGCACAAAGCCGACCTGTTTTACTGTGAAGCATCCTTCTCTCACGCTGAGGAACGCCTGGCAACCGACCGATTCCATCTAACGGCAACTCAGGCGGCACTGCTGGCTCGAAGGGCTCAGGTTGCACAGTTCATTCCCTTTCATTTCTCTCGACGTTACCAATCCGATCCGAAGCGAATCGAAGAAGAAGCGCGAACAGCGTTCGATGGGAGTGACGAGAAGCGACTGTGAGCGCCGGCGCTCCCCAATGGCAAGCCGAAAGCCTGCTCCATTGCATCTTGGTTATGAGGGTGTGTCCCACAAACCAGCATTTTCAGCGCTACGTTGGAGGATCGAGCAAATCCGGTTACATTTATAGTATGCGAGGTTTGTTCTGGACGCTGCTGCTTTGTCTCGGCTTAGGGGCCCTGCTGGTTTGGGCGGGGCCGCTCCAACGACCGATCGTTGCCTTGCGCCTGGCGCTGCAAGAACCGCCGCAACAATTGCCGCTGCCGATTGCGGGTCTGCCGCTCAACGCGCTTTACGACACCTGGGGAGCGGCGCGCAGCGGCGGCCGAACACACGAGGGCATCGATATATTTGCACCAAAAGGAACGCCGGTAAGGTCCACCACCCGCGGTCTGGTTTACAGAGTCGGTGAGAACCGGCTGGGCGGCAATGTGGTATGGATCTTCGGTCCAGGGCGGCAAATGCACTATTATGCGCACCTGGACCGGTTCGGTGAGTTCGAGCCCGGAGATCTGGTCATGCCCGGCGATATCGTGGGATATGTCGGCAATTCCGGGAATGCGCAAGGCACGCCGCCGCATCTGCACTACGGCGTGTACACGCCGAGCGCGGGCGCGATCAATCCATTCCCCTTGCTTACGCAGGGTCAATCGGTTTCCCAGCCGTCTTTGCCGCGTTCGTGAGCATGCGAGATGCGGAAGTCGCGGTTGAAAGCTTTTCCAAAATGCTTTAAATGATGAAGCGATCTCAACCTGCCAGGAAAAGCATCACCAGGATTAGAAAGACAGCTTCAACGGCAACTCGATGTTATCTGCCGGTAAAGCTCCCCGGCGTTTTTCCGCTTCGAAAATCCCGCAAGTTTAAAGCTTCGAACCCAGAGACAACTGGTCCCGAAAGCGCTTCAGATTGGCGGAGGAAGGAAAATACGTCAAATAGCTTTCAGTCGTGCATGTCGGTAAAGCCAAGTCATATTCGTTTATGAGCTTGACGAGCGACAATGTCACCTGCTAAAGCGACCGCAGGGTTTAGTGATCGGTTCTTTTTCAACCATCCGAGTTCACCCATCGGTGATGCGGATGATAGGAAGGAGGAACGTTATGCGAATTGCAAAACTCTTTGTATCTTTGGCGCTGTTGTTGTGCGGAGTTGCCCCGGCGCCGGCGCAGACGATCGATGAGGTTTACAAGAAAGCGCTGAGCGAAGGCGGCACCCTCAATTTCTATGCGACCCTAGCGCAGGTCAACGCGGCAACCATTCTCCCAGCTTTCGAAAAGCGTTTCCCGGGCATCAAAGTGAACCACGTCGATGCCACGTCGGACCAGCTCGCCGCCCGGATCATCGCCGAATCGCGTGGCGGCAAGGTTATCGCCGATATCTTTCAAACGCTTCTCGACGGCATGATCCGCGTCCAATCCCAGGGCCTGTTCCTCGACAAACTCTATGCCGAAGCGGCGGCGTATCCGGCAGAGCTCAAAGGAGCCAACTGGGTCGCCACCGACCTGATCTACATTGTGCCGGCCTGGAATACGACACAGGTTAAAAAAGAGGAAGAGCCCAAGCAATTCGAAGACTTTGCGGAGCCGCGCTGGAAAGGCCGGCTCATTGCCGAGCCGCGCGATTTCCAATTGCTGCTGGGGCTGGCAAAACACAAATATAAAAGCGACGAGAAGGCGGTCGCATTGCTCAAACGAATCGCCGCCAACAAGGTCGAGTTCCACAAAGGTCACTCGCAGCTTGCTGAGCTCCTGGTTGCCGGGCAGGCGGCCGCCTGCGTAACCTGCTATTCGCACCACTACCCCGTGCGCAAGCGAAAGGGCGCGCCGGTGGACTATATGCTGACCGAGGGGACAGGCGACATCGACGCCACCGCGATAATGAAAAACGCGCCGCATCCCAACGCCGCTTTGCTGTTTGCCCGTTGGACCGCCAGTGAGGAAGGCCAGAAAATTTACGCGCAGGGCGGCCGCCTGCCAGCACACCCCAAGGTTGAACCGGTTGAAAAAACTCGCCCGGCAAGAGTCTACCCGCTCGGCGAGCAAGACGTCAAAGATTATCCCAAGTATGAAAAGATGTGGAAGGAAATCTTCAGGCTGCGGTAAAATCGCTCAACTATTTCATCGCCCGAACCGGCGTTAGGACAAACGCTCCTGAGCTTTTGCGTGGCTGTGACGCTTGGCCGCGTTCTCAGGATCACTTGACAAAGCGAAAGCTGCTCTGCTAACGGAGGGGCATTGTTTTTTGCGGGGGAGAATTTCATGCAGCAGCTTTTAGGGGGAGTATCGAGACTTAATTTTTTCCTCATTGTGTGTTTCGCAACGTGCTTTCATCTGCCCGGCGTCCAAGCGCAGAGTATCGATGAGACCTATCAGCGGGCGTTAAAAGAAGGCGGTACGCTCAATGTTTATGGCACCTTGACGCCGGCAACCGCGACCAAAGTGCTGCCGGTGTTTGAAAAACGTTTTTCCGGTATCAAGACGGTCAACACCGGTGCGAGCTCCGATAAGATCGTCGCCCGCGCGATTTCGGAAGCGCGGGGCGGCCGAACCATCGGCGATGTTTTTCACATGAACCTCGAGAATGTAATGCAGGTGCATGAGCAGGGTTTGGTCCTCGAAAAGGTGCCTCCCGAAGCCGAAGTCTTTCCTGCTCATGTGAAAGGCTCGTACTGGGTAGCGACTCGTTTCAATACGCTGGTGGCGGCATGGAATACCACGCTGGTCAGTAAGGCGGACGAGCCTAAGACTTTTGAGGAATTCGGCGAGCCGAAGTGGAAAGGCAA
>CAYZXN010000096.1:0-3699 GCA_964482425.1 uncultured Syntrophobacteraceae bacterium | reverse complement strand
GGAAGCTTCCGTGTCGCCGTTCAACTTGAGATCGACATCGATCTCTTCGAAGTGGGAGTCGTTGTCCGCTCCGGTATAAATTCTTGTCACCTTCATGAGCCTGGTTTGTAGGAGAATCGCCCGGGAAAAGCAAGGCGGCTGCGAGAGGGAGCCTGAAGCAGAGAGCCGTGCGCAGCATGGGAATGACCACAATGTGCCGCGAAATCGCCGTGCAATACTTGTGAAGAAGTCACATTATGAAATTCGGGCCGCTAGCTAGAAGACAAATGGAATACGAAAACCGCCACTATTGAAGCTTCATGGGACCAAGAATCCAGACCGCTGTACACACAAAGCGGTGTTTCTCGGACTTCGTTTTGTAAGATGGTGGTCCCAACGGGAATCGAACCCGTGTTACCGACGTGAGAGGCCGGTGTCCTAACCGCTAGACGATGGGACCAATGGCTGAGGAGGAAGGACTCGAACCTTCAATCGCCTGATCCAGAGTCAGGTGGCTTACCAATTAGCCGACTCCTCAATCGCGGACGTTTTACCGTAAAAGAATTGGCATCCAAAATCAAGCAAGCCGGATAGCTTGTAAGTGCTATGAATTCAAACGCAAAAGAGCGGCGTTTAGCCGTCTTAGCGTACGCTCTTTCCCCAGTATCGAGATGACATCATGGATGCCCGGACTCACGGTCGAACCGGTAACGGCGATTCGTACGGGTTGCGCTAGTTTTCCCATTGGTAACCGAGTCTCATCGAGCGTTTCTGTAAATGCTTTTTGGATCGCGGCCTCTGTAAACTCATCGAGAGCGGCAAGCTTTTGAGTTAAAGTGTTTAGCGGAGCCGCGATTTCCCGAGTCAAGAATTTACTCGCGGCTTTTTCATCGATGATGATATCTTCGGACAAATAATAATGCGCTTGCTCGACTATTTCGACCAGGGTTTTAGCGCGCTCTTTCAGCGTCGCGATCATTCGCTCAAGCCAAGTTCGGTCTTGCGGAACCGGGTAACCCTTGGCTTCAATGAAAGGGACAATGTCTTGGGCCAGCTGCGCCAGAGGTCGAGCTCTCAAGTAGTGGGAATTCAACCATAAAAACTTCTCCGGATTGAATACGCCCGCGGATTTGCCGACGTTTTCCAAAGAGAATTTCGCGATAAGCTCGTCGCGAGAGAAAATCTCGTCGTCGCCGTGCGACCAGCCCAGACGAACAAGATAGTTGTTCACAGCCTCAGGCAAATACCCCATTTCTCGGTAGGACATAACCGAAGTCGCTCCGTGACGCTTGCTGAGACGCGCCTTATCGGTGCCGAGGATCAGCGGTACGTGAGCAAATTGCGGCAACCTATAGTCGAGAGCCTGGTAAAGTTGAATTTGCCGGGGCGTGTTGGGGAGGTGATCGTCGCCGCGAATAACGTGCGTGATGTTCATCTCGATATCATCGACGACAACGCAAAAGTTGTATGTCGGCGTCCCGTCAGTGCGGGAGATGATCAGATCGTCAAGCTCTCGGTTGTCAAAAACGACGTCGCCTTTCACGATGTCGCTGACCACCGTAGTTCCATCCTGGGGAGAGCGAAAACGGATCGTGTAAGGTTTGCCTGCAGGGATTTTCGCAATGGCGCCTTCGGCAGGCCGGCACGTGCCATCGTAGGCGGGCTTGCGCTTTTCCTGCTGTGAAAACCGGCGCTTCGCATCAAGCTCCTGCGGAGTGCACACGCAGGGGTAGGCTCTGCCGGAAGCAAGCAGCCGCTGGATGCTTTGCTGGTAAAGATCATAGCGGCGCGTCTGAAAGAAAGGACCTTCATGGTAATCGAGCTCCAGCCACTTCATCGCTTCAAGGATCGCATTTATAGCTTCCGGCGTGGAACGCTCGCGGTCCGTGTCTTCGATGCGTAGAATAAATTTGCCGCCATGGTGACGCGCGAAAAGGTAGTTGAAAAGCGCCGTGCGGGCGCCGCCGATGTGCAGATAACCTGTCGGGCTGGGAGCGAAACGAGTGCAAACCTCTGCCATGGCGTAAGCTAACAGGCAGCAGAAATGGCGTCAACGGCGTGTTATAAACCCGCCGCGTATGTGCTACAGTTTAGGGCTGGGAGAACAAAAGTGGATCGTAAAGTAGCAGCGGAAAATGCAAGCGAAGTTACGGCTTCGGCCGATTCCGCCCCTTCTCATTTTATTCGGAATATCGTTGCCGAAGACCTTCAACAAGGTAGGAATCTGGGGCGCGTGCACACGCGCTTTCCGCCAGAGCCCAATGGGTATCTGCACATCGGCCATGCCAAATCGATTTGTTTGAATTTTGCACTGGCCGCCGAGTTCGGCGGGCTATGCAATCTCCGGTTCGATGATACCAATCCGAGCAAAGAAGATGTCGAATACGTCCACTCCATTAGAGAAGATGTTCGTTGGTTGGGGTTTGATTGGGGCGATCGGGAATATTACGCCTCGGACTATTTCGAGAGATTGTATGGGTTCGCTGTGCAGATCATCAAAGCTGGAAAGGCTTACGTGTGCGACTTGAGCGCGGACCAGATGCGCGAGTACCGGGGCACGTTAACGGAGCCCGGCAGGAACAGTCCGTTCCGGGACCGGTCAATCGATGAGAATCTGAACCTTTTCGAATCCATGAAGGCCGGGAAATTTCCAGACGGCGCTCGGACCCTTCGTGCGAAGATCGATATGGCTTCGTCTAACTTGAACATGCGCGATCCGGTCATGTATCGAATTCTTCACGCGACGCATCATCGCACGGGTGATCGGTGGTGCATCTATCCTACGTATGATTTCGCCCATGGCCAGTCGGACTCCATTGAGGGGATTACCCACTCGATCTGCACATTGGAGTTCGAAGACCACCGACCGCTCTACGACTGGTTTCTCGATCAGCTCGGTGTGCACCATCCGCAACAAATAGAGTTTGCGCGGTTGAACCTTACCTATACCGTATTGAGCAAAAGAAAACTGATTCAGTTGGTTCAACACCAGTACGTAAGCGGCTGGGACGATCCAAGAATGCCCACACTCGCTGGTTTGCGCCGTCGCGGTTACACGTCCGAAGCAATTCGGACGTTTTGCGACCGCATTGGAGTGGCCAAACGGAACAGCACCGTCGATGTCGCCATGCTCGAACACTGCTTGCGTGAGGATCTCAACAAGCGCGCGGCACGCGCGATGGCCGTGCTACGGCCGATCAAGGTTGTCATCCAGAACTATCCCGAAGATCAGGTGGAGGAGTTAGAGGCCGTCAACAATCCGGAAGATCATAGCATGGGCACACGAACTGTGCCGTTCTCGCGAGTTCTTTATATCGAAGAAGAAGATTTCCGGGAAGATCCTCCCAAAGGATTCTTTCGGCTCTCGCCCGGTCGCGAGGTGCGGCTGCGGTACGCCTATATCATCAAATGCGTCGGCGTTATCAAAGATCCGCAAACCGGCGCGATTCTGGAACTGCAGTGTACCTATGACCCGGCAACAAAAAGCGGCTCATCGCAGAGCAGCCGTAAAGTCAAAGCCACTATTCATTGGGTCTCGGCAGCGCATTCGGTGGAGGCCGAAGTCCGGCTGTACCATCACATGTTCAGTAAAGAAGATCCGGACCAGGTTCCAGAAGGGCGCGATTGGTTGAGCAATATCAACCCCACCTCACTGGAGGTGCTGAAAACTTGCCGTATCGAGCCTCTTCTGGCGAGTGCCAAGGCGGGCGATCACTATCA
>CAYZXN010000095.1:0-31688 GCA_964482425.1 uncultured Syntrophobacteraceae bacterium | reverse complement strand
GCCTCGTTATAATAGAGCAGGGTCTCTCGATCGACGGGTTCGTAGAGTTGACCCTTAGGCGAGTAGATGCCGATTTGCCGAAAAAGCGAATCCATCCCGAAGGTGCGGGCTTCGTCGGGAATGATCGGGACGATGCGCCTGCCTATCTCTTCGTGGCGCAGGAGTTTAGTGAGAATTCTCACCGCCGCCATTGTCGTCGACATGGTGTGCTCTCCAGAGCCTTTTAGAAATTCAGCATAATCCCCAGCTTCGGGCACCTTTAGCACCGGCGCTTTGACCTTGCGTTCGGGTACAAAACCGCGCAACTGTTTTCTCCGTTCAAGCAGATACTGTGTCTCAGGGCTATCGAGCGGAGGACGGTAGAATGGCGTTTCGACCACTTCTTCGTCGGGCAGCGGAATGTCAAAGCGGGTGCGAAACTCGCGCAGCTCGCGTTCGTTCAATTTTTTTTGCTGATGCGTGATGTTACGGCCTTCGCCGGTTTCGCCCAAACCGTATCCTTTGACTGTTTTCGCCAGAATGACCGTGGGCGCACCTTTGTGTTCGACGGCCGCCTTATATGCCGCGTAAACCTTTTTCGGATCGTGCCCGCCGCGGAGTAATTTGCGGATTTGATCGTCCGTGAGATGGTTCACCTGAGCCAACAGTTCGGGATATTTGCCGAAGAAGTGTTTGCGCGTGTAGCTTCCCGGCTCTACCGAGTATTTCTGATAGTCGCCGTCCACCGCTTCTTCCATGCGTTTGAGCAGCAGGCCTTTGTCATCTGCTTCCAGTAAAGGGTCCCAATCCGAACCCCATATGACCTTGATGACGTTCCACCCGGCGCCACGGAAGAGCGCTTCGAGTTCCTGGATGATCTTGCCGTTCCCGCGGACGGGCCCGTCCAAGCGCTGCAGATTGCAGTTGACGATCCAGACAAGATTGTCCAGATTTTCGCGAGATGCGAGTGTTAACGCGCCGGAAGCCTCCGGCTCGTCCATTTCACCGTCGCCTGGAAAACACCAGACTCTCGGTTCTTCGCCGCTCAGCAATCCTCGACTCTTTAAATACCGATTGAAACGCGCCTGATAGATCGACATGATCGGAGCGAGGCCCATCGATACGGAAGGGAACTGCCAGAAGTCCGGCATCAAATAAGGATGCGGGTAGGAAGAGAGACCGCCGACGCTGGAGAGCTCTTGTCTAAAGTGATGAAGTCTAGGCGCGTTTATTCTCCACTCTACATACGCCCGGGAATACGCCCCGGGAGAGGCGTGACCTTGAAAGTAGACCATGTCGGCGTAATTCTCGCCGTCGCTCCCTCTGAAAAAATGGTTCAAACCGACTTCGTACAAGGTCGCCGAAGAGGCGTAAGTGGAGATGTGGCCGCCGATATCCGGATGCAGGCGATTGGCTTTGACCACCATTGCCATGGCATTCCAACGGACATAACTCTTGATCCGCCGTTCGATTTCTCGGTTGCCCGGATATTTAGGCTCACGCTCGGCAGGGATGGTGTTGATGTACGGCGTACTGACCCTGTTAGGGATCTTGAGTCCAGAGTCGCGCAATCGCTCGGTAAGTTCGTCAAGAAGCATGCTCGCCTGTTCCGATTCTTCGTTCTTTAGAATATATTCGAGTATGTATTCCAAAGACGCCACCCATTTGTGGCGGTCGTTCTTGAGTCCTTTTCCATTGCCGCGGTCGCTTTCAACCCTTGTACCGCGGATTGCATCTTTTTCTTCTCGCTCCATTTGGACTCTCCCTAGTTTTCTAACAGACAACAAAATGGCGGCGAAATCAACTCGACATCATGAAATATCTTGATCTGACGTTACCGGATCCGGCGGGGAATCTTGCGTGTGACGAGGCGCTGATTGAGCTATTGGAAAATACAGAGGCCGCCGAGGGGCTTCTTAGAACCTGGGAGTCGAAAAGCCATTTTGTTGTTCTGGGGCATTCGAACAAACTGAACTTGGAGGTGGATTCTGTGGCGTGTGAAATGGAGCAAGTTGCCATTTCCCGCCGCCTCAGCGGCGGTGGCACCGTTGTGCAGGGACCTGGCTGCCTCAACTATACGCTGGTCTTGCGCAGCGGCGTCGACGCTCCCGCGACTATCGGAGAATCTTTCCGATTCGTGCTCGAAAAGCACAAGAGGTGCATCGAAGCGATGACGGGCGCGCGCGTCGCAATTGCCGGTACCAGCGATCTCACCATTGACGGAAAAAAAATCTCGGGGAATGCGCAATATCGCAAACGCCGGTTCGCGCTGTTGCATGGAACGTTTCTGCTGGACTTGAATCTGGAGATCGTTGATCGATGTCTGCTGCATCCTCCGAACCAGCCCGAATACAGGAAGAATCGGGCGCACCGAGACTTTATCGCTAATCTGCAACTCCGATCTGCCGACGTTTGTAAAACACTAATGGAGACGTGGCGCGCGGCGGATCGATTTCTCGATGTGCCAACCAGTCGGATTGCCGAACTCGTAAGAAGTCGTTATGGCTGCGCGGAGTGGACTGCAAAATTCTAACTGGCTGACAATTGCAATTGAAGTGTGGCCGCAGGACGTCAAACCGTTCGAGGATCTGCTATTCTGCTGGCTCGGAGGCGGATCTTTACAGCTCGCCAAACGATCGAGGCTGCGGCCAAACAGAAGAGGACCCTTTGAGCGAAGCCTGGCGGCGACGCTGGAGAAGCTGACCACGACGAAAAGGACAAATTGACGAAGGAGTTGCCCGCCACGGCCCGGAAAGCATATATTCCTTAGCTCCTGTCAGTTATCCGACAGACACAGGTTTGTCGCCAATCTAATTCCTCGTTCCCGCTCATATGCGGGCATCCACTGAGACAAACAACAGGAGGCCCGCGCCATGGCAAGTATTCTTTACAATGACATCTGATCGTTTCGTTTCCGGTATTCGACGAGGCAACATAACGTTGGGCGGTAACGGTTCAGGTTACGTTGATCGATAATCTTTCGTTGCGGTGGAATAGCCCAGAATGAGGTCGCCGAGTCGGCCACACACCGCTGTCATGTTACCGCTGCTACTTTGCTGAATCTCTGCATCTATCGAGGACTCGATGAGGTTCCGTTGAACCGTCGGGGAGTACTCACGCTGGCCAAAACAAAATCCTGCTGTGTGGCGAGGAAGCGAAGTTGCTGCGTTCAAAACCGATCGAAGAGCCTGCTCTCCAACCATTACATACTCCATATGGAGATTAGAAATAGCTGAACTAAATGAAATAATGTGGCTCCCCAGATGACTCGTAACAACTGCCTCTTCCAGACTGTGAGCTTTTCCACTTAGTGATGCCTTTACAATAACTCCCGTTATCGTTTGGACTCTGCAACCGGCAGACCAACGATCATGCGAATAGATCCGGGGTATTTGAGGCGACTAAATCTGGTACTGGGACACTGGTGGAGGTGTAAGGGTCAAAATCGAAACACTCTGACGCGATCCATTGCTAACGAACATTGCCGCCCTTTAGTATTCTCGGCAAGTCTACGGGAAGTAGTGCCTTCACGTGCAGGGTCGGCTGACGTATAGCTGTGTCACCTAGGTTTATAGGCGACACGTTCTATGCGGCAGAGCCAAAAGCAGGGGCGGACCTTAGTCCTACTTAGAGAAGAGTGATGGTATTGACTACGTTCGCTGCCGCATCTGCGGCGATCACCGCTTTATGAAGCTCGGCTGCCGAAGTAGTAAGCGGCCTGGAGTTTAGCTCTTGCGGCATCTCGTCGCGTGTATGCCCTTCGTCGATCACACCACCCAATGCTCTGAGCGTGCCGAGACGCCCAAGTCCCTGGTCTTCAAAACCGCTACCTCGAAAGCGGTTACGGCGTTGATAAGCTATGGAAATTTTAGAGAGAAAGTTGGTGGCGGTGGGCAGATTCGAACTGCCGACGCCGCGGATATGAGCCGCGTGCTCTGACCAACTGAGCTACACCGCCTGGTAGATTCAGCAAGCTGTACTGGTTGGAAAAAACTTAAGGCACCCGGGAGTTCGGTATCCGGCTCCATTTCTCGTCTACTGAAAGCTGCTGAACCGTTTTCGCTCCCCGTTTGACTTGATAGATCACTTTATCGTCAAGTGCAAGGCAACTTAATTTGTTGCCATATACGAGTCCGGTATCAAGCCCGATCTTATAGGGAAGGTCAAACAGGACCTCCTTCTGGGGCGTGTGCCCGAACAAAACGGTGAAGGGTAGTTTATGGGGGTTACGAATGAATTCGCTACGAATCCAAAACATGTCGAGCTCATTTTGCTCGTCAAGTCGCCTGAGCGGCTGAATTCCAGCATGCACGCATAAGTAAGAGTCCACAACGCAAAACGTTTTCAGGTTCAAATAAAATTCGAGATGCTCGTCAGGCATCCGTTGTGCGACGCCGGTGGCGGGAAAACCAGCGGCAACGATCCCATAGCTGGCGAGGGTGGCTTGGCCGCCGTTGTGGAGAAAGACTTCGCCGTGACGGCCTGGCAAACCGAGGTACGAGAGAAGCATATCCTCATGATTGCCTTTCAGAAAGACCGTTTCTACACTGCTCGCCTTATGAAGCTCCAAAAGAAACGATACGACGCCTTTGGAATAGGGGCCCCGATCGATGTAGTCTCCTAAAAAAACAATGCGATCGGCGTCGCGGAGAGGGAGTCGCTCTATCAAACACCGGAGCTCTTCAAGACAGCCGTGTATATCGCCCACCACATAACAACTCATTACGCCAATATGGTAGGTTACTGCACCCCGGAGTTCAACCCGAAGCCGATGCTAAGCTGCCAAAAAAATTGACGCAAACGAGGTAGTTTGCTAAAACACCCACATGAAAGCGCGCGACATCTACTCCAGTTATCTGCTGATGTTTGGTGTTCTATGCCTGTTTCTCGGCATTGGAAACTGGATCGTCGGAGCACTCGAAAGCGCAAAATATCAAGCTCTTTTGCACAAAACCGCTCAAACCGGGTTAGAAGAGTCGTACAGGAGTTTTCAGGAACTCGACCAACAGAAAAACGAAGAAGTTTTGCTTCGGATCAATCAGGACCGGGAAAGATACAGTGCCGCCCGCGTCAAATTAGATTTTTATCACGTGGTTTTGATAGGTGGACGCTGGCTGCTTTTAATTGGAACCGGAGTCATAGTCATCGCGATGATCCGTCTAATACGCCGCGACAGTGAAAGCAAAATCATAAAAGCGGTGTTTTCGAGTCGAGAAGGATGATCGCGGTCCAGTTATTTCGTTGGCTTTGATTTTTGATATTTCCGGTAATCGTATCCGGTGGCCATGGCAAGCAGGATGTCCTCCATCCCACCACTTTTCTCGCGCCTGAGAATAAGCAGCCGGTCGTAGAACTCCTTAAAATCCTTGTAAACACGCTTGTTATCGTCCACTTTACGTAAGAAAAAATCCTTTATCCTCGTCACAGTGAATCTCAGCGCGGAGAATCGCAGCTCATTGGGAAAGGAGTCCCATTCCGGAAGCGAAAGAGGTCGCAGGCTTTCGTAACCTGAAATCAAGGCCTCAAACCGCTCGATCCGATAACTTCCATCGAGAAAGCAGAGGGCATTGACGGCCGTAGCGAGATCGTAGATGAGCTTGCCCCGGCAGGCCGCTTCGAAATCCAGAACTCCAATCAGCCGATTGCCTTTAAACTTCACGTTGTCGGGGAACAGGTCACCGTGAATGATACCCTTTGGCAAGTTATTGTCGAGGTAGTTTTCCAGATATGAGAATTCATCATCCAGTACCCGCACGATGTGCTTAAGATGAGGGGGCAGTTGTCGTCGCGCGTCCCGGTAAATCGTCACGATTCGATTAAACCCGAAACGATTGTCTATGCCTTTTTTGTAGCCGCGACCTATCAGGTGAAGATTGGCTAATGCACTGCCAAGAGCGCCGAGATGGGTGGCGTTCAGCGATTCCGCCGCTAGCTCCACCCCTTCAAGGTAGCGGCTAATCGTGAGGATTTTACCTTCGGTCTCAAGATAATGCCTCCCGGTTTTGCTCTTGATGGGTTGTAGACATGGAAATCCTTGTTTTTTTAGATAAAACAGCAAGTCGAGTTCTTGTTTAACTTCGAGTTCCCCTTTGATTTCGTCTATTTTGACAAAAAAGCGACCTCGCTTTGTTTCCAGTAAATAGTGGGTATTTACCGAGCCGTTTTTGATTCCGGTTAGGGAAATGAGGTCGCCAAGCGCGAATTCGTCGGCAATCTTTGTAGCGTCCTTCTTTGAAAGTGAAGTGTAAATGGCCATAGTTAAGTTGCTGACTTTATTCCGCGATTTAAGGAGATAACCTAAACGACTCCGCTAACTCCGCTAAATCTAACGGAAAACTCACATTAAGTCAAGGTTTAATCGGCCAGGGTTTAGAAAAATCCTTTGTGCCGAGCGCTCTGGCATGAATACCGGAGCTTGCCGCGCGTTAAAGAATGGGCCGGGATCGAAGCATCCTTGCAATCGAACGGATAACAGTCGCCTCCACAAGGAGTTGCTGTTTTTACTCCATGTGTCGATGGATCTGGTTGACTGAAACACCCGCGTTTTCGATCTTTTACGACAGACAAGCATCTTTTTTCTTGACAATCGTCTAGCCGTTTCTCTAATGTCCCGTTCCAGCAAGCAGGTGGTCGCGTCGTTACTGAACACCTCCACGCACCTACGAATTTCCTAATCTTAGGTGGCGAGGTTTCTAGTGAGATGAGGCTGGATATTGGTTTACGACCGGGAGACACCGGGTGGATTGTGTCCTCAAAGCTGGAAATCCAGCGATGTGGATAGGGAGGTCTAGGAATGGCAAGCGGGAAGGTTAAATGGTTTAACAATGCAAAGGGTTATGGTTTTATCGAAAAGGATGGCGGAGGTGATGTTTTCGTGCATTACAGCGCCATCCGAGGAGATGGATTTAAGAGCCTGAATGAAGGGGAAGCCGTCGAATTCGAAATTTCACAGGGGGATAAAGGGCCGCAGGCGATCAATGTCGTAAAAGTTTCAGGCAGCTGAGAGCCCCCCTCCGCTACTCACTTGCAGTTCCGCAACCTTTCGCGTGCCATTCACAGGTCTCATATGTATCCTGTTGTATCTTGTCCTCGGGCGGATAAATTTATTAGACTCAAAATGAAGTCCAAGAGGAAGGTGGTCGAGCATGAAAGCGGATGGCGGTGCAGATTCCAGGTTCGCTCAGGACCGGCTGTTAAGCGAAACGGCGGTGTTAACGCGAGTAGATAAGGCCGTCGGCTGGGCACGCAAATATTCCCTGTTCCCATATCCTTTCGCAACTGCTTGTTGCGCAATGGAATACATGTCCCTGTCGATGTCGCCCTACGATATCGATCGGTTTGGCGCGTTGTTGCCGCGGTTTAGTCCCCGGCAAGCCGATCTGCTTATGGTGATCGGCACTGTCAATCACAAATTATCCCCGGTTTTGAAGCGTGTGTATGAACAGATGGCGGAACCTAAGTGGGTCATGGCATTTGGCGCTTGCGCAGCCAGCGGGGGGTTCTACGACAATTATGCCACCGTTCAGGGGATTGACCGAATCATACCCGTCGACGTCTATGTTCCGGGATGTCCGCCGCGGCCGGAGGCTGTTCTCGATGGTCTCATGGAACTGCAAAATCGCATTGCGCAGCAGAAGCAGCCGGTATGAACGACGAAGATCGGATTTTGTCGGAGGACGATCGTTTCCATCAAGGTGTGATCACTAGACTTTTCCCCTCGAACAACACCGGGATAGTTCGGATTGAGAGCGGCCGGGAAGTATTTTTCTCTTACGAATTCGTAATTCTTTCCGGTGAAGTTAAATCTCCGCTCGCTCTTAAGGTCGGGCAGCCGGTGGGTTACGACCTCGGCTGGACGCCAAGCGGCTTGCGCATCACGAAAATCAAGACATATCCATCTTCAGAAGACGAGATCGCGGGAAGGTCAAAAGGGTAGAGAAACGAGCGCTAGAATTTGTCTGCCTAGAATCTCCCCGACGAAGACGCCCAGCAAAGCAATATAGAAAAGGCCTGTCGCCGCCATCGTGTGCGGAATCAACAAAGTTCGCCAGATCATCCAGGCCAAGACCAATGGCGCCACATATCCCACGATAATGCGAGTTACCAAAAGCGTTGTGTGATAGGTCAAGAGCCTTTCGATCCCCGATAGCGTCTGAGGCGCGCCCAGGAAGTACAGGAGTAAGAAGGACACTAGCAAAAATACGGTTTGAGCGGCCAGTGAGATAACAAAGAATTTATAGACGCGCACGAAGGGATCCAAGGTCTGACCGGTATCGATGAGATACCAGTGTCCAATAAGCATGCCGACGGTGACGCTTCCGAGCAACAGCGCGGAGAGAAAAAACGCCAGGGGATATACCATAGTTTCCAGAGACCACAGGGATGCTTGATAGAAGCCATGCGCGCTCACAAACAAGCCGGCAAGCCCAGTCAAAATACTGGCGGCAAAACTGCGAGCCCTGAATTTCTGCCGCTCACCCCAAAGTGAGACCACATAGCATCCGAAAAAGATGATGAATAAAGTGTGGGCAAAAGCCTCGGCCGCCAGTATCCAGTCGATCCCCTCTCCCATGGCATGCAAGTAGAGACTGCTTTTACCCCATAATCCAAGTGCCGCAATCACAAAGAGCACACCGCCGGTCGACTTGTAAAAAGCTCTATCGAGTTCGTTGAATGGGGTTGCGGCGAGGCCGAACAATCCACCTAGAGCGATCTGATAAAAGAACAGGAGAAAACTACTGGAGAACCCTCGCATGTCTACAGGGTTTGCGGCTTGTCAGCCACGTGCAAGCATACCGCGCCGAACAAGAATCGCTTCACAGTTACCTTTTCAAAGCCGCAGTCTTCGATCAATTCGGCTACTTTTTCCGGGGGGGCAAACTGCCTAACGGAATCCGACAAGTATTGATACGCGTGCCTGTCTTTGGCGAGAAAACCGCCGAGCGAGGGAATCAATCGATAGAAATAAAACGAATACAGTAGTGAAAAAACTGCTAAAGACGGCGGAAACATGTCCAATGAGACGAACCGGCCACCAGGTTTCAATAGCCTGAACGATTGCAGAAAAAAAACTCGCAGATCAGAGACATTGCGCAGGACAAATGCGCTCATAAAACCGTCAAAGAGTTCATCTCGAAATGGCGCGATCAGGGCGCTCGCTTGCACAAAGAAAGTACGCGGGCCGTTTTTCGCACTGCCCTGTTTGGACCGCGCAAGGCTTATCATGGCTAAAGAAAAGTCGAGTCCTACGACGCTTCCCGCTTGAAGCGATTTTGCTGCGGCAAAAGTGAGGTCTCCAGTGCCGCAACCGACGTCGAGAATGAGCTCATCACCACGTCTGATCACTGCGGCCACCGCTTTTCTCCTCCACCGGGTGTCCAGCCGTAAACTAATAATTCGGTTAAGCAAGTCATATCTCGAGGCGATACGATCAAACATGCCTCGAACGACTTGATCGCGTGGGTTGGAAGCCATCGGCGGTGCTTTCCGAAACTACCTGATGCTTAAGATAGACGGGAGTTGCCGCGGCTCAAAAATCTCGATCGATAATGATCTGGACGAGAGTTTTTAAGCCGTTGCGGTGGAGCGAAGGAGGAAATTTTTTGACTGACCTCACGGCATCTTCGGCAAACCGTTTCGAAATCGATCTGGCCTCATGAATCGAATTTCCCGTCTGTAATGCACGCAAGGCGGCCGCGATCTGTTGTTCGCTCGGTTGTGGGTTTTCGAAGGCCTCGCAAACCGCTCGCTCTCCTTCTTGCAGAGCAAGGATAATCGGTAAAGACGGGTTGCCGTCTCGCAGGTCCATTCCTGTCGGTTTTCCCAAAAGATCGACGTGGCCTACGACATCAAGAATATCGTCGACCATCTGAAAAGCGATACCCATGTTGAGCCCGTATCGTTCGCTCTCCTCGATAAGACTCGGATGGGCGCCTGCGAGGTAGGCGCCTACTTTGGCTCCGGTATGAAACAGCGAGGCGGTTTTCCGTTTGACGATCTCTATATAGTCATCGACCCTGACTGATAAATTCCGATTGAACAGACCCTGCAACATTTCTCCTTCGGTTAACATCGCGCAAGCATCCGCCGTCCATTGGACTACCGTCTCGTCGAACTTTCCGGCAAACTCGAACGCTTTGATAAATAGAAAGTCGCCGGCTACAAGGGTGGATTTAAGGCCGTATTTCTTGTACGCCGATTCTTTGCCGCGACGCGTTTCAGCTCCATCAATGATGTCATCGTGAAGCAGGGTGGCTGTATGAATCAGTTCCATGGCAGCGGCGATATCAACGATATCGCTGGCCTTTTTACCGCCAAACGCTAAAAACGCCAGAATCGTGACGGCCGGGCGTACACGCTTCCCGCCTCCATGGATCAGGTGGGCGGCGATATCGGTAAGGGTTTGCTCGCGCGAACGAATTGCGCGCGCTAGAGTTTCCTCAACCATCTGCAGTTGGTCGCTGACGTAGCTAAAAGGGTCTGTCGCCCCTTGGAGAGAAGGAATCTTGCTGCTTATGCCCCTCAGGGCATCCAAGGAAGATTTAAGCGTCTTGCTTTTTGTTTCGTGAATCAAAAGAGCTCCCGTAGAGCGGGATGAAAGTTAGCAGAAAAATGTCATAGATCCGTAACTAGGTCAAGCACATATCGCCTCACGATGACAGTCTGCCGTTACGCGCCGCCAGCTCGTTGAATGTCTTTCGCTTCTTAAAGCAAGATGCAGAAGCAAGACAACCGATGCGCAGCACTGCGCTTTCGCGTTTTTCCTTGACAAATTTCGTATCTGGCTAATATATAAAAGCCGAACCGCGTGGATCAATTCAGTTCAGGGTCAATAAGGAGGAGGGGAGATTATGGAAGTAGCGCATTTTTTCTTTCGATGGATTCATTTCTTAGCCGGTATCACATGGATCGGTATTCTGTACTATTTCAATTTTGTTCAGACACCATTTTTCGCCGAAACCGAAGCACCGGTTCGCACCGGAGCAATTCAGAAACTCGTGCCGCGCGCTCTTTGGTGGTTTCGTTGGTCGGCCATGGTGACTTTTCTCGCCGGCCTTTTAATGTACTTGATGCGGCTCGGAGAGATGGGTACGGGACTTTTCTTTACTTCATCCTATGGAGTGATCATCAGTTTGGGCGGATTGATTGGCACACTCATGTTCCTAAATGTATGGCTGGTGATTTGGCCGAACCAGCAGATCGTTATTGCGTCCACTAATCAGGTGGCGACCGGCGGCCAAGCTTTGCCCGCGGCTGCTGGGGCTGCTCGCCGCGCTGGACTGACGTCGAGAACCAATGTGGTCTTCTCGATTCCGATGCTCTTTTTCATGGGTGCTGCCAGTCATTATCCCTCCCTGATAGGTCCGAACGCGGCGCTCACCATCTTCTGGATTCTTGCGCTGATCATCACTGCCGCAGTCGAGATCAACGCTCTCACAGGTACTCAAGGGGCCACGAAAAAACCGTTGGATTCAGTGTCTGGAGCGCTCTGGTTCGGGTTTATTCTTACAGCCGTTTACTATTTGCTGTTGCTTGCTCTCACGTAAAGGCAAGCAACTAGCGCAGGTAGGTTGCCAGATAGGGAATTTCTGATTTCAAAAAAGGAAACTGCGGCATTACCTTAGTAGGGCGTTTCGGCTGATAGTTCGGCGGATAGTTGCTGGTTAGAACTCTAGCTTCCAGCAACTCCTGGCTGGAGCCTTTGATGGCAGGTCCCAGCGGTCCGTCTTTGGAGGGGTCGCGGCTGTGACAGGCCACGCAGTTGGCGAGATAGACGGCTCTGCCTCTATCCCAGTCAGGATCTTTACTGGCATGCGATGATTGCTCGCCGTCTCCTGAACAGGCGCTCAATGTCGAAATACAGAGCATCAATGCGAAGATCTTAAGTGAAGTTCTCATGAGCGTTTGACATACACCGTTTTGCACCTGCCTCAGCTCGTGCGACAAAAGTACTGTTATCTATCTAGAGCCGCACTGACCCCGTTCCAGAGTGCTTCGCATCCTTCCCGGTAAGTGCATACAGATCCGCGAATCGCTCCAGTGACCGCTTCACGATACTGGAGTTGCGGCTAGCAGAGAAGGCGAGTGCAGACGTTAGAGAAAGCCCGGCTTGTATGCTAAATATCTTCTGGTGCGAAAGGGGGGAATCGAACCCCCACGGGTGTTACCCCACAGGATCCTGAATCCTGCGCGTCTACCAATTCCGCCACTTTCGCGCAGTATGATAATAGCTTCCGTAACCCATCATGTATCTAGCTTGGGGTCGGGGGGTTGTCAAGAATACCGCCAAATTATAAACCGAACAACATGAGTAAGATTTTAATTGTCGAGCCGCATAAGATGCTGCAAAGAGCATTGGCGTTGGCTTTTTTTCCCGACCATGAAGTCGAGTTAACGGATACGTTTCCCAAGGCGTGGGCGCCGCAAAACAGCTACGACCTAATCGTGATCGATGCCGCATCTTTGCGCGAGAAGAACGGGCCGGGCGATGAAATGAGTCTGGTTCAGAGTTGGCTTATCCCGACGATCTGGTTGGAGGAAGCAGATTCGGCATATGAGCCGGTGCGCGAAAAGCTTGTAATTTTACGTAGCCCCCTGAGCAAGAACGATTTGGTCTCCGCTATGGCGGACCTGATTTCTGCGAGTACGCCGGCAACAGGGCCGGACTTTAGCGGCAAAGACAACGACGCGCGCGTTGAAAAGAATACGATAGACGCCGCTCCTGACGGCGGGTTACACGCGCAACAATCCGGGATCATCGAACTTGTAGACGTTGTGGAAGAGACCTCCGGACAAACACGAGAAAAAACGCGGGCGAGGAAGAAAAACTAGACTATGCAACTGGCAAAAGCGTATTCACATAAGGAAACCGAGAGCAAATGGTACAGCCGTTGGGTTGACTCGGGAGCGTTCGAACCCGCGCAAGGAAGCGGGCCGTATTTTTCGATGGTGATACCGCCGCCGAATGTTACCGGCTCGCTTCATATGGGCCATGCGCTGAACAACACACTGCAGGACATCCTTTGCAGGTATAAGAGAATGGATGGATTTCGCGTGCTGTGGATTCCCGGCACCGACCACGCGGGTATCGCAACACAAAACGTCGTGGAACGGCGCATTGCCGCGGAAGGACTCAGCCGCAGTGAACTCGGTCGGGAGAAGTTTATAGAGCGTGTTTGGTCCTGGAAGCACGAGGCAGGCAACGCGATTTTACATCAACTCAGGTCTCTCGGTGTCTCGTGCGATTGGACTCGTGAAAGATTTACCATGGATGAAGGGCTTTCACGCGCCGTGCGCGAAGCCTTCGTCCGGCTTTGGGAAGACCGTCTGCTCTATCGGGCCGAGCGCCTCATCAATTGGTGCCCGCGCTGCAAAACCGCTTTGGCTGACATTGAAGTCGTGCACGAGGAATCCGACGGTAATCTTTGGCATATTCGCTATCCGTTGTCTGATGATTCTTCGCAGGGAATTGTTGTGGCGACCACCCGTCCGGAAACCATGCTCGGAGATACCGGTGTGGCGGTTCATCCGAGCGATGAACGTTACCGGCAGCTTCTCGGCAAAAGCATCCGGCTGCCTCTGACCGGCCGCGTGGTGCCCTTGATCGGCGATCCTTTTGTCGACCGTGAGTTCGGAACCGGAGCTTTGAAAATTACGCCCGGCCATGACTTTAATGATTTCGACATCGGCGAACGATTTAAACTCGATAAGATCAGTATCTTCGACGCCGATGCGCGGGTGGACGCTGGATCGTTCCGGCAGCGCGGCGAAAGCGGCGCATGGATTCAACGTTACGGAGGTAAAGACCGCTTTGAGGCGCGCGAACTGGTGGTCGCGGATCTAAAGGAAAATGGTTTTCTGGAAAAGGTCGAGCCACACAAGCTTGCAGTGGGACACTGTTACCGCTGCCAAACCATTATCGAGCCCTACCTGACGCCGCAGTGGTTTGTCGATATTAAACCGCTGGCTGCGCCGGCCATCGAGGCGGTGCGGCAACGAAGGATTGAGATTCTTCCCGAGGGATGGAGCAATTCCTATTTCGCCTGGATGGAGAATATCAAAGATTGGTGTATCTCCCGGCAGATCTGGTGGGGGCATCAGATTCCTGCCTGGTATTGCCGGTCCTGCGATGCCGACAATATCGCGACAGGCCATGCGGGCGAGCCAATACTCGGCAAGGATGCCATCCCCATTGTTTCGCGCGAGAAGCCAAGCGCCTGCCCCCGATGCAGCGGGCATGAATTGATCCAGGATCCGGACGTTCTCGATACCTGGTTCTCTTCAGGATTATGGCCGTTTTCGACTTTGGGTTGGCCCGAAACGAACGATGATCTGAGAAGCTTCTATCCAACATCGACGCTGGTCACGGGATTCGACATTCTGTTTTTCTGGGTCGCGCGCATGATCATGTTGGGCATCAAGTTTATGGGCGAAGTACCGTTTCGCGATGTTTATATCCATGCCTTGGTCCGGGACGAGCAGGGACAGAAGATGTCCAAATCGAAGGGTAATGTGATCGACCCGTTGGATGTCATGGCCGAGTACGGCACCGATGCATTCCGCTTCACGATGGCGGCGATGGCAGCGATGGGGCGAGACATCAGACTCGCGGAAGACAGAATCTCCGGGTATCAGAATTTTGTCAACAAGGTCTGGAATGCGGCCAGATTCGTGCTGATGAACCTGGCGCAGGGTGACAGCGCCGAAAAAGCGGCCGGCAACCGCGCTCTCGAGAGCATAGACATGGGCTTGGCCGATCGGTGGGTTCGTTCACGTCTGGCCTTTGCTGTTCAAGAAGCGCGCAGGGCCATCGATGGCTACCGGTTTAACGATTATGCCAATGTTCTTTACCAGTTTACCTGGCATGAGTTCTGTGACTGGTATATCGAGATGAGCAAATTGTCTCTTAATGGGACCGTCGGCGATGACGCCCGTCGGAGCCGCCGCATTCTCGTCGAGTTGTTGGAGCAAATCCTCCTTCTGTTGCATCCGGTGATGCCTTTCGTCACAGAAGAGATCTGGCAGGCGCTGGGTGAGAACAGGCAAAGCATTATGATTCAAAAGTACCCGGCGGTGGAACAAGGCTGGATCGATACGGAGGCCGAACGCCAGATGGATTTTTTAATGGGCGTGGTTCGCACCGTCAGAAACCTTCGCACCGAAATGAACTGCCCGCCTGGCAAGGAAGTCAAAGTCATTTTTTATGGATTCCAAAGCGATCTTGCTTTTCTCCGCGAACAGATGCCCTACTTGCGGTCTCTGGCGCGAGTGGCTTCCGCCGAATATTTCGAGTCGGGAGATCGGCCCAAAGGAGCGACGACCGGCGTCGTCGGGTCTACGGAGATCTATCTGCCGCTTGACGATCTGGTCAATCTCGCCGATGAGCATGCACGTTTGACTAAAGAGGTCGACAAAATCGCCGATGAAATCGCGCGGGTGCAAAAAAAACTCACCAATCCGGACTTTGTCCGGAAAGCCAAGCCGGAAATCATCCAGAAAGAGCGGGAAAAAGCGAGCCAGTATGAAGAGAAAATCCGCACCTTGAAGGGGAGCCTGGAAAAGATCCGCGAAATTCAGGCCGGAAGGGTCTAATCGAATGGATATACTTGTTAGCCCGCAAATTGAGCGCTTGATCCGCGATTCTTTGGATGAAGATATCGGCGCCGGCGATCTGGCGACGATGGCAACAATTTCGGCGGAATCCCAGGGAACTGGGCTCTTTCGCGCCAAGAAGGCCGGCGTCGTGGCAGGGTTGGTACTACTGGACAGGATATTCTATTTTATCGACCCCAAGGTAGAAGTCCGGCTGCTTGCCAGGGACGGCGCTCGGGTAGCCGAGGGAGAAGTGGTTGCCGAGGCCCGAGGCCCGGTGCGTGCCCTGCTGCTGGCGGAGCGCACCGCATTGAATTTTCTCCAACGACTCTCCGGTACGGCGACGCTGACACGACAATACGTCGACGCAATAAAGGATTTGCCCTGCAAGGTGCTCGATACCCGAAAAACCACACCAGGGCTCCGGACGCTGGAGAAGTACGCGGTTCGAATGGGCGGTGGGACTAATCATCGGATCGGTTTGTATGACGCCGCTCTGGTGAAAGACAATCACATCGAAGCAACCGGCTCCATTGCTGAAGCCGTCAATGCGGTAAGACGGCACGCGCCGTTCATGGCCAAAGTCGAGGTCGAAGCCGGAAACTTGACGCAAGTCCAGGAAGCGGTGGATGCGGGGGCCGATGTCATCATGCTGGACAACATGTCGGTCCAACAAATGGCCGAAGCCGTGGCTTTGGTGAACAAGCGCGCTTGGGTTGAAGCGTCGGGCGGAATCACTCTTGCGACGATCCGGCAGATTGCCGTAACCGGCGTGGACTTTATATCATCGGGGGCGCTGACGCATTCGGCGCCGGTGGTCGATTTCAACATGAAGATTACGATGAATGTCGGCAAGTGACATTAGCACAAAATCATCGGCCGCATCGCCCAGGCTAGCGCTGGATGTTGATCTGGTGAGCCGCGGTTTGACTGCACAACGGCTCGGCAGGCAATTTTCTTACTTCACAGAGCTTGACTCGACCAATACCCGTGCTCGGTGGCTCGCCGAAGGAGGCGCCGAGGAAGGCCATGTGATCATCGCCGAGTCGCAAATCCGAGGGCGGGGTCGCTTGGGGCGACGTTGGATTTCGCCGCCTTACGCCAATCTATACTTTTCCATCATTCTTCGCCCACAACTGCCGCCGGCTCTGGCTCCGCAAATCACTCTGATGGCGGCCGTTGCCTTGGCCGAGACTCTCCAGTTTTTCGTCTCGGTGCGCCCCCTCATTAAATGGCCCAATGACATCCTGATTGATGGCAAAAAGCTCGCCGGAATTTTGACCGAAGTGAGCTGCAGCCGAGAGCAGGTAGACTTCGTGATTTTGGGAGTCGGCGTTAATGTCAACTTTTCACTCGAGGAAATGCCCGCGGAAATCCGCGAAACGGCTACTTCGGTTTGCGCAGTGCGCGGAAATTCAGTCGGTCGCGAAGCTTTTCTGCGGCGATTGATTCAGGACCTCGACCGATGTTATGGAGAAATCGAGGCAACGGGTTTCGCCACCCTGGCTTCGCGTTGGGAATCTTATTTCGGGACGCGCGGGCAGCGCGTACGGATTGAACTTCTGGACCACGTCATGGTGGGATTGGCCAGAGGTATAGATCAGGATGGCGCCCTGATCATCGAAGACGAAGACGGAAACCGGCAGAGAGTGGTTGCCGGAGACGTAACTCCTATAGCGGACTGAACGATTATTCATGCTGCTCGCTATCGATATCGGTAACACGAACATTGTTCTCGGCCTCTATCGCGGCCGAGAGTTGATCACCCATTGGCGATTGCTGACGGAAGCGGAGCGCACCGCCGACGAATACGGGGTCATTATTTCTCATCTGGTCGATTACGAAGGCTTTCGTTGCAGTCAGATCCGCGCGATCGCTGTCTCGTGTGTCGTGCCGCCGATGCTGACCATGATTCAGGAGCTGGGACAAAAGTTTTTCAAAATGGATCCGTTGATCGTCGGCCCCGGCATCAAAACCGGTATGCCGATTCTATATGAGAGCCCCAAAGATGTCGGCGCGGACCGTATCGTCAACGGCATCGCGGCTTACGAGAAATTCAGAGAAGCGTGCATCATCGTCGATTTCGGCACCGCGACCACCATCGACTTGATATCCAAGAAAGGCGAATACGTCGGCGGCGCCATTGCGCCTGGCCTGTCGATCTCACTGGAAGCCTTGTCACAACGCGCCTCCAAGCTGCCGCGGATCGAGATCGTTAAACCCAAGGAAGTCATTGGGCGCAATACCGTCAATTCGATCCAGGCCGGGATTTTTTACGGCTATGTCGGGTTGGTCGATGGGATCGTCAAGCGGATTCAGAAGGAGAGCGGATTTCAGGCGAAGGTTGTCGCCACTGGAGGCTTGGCGCCTTTGGTGGCCTCCGAATGTTCGAGTATCAGCGAAGTCGACGAGTTCCTGACGCTCGAGGGACTGCGTATTATTTACGAACGGAATTCGTTTCAAGAGGTGAAGGCAAGAGCACAAACATAGGGGAAAAGGAGGAACCCACAGTTATGGCTGCAACGGAGCTGGATAAACTTCGTAACGTCGGCATTCTGGGTCAAGGGGGCTCTGGCAAAAGCTCTTTGGGAGAGGTGATGCTGTTTGCGGCTGGGGCAACCCAGCGGCTGGGGCGGGTTCAAGATGGCACAACGGCTTTCGATTATGAGCCGGAGGAAATCAAGCATCAGGTTTCGATCTCAACGGCCTTTCATTCCCTGTCCTGGAAAAAACACTCCTTTACCCTCATAGATACGCCGGGCTACGCGGCGTTTCTTGCCGACTCAATCAACTGTATACGTGCATTCGGCGGCGCCGTTTTTGTGTTGAATCCGTCGGTCGGCCTGCGTGTCGAGTCCGAGCGTCTCTGGGCCGCGGCCAACTCTAACAAGATCAGCCGGCTTATCTTTATCAACAAGATGGATCATGAACAGGCCAATCCCGCCGAACGTATCGAGCCCCTGCTCACGACTTTGGAGGCCAAGGGAGTGTATCTCCAAGTACCGATCGGCGCCGAGAGCGAATTCAAAGGAGTCGTCGATTTGCCGTCGATGAAAGCTTATTTTTACGAAGGCGGCAGCGGTAAGTTTTCCGAAGGAGAAATCCCGGCCGACCTCAAAGCGACGGCTGAAGACATGCGGCGACAGCTCATGGATGCAGTTGCCGAAGTGGACGACGCGTTTCTGGAAAAGTATCTCGACGGCGGCGAGTTTTCAGTGGACGAGTTGAAAAAAACCATCCGCGAAGCCACGCGGGAGAGAAAAATATTCCCGATTGTTTACGGTTCGGCGACCCATCAAATAGGAATCGCGCAACTTCTCGATGCCGTTATCGACTATTTGCCGTCGCCGGCCGAAGAAGCGGAACTGGAGGGGACCCATCCAATAACCCACGAGGTCGAGAGCCGCTCTCGAAACCTTACCGAGCCTTTCTCCGCTTATGTCTTCAAGACCATCGTCGATCCCTTCGCCGGCAAACTCTCTGTGATGCGCGTGATATCCGGCAAGATTGCTTCGGACGAGACCTGCTTTAACTCCGCCAAGCAAAGCAAGGAAAAGATCGGCCACATGTTCCGATTGGAGGGAAAAAAGCAAGAGCCGATTAAAGAGGCGATGGCAGGCGAGATCGTAGCGGCGGCCAAGCTCAAGGACGTAGCCAGCGGTGATACCCTGTGCGATGAGAAGGCGCCGGTGCAGTTCGAGCGGCCGCTTCGTTTCTCACCGGTCATTTCCTTCGCCTTGGAACCCAAGAGTAAGGCCGATGAGGAGAAAGTACCGCAGGGCTTGCACCGAATGATGGAAGAAGATCCTACCATCGATCTCCACCGCGACGAGGAGACGCGGGACTTTATACTTTCCGGCATGGGCCAGCAGCACATCGAAATCATCGTTGAAAAGCTCAAGCGGAAATACAGCGCAGAGGTCATTTTAAAAGCGCCCAAAGTGCCGTACAAAGAAACCATCCGGGGCAGCGCCAGTGCGCAAGGAAAATTGAAGAAACAGTCGGGCGGTCGCGGCCAGTATGGCGACACCTGGCTCAAGGTCGAACCGCTAGCGCACGGGCAAGGGTTCGAGTTTGTCGATCAGATTGTCGGCGGCGCGATTCCGCGAAACTACATTCCGGCGGTAGAAAAGGGCATTAGGGAGGCGATGGCGGGAGGAGTGGCTGCCGGCTACCCGATGGTGGATGTTCGAGTCACGCTGTATGACGGGTCCTATCACGACGTCGATTCATCGGATATGGCGTTTAAAATTGCCGGCTCCATGGGATTTAAAAACGCCGTTGAAAAAGCCAAACCGGTGATTTTGGAACCGATCATGACGATGGAGGTGACCGTACCGGATGAGAGCATGGGCGATGTTATCGGCGATCTCAACAGCCGCAGAGGCAAAGTGCTCGGTATGGACACCAATGGGCACACACAGGTGATCAAGTGCCGGGTGCCCATGTCGGAGGTCTTGAAGTATGCGCCTGATTTGCGATCGCTCACCAGCGGACGGGGCGAGTTCCACTTGGAATTTTCGCACTACGAGGAGTTGCCGCCGCATCTGGCTGAAAAGGTCATCAAGGAAGCCAAAGCCCGGCAAGGCGCTGAACACCAAAACAGCCACTAGAGGCAGCGAGGTACGGGGATGGAGCAGTCTTTCGATCAGTTCAATGCGGCGCTGCTGTATTGTAATAAGTGCGGCAGGGCGATGCCGGTCCGCCAACGTCTGCTGCTGGTTTTACCGGACGGCGAGCTGTATGACTATACATGCCAGGCCTGCCACAGCTCAGTGGGCTCAAAAACCGAGCGGGCCGGTATTCAACAAACAATAAAGAAAACGACCTTAGGAGGTTAATAGAAATGGCGGTAATCGATGCAGACGCGCACGTCCTAGAGACGGAGCACACCTGGGACTACATGCTGGAATCGGAACGCGTCATGAGGCCGCGCATCGTGCCGACCCCCAACGACCCAGCTTCGGGCGGCGAGTCCTGGTTGGTCGATGGCACTCATATTGCCAAGGCGCGTAATGTCGGTCATGACACCGCCAAGGCGGCGCGCGAGATGGCCGACATCAGGGCGCGCCTTGCCCATATGGACGAGCTTGACATCGATGTCCAGGTGCTCTATCCAACGATTTTTCTTCGTCCGTTTACACGACGGCCGGAGGTCGAGTTGGCGGTGACGCGCAGCTACAACCGCTGGCTTGTTGACATCTGGAAAGCGGCGCCGGACCGTTTGCGCTGGGTGGCGGTGTTGCCGCTCCTGAGCATGGACAAGGCTTTGGAAGAGGCCCGCTACGCCAAGGAAAACGGCGCTTGCGGCATATTCATGCGCGGTCTCGAAGGCGACAAGCGCATCAGCGACGCTCATTTTTTTCCGATTTACGAAGAAGCGGGAAAGCTGGACCTGCCCATCTGCGTTCATTCCGCCACCGGCAGTTTTGCCGTCCACGACTATTTCCTCGACGAGTGCGGCTTCAACAAATTCAAGCTGGCGGTCGTCGGCTCGTTCCACTCGCTTATCTTCAATAAAATTCCGGAGAAGTTTGCTCAGACGAAATGGGCGTTCATTGAGGTCAGCTCGCAATGGATACCTTATGCGGTTCACGATTATGCGCGGCGCTTCGAGCGCGGCGGCACCAAGGTCGATAAGTCCGATGTGTTGCGCCGCAATAAAATCTGGGTTGCCTGCCAAACCGATGATGACCTTTCTTATGTGCTCAAGTACGCCGGCGACGACATGCTGGTGATCGGCACCGACTATGGACATAACGACACCTCATCGGAGATTCTGGCGCTGCGCAAGCTCAAAGAAGACGGCGATGTGGCGCCGCAAGTGGTGAAAAAGATCCTCGACGATAACGCCAAGGCACTTTACGGACTTTAGAATTCTCAGCGGGTAAAGTTGACATGGTCATTGATTTTCAGGCTCACTTGTTTCCAGAACCGTATATCAACGAGATCAGGCGGCGCGACGGCGCGGTTATACTCGAAGAACCGGACCCGTACAGCGGCATGACGTATTTTTACGATAAAAAATTGAAATGCCGGATCAACACCGCGATTTTCCAGGGCAGAGACATCGATCGCAGGATTGAGCACATGGACCGGTTTGGCATCGATATTCATGTGCTCACCATTCCGGCGCCCGGAGCGGACCGTTTCGAGCGCGACGACGCGGTGGGCATCGCGCGCGCCGCCAACGACGCCATCGCTGAGATATGCCGCAAGCAGCCAAAGCGCTTCATCGGGTTTTTCACGCTTCCGACCTCGTCGATTACCGCGGCTCTTGACGAATTGCAGCGGTCCGTCGATGAGTTGGGACTGAGAGGTTTTGGTTGTTTTGCCAACCTCAACGGCCAGTCGTTGGACCGGGAAGAGCTGTTTCCGGTCTATGAGCGACTGGCAAAACAGAAGTTGCCGGTATACATCCATCCGACCGCACCGCTGGCCACCGAGGCCACCGGCATCGATATCATGCCGACATTGATTTTCGGCTGGGCTTTTGACAGCACGGTGGCGATGACCCGGCTGGTTTATGGACGGGTGTTGGAAAGATTTCCGGAAATAGATTTCGTTGTTGCCGATGTGGGCGGCGTCTTGGCGTTTTTCGCCCAGCGCGCCAAAAACATTTACACCGGGCGCACTGAAGAGATCCGGCAACGATACGGCCTCAAAGAAAATCCACTGGATTCGTTCCGCAGATTCAACGTCGATACGGCCGATCATCCAGCCGCGACACTTAAATGCGTTCTGGATTTCTTCGGTCCTGACCGGCTGGTGCTTGGAACCAATTATCCCTACGGTCCGGAAGAGGGCTGCCTGCTAATCAAGAATAGTTTAACGGCCATCGATGGCCTGAACCTGAATAAGCAAGATAAGGAAAAGGTTCTTGGCGGCAATGCCGCCAAGATTCTGGGAGTGGCGGCGGCATGAATTTCACCAAAGCGGCAAGACCGGTCATCATGGGTCAAAACGGGATGGTGTCGGCGGGACATCAGCTCGCAGCCTTTACAGGCGTGCGGATTCTGCGCCAGGGAGGCAATGCCGTAGATGCCGCCTTGGCCGCCGCGTTTGTCATGGCCGTGGTCAAGCCGGAGGCGAGCGGTCCCGGCGGCGATCTGTTTGCACAGGTTTACATGAAAAAAAACGGCAAGGTCGAAGCGCTCAATTCGAGCGGCCCAGCCCCGGCCAAAGCCGAGATAGAGTATTTTCACGAGCACGGGCTCCAAAGCATACCGGTTGCCGGTCCCTTAAGTATTGCCGTACCGGGAGCTGTGGACGGGTGGCTGGAGCTTCATAAAAAATACGCAACGCTCGGAGTAGACGAGCTTATGGCCGACGCCGTTGCCATAGCCCGCGGCGGTTTTCCGATCTCCCAGGAATTTGCCGAAGCTATTGAAGAGTTCAGCGGCGAGTCGACCTGGGTGGATCGCTATTACCGCAAGCCCCTCGGCGTTCCCAAACCGGGAAAAATTCTGCTTCAAAGGGGCCTGGCCGATGTTTTTGAAAAGATCGCGCTCAAGGGGCGTGATGGGTTTTACGGCGGCGAGGTGGCTGAGCAGATTTGTCGCACTGTCCAAGCGGAAGGCGGTCTACTGCGCGAGGAAGATCTGCAGGGCGTTGTGGCGCAATGGATGGCGCCGCTCCGATCCACTTACCGCGACGCCATCGTTTATGAGCAGCCGCCGGTGTCGCAGGGATTTATGGTCCTGGAAATGCTCAATATTGCCGAAGCGTGGCCTTTCGACAGCGGCAGCATGAGCCAGGCAGATATGATCCACTACCAGGTCGCCGCCAAGAAGTTGGCTTTCGAAGACCGGATTCGATATCTCGAGGACCCCGCCTTCGGCGACCCAAAAATTGCCGTGCTCATATCGAAAAAGCACGCCGCCGCGCGTCGTGAGATAATCGAGGGTGCGCTCAATCGTCCGCAAACGGCAGCCGGCAATCAAAGCAGCGATACTACCTACCTGTGCGCCGCTGACCGCGACGGTAACGCGATCTCATTGATACAGAGCGTCTTCGCGCCCTTTGGCTCCCGGGTTATCGGCGGAGACACCGGCGTAATCATGAACAACCGCCTGTGTAGCTTCGGCCTCGATGGAAGCAAGGCAAACTCGCTCAAGCCTGGCAAGAGACCCGCGCACACTTTGAACACTTACATGGTTTTCAGAGGCGAGGATATTTTCGCCCTCGGCGGCAGTCCGGGAGCGGATGAGCAGCCGCAAACGAACTTCCAAGTCATTCACAATCTGGTCGACCTGAAGATGGACCCGCAGAGTGCGGTGGAAGCGCCGCGCTGGAGTCACCAGCCTGGCACGCCGCCGCGAGATCAGTTGCCCGAGGCGCTGCGAATGGAAACGGGATTCGATGCGCAGACAATGGAGAGTTTGGGCAGACGGGGACACAAAGTTTCCGTGGTCGATCGATGGTCCTTCGGCAGCGCAAAAATCATCGTTCGGGACCGCGAGAACGGATGCTGGATGGGCGGCGCCGATCCTCGAAGAGTAGCGTATGCGTTGGGTTGGTAGCGCTGGAGTCTGACGTTTTTGGCAAACCTGCGTTTCCAGTAAGACAGGCTGACTGCTGCTCGAAGGCGTAATCCCGTTGTTCGTTCTGCCAGGCCGTTGTTGTTTGGTCATCATGATTGCGCGGCGTCCTGAGCTTCGATTGCAACCTAAAAATCCTCAGGCAGGATCCTGGCTTTATGACACCTCTTAGGTGGATTCATCGCATCGGAGGGCAAGCGAACGGGTGAAAAACAGTCTGTTTACGGAAATTCAATGTCCCCCGGGGTCTTCACCGGAAAAGCGCCTGCAGGAGTTTCTCGAGCAGGCTGAAGCGGCCGACCGGCTGGGCTTCACAACTTTTTGGGTTGCCGAAATCCACTGCCAGCCCAGGTTCTCGTTGCTGTCGGCGCCTTACGTTGTGCTCGGCGCGGCGGCTCAGAGAACCAGACGTTTGCGTCTCGGTGTCGCGGTCAATACTTTGCCCATCCATCATCCGGTGCAACTGGCCGAGCAGGCCGCCATGCTGGACCTGGTGAGCGGCGGGCGTATGGATTTTGCCGCCGGGGGAGGCCATCCGCACAGCCGCGCCTACGAATGCTTCGGCGCCGATCACAAAGTTACTCACGAAGTGATGGCCGAGGGGCTCGATGTCATCCGCAAGGCCTGGTCGGATGAAACTCTGCGCTATCACGGCAGGTTTTTCCAGATTCCCGAAGTGGTCGTCAATCCAAAGCCGCTGCAAAGGCCGCTGCCGCCGTTCTACATGGCGACGAGTTCGATGGACGGCGTCGAGGTCGGGGCGCGCCTCGGTATCAACCTCCTATTGCCGATTCATACCCGGACGCCGGAACAGGTGGTGGAGTTCGCCGAAGCCTACTGGCAGGGTTTAAAAAAGTCCGGCCATGATCCCAAATCCAAAGAGCTGGGGCTCTTGATTCCCATGCATCTTGCGCCGACGCTGGAAGAGGCCCGATCACGCTGCCAGGCCGGCGTCATGAGCTATTTCAAGACCATCGCCGACATGCGCAACGATTATGTCGATTGGCTGACGCGGCGCGGCGATGAATTGCCGGCCAGACTGCGGACGGCGGCGGGAGCCATGGTCGCGTTTGATACGATCTGCGCGCGCCATGCGGTAATCGGCGATTCGCAGTCGGCCGTGCGGGCTCTCAGGGCATTAACCGAGAAGACCGGCGCCACCCACCTTCTCACCTGGTTTAACATCGGCAGTGTGCCGCACGGGCTGGTGCAAGAATCGATGGCGCAGTTCGCGCGGGAAGTGATGCCGCATCTTTAATTTAGACGTTAGCGGAGGGGAGCCATGGAACAGTTGACGGAACAGAAATGCCAGGCCTGTCGTGTCGGCGCGCCGGCCGTGACGCCCGAGGAAATCAAGGATCTCTATCCGCAAGTGCCGGAGTGGAAGATCATCACCGAACACAATATTTCGAAGCTCGACCGTTTGTTCCAATTTAAGAACTTCAAAGACGCCATCGCTTTCACGGATGCGGTGGGAGCTGCTGCCGAGGAAGAGGGCCATCATCCGCGACTGACCACCGAGTGGGGAAGGGTCGCCGTGACTTGGTGGACGCATAAGATTCGCAACCTGCACAAAAACGATTTCATCATGGCGGCCAAGACCGACGCCATTTATGCCAAGTTCCAGGAATCTTTAAGCTTGGGCCGATGAAACCCGTCTGAGAAATCTTACCGGCGTGTCAGTGTCACTTGCCCAAACTTGAACGCGCGCACGAATGAAACCAATCCAGAGTTACATGACTTGGTCGATGACGATGTCCACGTTCCTGGCGCCGGCTTCGACTGGATTGTTCTTGTAGTCGCCCAGCAGATCTCCGGGCGTGCGGGTCCCAGGGTCGCCGTCGTTATCCAGGCGTACCGTTAGATTGATCTTGCCGGCGAACGCAGTGCCTTGCATCATCACGTTCTCGGCGCCGATCGAATAGGAGAGTGGAAAAACCGGTCGCTCGATCTTCTTGACGGCGAGCGGCGGGCCGCCGCCGGCCCCAGCCGGCCTGGCGATGATGAATAACGTCGCTTTGCTGTTCAGATGCTGCTTGACCTTTTCAGCCAGGATTATCTTACCGCTGATATTCTGAGTTGAAGGCGCGTCTGCGGTCGCCGCTGGCGCGGACGGCCGCAATCCTTGCGCGCCGGGTGGAGGAAAAGATGCGAGAATTTTTTCAATCTCGTTTCTATCTTCGCCCGGGGGAATGATCTGTAAGAGTTTCTGTAGCACCGGGCGCGCCGCATCATAGTCTTTCTTCTCGCGATAGAGAACCATCGCCTTGCCCCAAAGCGCCATGGGGAAATTCGGCGCGCGCGCCAGCGCCCGGTCAAAGGCCATCATGGCCCCGTCGGCATGGCCGGCCTGAACGAGAATAATACCCATATAGCTGTGCGCTTCCGGCTGATCAGGGTCGGCGGCCAATACCTTTTTGAACGCGTCGATGGCCTTGGGAAAATCCTGATTGGCAAAGGCGCGTTTGCCTTCCTCAAGGGCGAGCCGAACATCGGCGTTGGCGGGAGCGGTGCCGGTGAGAAAATCGCCTGTCATCGAATCCTGTTCGGAAGCGCGCGGCCGAACGGATTGGGTGAGCAATATGCCGAGAGCAAGCCCGAATAGCAGTAGGAAAGTGCCGCCCGCCGCCAATTGCCAGCGGCGAAAGCCGCTTCGCGCCGCATTCTGAGTTCGAGGAGCGCTTTTCTGCGGCGCCGGAGGCGGTTGGACCTTAGGCTGCGGTGGGAGGGAGTTTAACTGCTGTTGAACCAGAGCGGCTTTTGCTTCGACATCGCTGCTCAAAGCGTTGTAGTCGCTCGCCGAAAGTTTTCCGGCCTGAAAGTCGAAATCCAGCTCTGCAATCTCGGTAGTGAGCCGGAGCCGTTCACGCAACAGTTGCGCTCCCGCGCTGGTATCCTCGACATCCGGTTGCTCGACATTTTCGAAGCGGAGATCGTTGCGCAACTGCGCTGCCAGGTTCGGCTCGATGGCGGGCGGTGCCGGCTGGCTTTTCCGTTTGGTCCAGCGGCGAGCGAAGCACAAGACTGCGATAACCCCGACGATCAAGACCGTCATCGGTAGCCACCAGAGAAGCCGGTTGAAACCCGTGTTGGTGGGTGCCAGCAGGACCCATTCGCCGTATTTGGAGACGAAGAAATCCTTAACTTCCTGGGGCGACTTGCCGGATTCGAGTTGCTCGCGGACACTGGCGCGCATCTGTTGCGCCATCTCCGAGGGAGAATCGGCGACCGAGAGATTTTGGCACACGACGCAGCGCAGCTCGGCAGCCAGAGCGCGGGTCTGTTCCTCTATGTCGGGCGCCGGCGTGCCATGGAGGGGTCCACTAAAAAGAAGAAAAAAAATGGCAATGATAAAAAAAGTCATACCCTAACGTACGGACTGGAATTCGCCTTTGCCTTCTTTGACGCTGACGATGCCCTGCAGTGCTTCCTCGAGCTTCTCGATCACCAGAGCGGCGCGAATGCCGCCCACATGCTTGTAGGTAATTCGCCCCTGGGGATCGATAAAAAAGCTTTCCGGAATGCCCCAGACCCCGTAATCAATCGCGATCTTGCCGGACTCGTCACGCCCATTCGGATAGGTAACATTGAATTCCTCAAGAAACTCTAGGGAAGCCTTATCGGTATCCTGTAGCGCAACCCCGACGAAGACGATGTTCTTCTCGTTGAGCTTTTGCCACGCCGCCTCCAAGTCTCGTGCTTCGGCCCGGCAGGGCGGACACCACGACGCCCAGAAATTAAGAAATACCGCCTTTCCTCTGAGGTCCTCGAGCGCAAGATCGCTGCCGTCGAAAAGCGTAATCGAAAACGGTGTAGCCTCGGTCGCCAACAAAGGAGAGGTGATGTAGCGCGAATCGCGGGTAAAGCCAAACGCGAGCAACGCTAGCAGCGGCGCAATTATCAGTAAGGTCAGGATGACGCGACGCCAGGGCATGTTAAAGGTCCCCGCCGCGCTCGAAATGACAAATCTCAAATCTCATATCGTCCCGCACCTTGACTTACTCCCTACAGGTCTCTAGAGAGGTCCTATCTTCATCGATTCGAACCATTTGTGAGCCGGGAGTTTTGCGAATCATGTCTCTACTTGTGAAGGCTTGCACATGGGTAAGAGCGTCACGAGAGTTCCCAAAGCGATAACGAACCCGCCAATCCAAATCCACACGACCAACGGCCGCACGAGCACTTTCAAGGTCGCGCGGTTTTTATCAAGGTCGCTGAAACCGGATAAAATGAGGTAGATGTCTTCGCTGGCGCTGCTGCGGTGCACCGCCCGTCCTATCGGCGAGTCCTGGATCGGAAAAAATTTCAAAGCAGGCGATAATCGCCCTACATAAGAACCGTTTTTGGATACGTGGAATTGGCCTTCGACACGGAAGTGTGTCGGTTGTTGCGAGCCGCGCAGCCCTTCGAACCGGATCTCGTAGTTGTTAATGGAAAGCGTTTCCTTCAGCCCCAGAGTGGCCTCGCGCTCGACGCTGTAAGTCATCGAACCGGCGATACCCATGATGATCAAAACGACCCCGAGATGAACCACGAGACCGCCGTAACGCCGTTGATTGCGCCGGGTCAAGGTAATCAACCCGGCGATGATACCCTCGCCGGCGATGCGCCGGCGCGCGCGCAGAGCCAGGGCCGTGTCATAAACAATCGTCATGACGACAAAAGCCAGCAGCGTAAAACCAAGAAGGGGAAGAAAATCCTTTACTTTCCAGCTAAACAAGGCCAGCCCGAACAGCAAAGATGCCGTTGCCGGCCAAAAGAAGTTGCGTTTGAGGTTGTCCCATGACGCTCTGCGCCAGGCGATGATGGGACCCACCGCCATCAGGAATACCATGAAGAGGAACAGGGGAACGGTGACGGAGTTGAAGTACGGCGCGCCAACACTGACCTGAACACCGGCAACCGCTTCGGAAATCAGGGGGAAAATCGTTCCGAGAAAAATAGTGAACAGCGCCGATACCAGGACGATGTTGTTTAGCAAAAACGCCGATTCTCGACTGACCATGGAATCGAACTCGGGCTGTTCTCGCAACAACTCCGAGCGGTAAGCAAGCAAACCGAACGATCCCACTAACACGAAAGCAAGAAAGCCAAGGAAAAACCCGCCCACTGGTCCCGAAGAAAATGCATGAATCGACGAAAGAATACCCGAGCGGGTGAGAAAGGTGCCGAAGATAGTCAGACTGAAAGCGATGATGATCAGCGAGAGATTCCACACCTTCAGCATGCGGCGCCGTTCTTGTACCTGGATCGAATGCAAGAATGCCGTCGCCGGCAGCCAGGGCATAAAGGCGGCATTCTCGACCGGATCCCAGGCCCAGTAGCCGCCCCAACCGAGGACGTGATACGACCACCATGCGCCGACGAGATTTCCGGCGGTCAGGAAAAACCACGCGATGATGGTCCAGCGGCGGGTGGTGGTAATCCATCCTTCGTCCAGTTTGCCGACGATCAGCGCGGCTATGGCGAAGGCAAACGGTACTGTAAGACCCACAAAACCGGTGTAAAGCAGCGGCGGGTGAGTCATCATATTGGCGTCTTCCAGCAGCGGGTTTAGCCCCCGGCCGTCGGCAGGTATCGGCGAGATGGTTTCAAAAGGGCTTGAAACGAAGGCGATGACCGCAAGAAAAAAAAGCGACACGATAGAAAATACCATGAGCACCCAGGGCATTATGTCCTTGTGGCGCTCTCGATACATCCAAGCAACCAAGCCCGAGAAAATAATCAGGATCCATTCCCATAGAAGCAGAGAGCCTTCCAATGCGCCCCATAAGCCGGTGATGCGGTAATAGATCGGTGTGGCCCGGGTCGTGTTAAAAGCGACGTATCGAATCGAAAAATCGGTGACGACCAATCCATAGATCAACGCCGATGCCGCCAGGGTAACGAAGATGAACTGCGCAGCGATCGCCCAGCGAATAGCTGCCGCATAACGGGCCTGCGCACAGCGCGCGGCAAGGAGCGGCGCGATAACTCCAACAGCGGCGGCGAACAGGGCCAGCAGGACACTGGTATGGCCGAGGGTAGCGATCACTGCGAAGTGTATTCCTTGGCGGGCACAAAACTGGTTGGCGCGGCCTTGTCCTGGTGCGGGCTGTACTCTTCGGCATGTTTGGCCATGATCAGCGACGCCTGAAAAATGCCGTCGCTGCCGATGCGGCCTTCGACCACCGCTCCCGTGCCTTCGCTAAAGAGGTCCGGCGGTATGCCGCGGAAAATCACCGGATAGGAAATCGCCCCGTCGGTAAGTTCGAATCGGTAGGTGAGATTTTGCAGGTCTTTTTGCAGAGAGCCTTTAACGACCATTCCGCCCATGCGCAAAAACTTGTCGCCGGAGGCTTGCTCCTTCGCCTTGAGCTCGGAGGGCGTCACGAAATAAACCAGGGCTTCCTGCATGCCGCCATAGATCACATAGGCGAGAGCGCCCAGGATGATCAAACCTCCCACAAGAAATCGCCTATTTCGCATCTTCGTTAGACTCCTCAGCGGCACGCAGTTGCGCCAGCTCCTCTAGCGCGCAACTGTAACGCCGCTTTAACGAGAACAGATACACCAGGATAGCTCCCCAGACGATGCCGTACGCCAGAAAAACAAATCCCCACGGACCCATCAGTAAGCACCTCGGCTCAGCCGCAGAGACTTGATTTCGTTTCGGACTTCTCCGAGCCGCAAACGTAGCGAGAGAAGATAAAAATAGAGCAGCATGAATGCGAGTAGGTTGACGCCCAGAGCCGCCAACATGGCCGGATCGACGTTCTCCCAGGGAAGCTTGTCCGGCCGCAAAATTGACGGCGGCTGATGCAAGGTACGCCACCAGTACACCGACATATGGATCAACGGAATATCGAGAAAACCGATAATGCCCAGCACCGCAGCGGAGACCGCGGCCCGATTTTCGTCGTCGATCAGCGAGCGAAGCATAAGGTAGCCGGTGTAAATTAACAGCAGGATTGCCGTCAGAGTCAGCCGCGCATCCCAGGTCCACCACACACCCCAGGTAGGTCGGCCCCAGATTGAACCTTCGACGATGGTCAGAGCGGTGAAAAGCACGCCAAGCTCGGCCGCTGAATGCGCCAAGTTGTCGTCGCGCTTTTCACGCTTCCAGAGATAAAGGCAGCTGCCTATGAAGACCAGGAAAAACGACAGATAGGCCGTGAGAATGCTGGGCAGATGAAGATACATAATCCGTTGGACGTCGCCTTGCAGCGCGTCGGGCGGCGCCTGCACCAAGCCCCAATAAAGTCCGACGGCAACTGCCGTAAACGCCAGCGCGCCGAGAATTCCCGTGCCCCGTTTTGTTTTTTCAACGCTTTTGACCATAGTCAAATCAAACTTCGATCACCCAGTCGAATATCAAGACTCCGACGGTCAGGAATATCACATCAAATCCGATTAGAAGACGCAACCACGGAAGTGCCTCGCCAAGCTCGCCGGCGCGCAGAACGGCTCCCAGGCATTGGATGGTTGCCAGGATGACCGGGATCATCAGAGGGAAAAGCACGAGAGGCAGCAGAAGTTCGCGGGCTCGAGCACGCAAGGTGACCGCAGCCAAAATTGTTCCCAGCACGCAGAAACCAA
>CAYZXN010000094.1:0-3778 GCA_964482425.1 uncultured Syntrophobacteraceae bacterium | reverse complement strand
GGCCTTGCGCAATATGATTCCCGCCCTGGTGACACAGTTCATCGTTCTGCTCAAGGACACGTCGCTGGCTTCTATTATTGGCTATATCGATCTGACCAAAGCGGCGCAGATCGTCAATAATCGAGAGATCCGCCCATTCGAACTTTATCTGTTTATCGCGCTGATCTACTGGTTGTCCAGTTACGGAATGTCGCGTTACGCGCGCAACCTGGAACGGCGCCTGAATCCCGACTAAGCGCTCCCAAAGCGGGGTACGGAACAACACCGATCGGTTGCGCGCAATAGAAACCGCTAGCCCATGGTGGAAACTTTTTCCGGCCGGATTTTGTAAATGATCCGGACTTCACCGGGCCCGCGAAACGGGTACTTGTCCTTGCCGAGATATTTTTTGGCAAGGGAGTCGATGTGAGTATCGGCGCCGGTTTCAGTGATATCGTCCACCTCGCCGCGCACCGCTAGATAGCGGTATGCATTGTCGGGATCCTGAATGGCAAGCGCAACCTTCCGGTTGCGCCGCATATTCTTGTCTTTGATCCTTCCCTTGGCCGAATTCACTCGAATATGGCTGCCATCGTAGTCAAACCAGACGGGCGTCACTTGCGGGCTGCCGTCGGGCATCACGGTGGCAAGATGGGCATAGGCGACTTTTTCGAGCACGTCCTTAAACTCTTCGGGAATCTTGGCTGCCATAGGTTTGCCTCCTTAGAAAAAGTGACTCGCTAATAGAAATAGCGCGGCAATTGACCCAGACGATCGATCAGTAGATCAGGCTTGGCGGCAACTAGATCGCTCTTGTTCCCCAGCCCATAGGTAACTCCGCAGGTGATAACCCCGGCGCGCTGTCCGGCCTCGACATCGGTGTCGCCGTCACCGATCATCAGCGCGTGAGCGGGGAGGACCTGGAACTGGCGCAGCACCGACTGCAGTAGAGCCGGATGCGGTTTCTTCTCGGGACCGCTGTCGCCGCCGACAATCGCGTCGAATCGTAAGTCGACACCCAGGCCGCGCAGCACCGCCACCGCCAGCCGGTGTAGTTTATTGGTTACCACGGCGTTGCGCTTGTCGCTAAAATAATCCAACACGTTGGCGACATCGGGATAGAGAATCGTCGTATCGAGCAGGTGGTCTTGATAGCGTTCGAGGAAAACGCGCAGAGCTTGTTGAAACTGATTCGGGTCCCGTTCCGGGATCGCATGCTTGATCAGGTATTCGACGCCGCGGCCGACGTGCGAGTAAATAAGCGGCTGCGGCAATGGGTCCAGTTCGAAGTGCGCGCGCGTATAATTCACTGCGTCGGCCAGGTCCTGGCCGGTATCCGCCAGTGTTCCATCCAGGTCAAACATGATCAGGTCGACACGTCGCTTCATTGCTGCGGAATCTCTTATTGAAAAATAGATGGCAAAGCCGGTTGTGTCAATTCAGCTTTTTTCCGGTCGCCGAAGATGGTATGCGTAGCGTTACGGTTCGGTACTTAAACTGTCTGGAGGTGCCAATGAAAATGATGTTTTTTGTGAAGACGCTGGTGTCGATGGCGTTGCTGTTTTTTGCAGTCACGCCGTTTGCAGCCGCGCAAAAAATAAACACGTCCTATATTTCCACCACACCCGGTTCCTCTTCGGTGATCTGGGTGGCCAAGGACGCGCGGCTATTCGATAAACACGGCATCGATGCTACGGTGATCTTCATTTCCGGCAGCGTGCGCGGCATCCAAGCGATTCTCGCAGGGGAGATTCCCATCGGCGAAGGGGGAGGTCCCGGGCTTGCCAGCGCGCGTCTGGCGGGCGGCGATGTCGTCGCCATCGCCGGCAACGTGAACGTATTGCCGTATTACCTCGTTTCACATCCGAGCATCAAGAAAGCGGAGGAGTTAAAAGGCAAAATCGGCGGTACTCACATAGCCGGCACCACCGCTGAATTCGCCCTCAAAGTAGGGCTGAAGCGAATCGGCCTGGAACCGGCCAAGGATGTCAGCTTGCGCGTCATCGGCGGCGCCATCGATCGTATGATCGCGTTGCAAAAAGGCATTGTGCAGTTCACCGTGGTCACGGAGGCAGGCAAAGCGATTGCCGAGAAGCTTGGCTATCCCACCGTGGTCGACATGGCGGCACTGGAAATCCCATTCCCGCAGAATGGCGTCTACACTTCGACAAAGCTGATCCGCGAAAATCCTGACATGGTGCGCCGCTACATGCGCGCCTACACCGAGGCCATTCATTTCTTCAAAACCCGTAAGGAAGAAACGATCAGAATCATGGGCAAGTATTCGCGACTGGAAGATCGCAAGACACTGGAAGAATCATGGGACTGGCACGCGAAGTTCATTCCCGAAGCGCCGTACGCGCCCGTCGAAGGATATCAGCTCATCCTGCAGGACATGACGGCGAGCAACCCCAAGGCCGCGCAGGCGAACGCAAATGACCTGGTGGACGCGCGCTTCGTCAAGGAGCTCGAAGATTCGGGCTTCTTAAAGAAACTTTACAAAAAATAAGAACTGGGGGAGTTCACAAAAGCGAGGAAGCGGACGGTTCTAAGTTCAATGGTTCAACGTTAGATCTCGCTGTTTGGATGGAAAACTTGACAGCCACCTCAGGGGTTCGGCGAACTCATGATTGGGGTGAAAGTTCAAACGCAGGAGAGCTCAGGCTGGCGGTTGCGCCGTGCACCTCAGACCTTGAACCTTTGAACTATTGAACAACCTACGTGAAAACGTGCCAGCGGTGCGGCGGCAGTTCGACGGCGGCTGGGTCGCCCATGGAGAGTTCGGTGTCGCCATCGAGCTTTGCCAGCAAGGTCGCACCATTGATCTCAACTTCCAAAAGTGCGGAATCGCCAAGATAATTTTTGCTTGTGACCTTTCCGAGAACGTGAGCGGCGCTTTTATTGGCGGCTGTCGTGACCATGACGTGCTCGGGCCGGATCGCCAAGGTCACCGCCGCACCGGCGGAAGTGCCGTTGGGCAGCGCGATCGGCAAAGTGCCCAAGGCAGATTCCACCCGGCCGGGACCGGCGACTTTTGCTTTGACAAAATTCATTTCTCCGACGAACTGCGCGACAAACAGATTCACCGGCTTGGCATACACCTCTTGCGGCGGCGCCATCTGCAGGATTTCACCGTGATTCATCACACAGACTTTGTCGCCGAGACTCAGCGCTTCCGCTTGATCATGGGTGACGTAGAGCGTTGTCACGCCGATGGATTTGGTGATTTTCCGTAACTCGACGCGCATCTGCTCGCGCAATCGCGCGTCGAGGTTGCTGAGCGGTTCGTCCATCAACAAGACCTTCGAGTCGGTGACCATGGCCCGGGCCATGGCGACGCGCTGTTGCTGACCGCCGCTAAGGTCGGTAGCCGGCCGATCTTCCAGTCCATCCAGTTGAACTCGTTGCAGAGCCGTGCGCACCCTTTCCTTAACGGCTGATCCGGAGACTCGTTTTTGGCCTTGAGTCAGAGGAAAAGCGACGTTTTGGAATACGTTCATGTGAGGCCAGATAGCGTAGGACTGAAAGACCATACCGATCTGTCGCTTTTCGGCGGGAACAAAAATCCGGGAACCGGGAGAATTGACCAGGCGTCCGCTGATTTCTATTTCGCCGCCGTCGGGCCTCTCGAGACCGGCGACGCATCTGAGGGTAGTGGTTTTACCGCAGCCGCTTGGACCCAGAAGAACGCAAAAATCGCCCTCCGCCACCTCTAGATCGATATCCCGCAGGGCATTGACAACCCCCTGTTGCGCCGGGAAGGTCTTGCGAAGCTTTCTTATGCTAATCATCTTTCCTC
>CAYZXN010000093.1:0-4979 GCA_964482425.1 uncultured Syntrophobacteraceae bacterium | reverse complement strand
AGATCGCTGATGACGACGTCATAGTTGTTGACGGTTTCGACCAGGCGGAGCGCGTCCTCTCCTGTTCCTGCCTGGGTGACTTGATAGCCGGCACGCTCAAGAAAGACGGCAATGTTGCGGCGCGCAATTGTGTTGTCCTCCACGAGCAAAATGCTTCCTGCCATCTAAGTTTACCTTATAAACTGCAACGGTCTGGAACAAGGGATAGTCGGTAGGATGGAGGTTTAAGCGGAGACGGGCGGCGAATTCTAATTCAAGGAATCGCCCGACAGGGATTGAGTGTGGGCGTTGCCCTACGGACCGCAGGGCCCTAGCGATATTTATTCCAACCGCATGCTCTGCGCTCCTTTCATCCAACTCCGTCCGGCATTCCATTCCGCCGGCTTGTCATCCAGCGCCACCCCAACGATCTTTATGCCATTTGTAAATCGTCTCTGCCGGCCGTTGTATGTTTGCCTTTTGCCGATTCCAATTCTCTCCCGAGTCGATCGAGCGCGTCTTCGGCGAGAACGTCACGAACCTTGGGAAACATCTCTCCCTCTTCCTCGGAAACGTGGTGTTCCACAGTCTCCTTCAGAGTCGACAGCTGACCGTCGAAGTCCGTACCTTCGGTCGCCAGATCCTCGATCTCCAGAAGCAATTCCTCAACCTGCTCATGCTCTTCGCGCGCCTCGGCGACCATATCTTTCAACTCGTCATGCTGTTCCAGCGCGGGGTAGAACACCGCTTCCTCGATCTCGGCGTGGATTGCCAGCTCGGTATCGATTTGATCGAAGAGCTTTGTTTTCTCCGTCATGTCGCTGGTGCGTTGAGCTTCCTCAAAAAGTTTTTTTACCTTCTCATGATCCTGAGTAAGTAGTTCGATAGCGTTCATTCCTGCCTCCATTCGAACGGGATGGCGCTGTTAGGAGCAAAGGCGGTGCCACAATTAAACGAATGGAATGCACCCTCTGTCGGCGCCAACGTCCGAAAGCTGCCCGCTCATCGCGCTATGCCGTCCCAACCACGACACATCGAGCACCATGTATAAAGCTTGATGCCGCGCATTAGACGGCGTAAAATCTCGGGTTAACGTTTTGTTCACGTGAGGTGAATCGTGCCTTGGCAGAGTGGTCATTATTATCTCTTCAGCAGACTTTTGATCCTCAACGCGGCCCCTGAACAGCCGGGAGTCTTCGGTCTCTACGATGTTCAGAACCGCATCTTCATCGGCGAATCGGTGACCGTTCGTTCCGCTTTGCTGCGTTTGTACGACAACATGCAACGCTTCGGATTCAACCGGCCGACGGGATTTACCTTCGAGTTGTGCCCGCCGCTCGCCAGAACCGCACGAGTCAAAGAGCTGCTCGCCGATTACGATCGCAAGCATGTCAACATCGCGGGCGACCGGGACTGCCGTAACATCGTACTGTACGGGTGAGGCGGGAGCTTGCATATGAAAAGACAAGTTCCTATCGTTCCAGACATTCAGGGATTAAAACACCGGGTGGCGACATGACACGCCCTTGGAGCGAATAAAGAGGGTGGGGTAGCAAAGTTCGCCGGCTCCTCGGCGGTTAGGAGACGCTGTGACGCAAGAGGAAATCAACAAATCGGAATGGGAAAATCCCGATAACTGGAGTGCGCCGATTGCCGGTGTCTATTTCAGCAAGCGAGACCGGCGCATCTGGGTGCCTAAAAAGTGGCCGGGTATCGGCTGGACCTTGAACATGGGCCATCGGCACAGTGTGTGGTGGCTTATCGGACTGATCGTTGTTCCCCCGGTATTGGCCGCCTGTTGGTCCCGCCGCTCGCACCGTTAAAATGGCGGCACAGGGGCGAGGGGTCTACAAGCGCAGGGCGCTAGTTTTAGGCCGCTTGTTAACTGAGGTCGTTGTTATGTGCCTCGACGGCTTTGCCGTAAACGGTATCGTAACGCAGCCGCACGCGACGCTTTTGATTGGTGGTGAGATCGTAAATGTCGCATTGATCGTACGGCTGAGAGTAGAGATGCAGGCTGATTGCGGGTTGCGCCGCCGGCTCCGGATTCGCAACGCTATGGATATCGGCCGGCCCGTCGAGATGGCCGCGCTCACCTAGATACGGTTCGCCGATCCGCCGCACCGCCAGCGGGTCCTCGGAGATTTCGCGGTAATTGCACAGCAAGAGAGTGCCTTGCTCGACTCGACTCCAACAGCGCTCGCCTTCATGGCCGTGCACAGGCGCCCGCTGTCCAATGTTCCAACAGATCACCAAAAGCTCGAACGCCTCGTTCTTGAATACCAGGTTGCGCGTGTAGCGGTCGTCGCGAAAGAGAACGTAGCGTTGCAGGGACACCGGCTCGATCAGAGTTTCCCGCAAATAGGCGTGAATGGCGCTGGTGGCAAATCCCTGCCGTTCGATCTCCCGGAGGCGTTCGACAAACACTTCCATAGTGACTGCTTGTTGCGTTGTCATTGTGGTCGATTAGAACTTTACGAAAATGTCTTTGGCTTCGTCGCCCGTGAGTTGCTTAATCGTAGTGATGCGGTCGCTGAACTCCTTGAGCGTTCCCAGCGACGCCGAGCCGACGTCGATTAAAATAGAAAACAGCGAGAAGCCCAGTCGCTCTTTTTCCTTACGAAACTGTTCGGCCCAATCCGGCGCCACCTGGCATTCACCGTCGGTGATAAAGACGATGTCGCCTTTTTTGAAGCGTGCCTGTTTGAGGCATTCCAGAGCCGCGTCCAACGGCCGCTGGAAATCGGTGCCGCCCCCGGGGAAGTACTCGGCCAGATCCATGACGGTTCTGGTCTCGATTTCGTAACGGTCGCGCGGGTTCATGTCAAGAACCTGCAGAGGCGTCTCCTCGGACGAAAAACAGATCGAGCGGAACAGCCGGCGTTGGCGCCGGGCGATCTCCAGCAAGGTCAAGGTGACGGCTTTGGACCAGATCTCCTTGTCGCCGGCCATGGATGAGCTGCCGTCGAGACAGACGATCATCGGCCCTTTGCCTTTTTCTTCGATGCCACGCAGGGAGTATTGAATCAGCTCCTGGTCGAGATAGCGGCGGAAGAAGTCTTTGCGCAGGATGGGATGATGCAACGTCAGCATCTCGTGCGGCAGCAGGCGGTGGATTGAATCGCCGCGCTCTACTTCGAGAACTTCCTCGCTGGAGCGTTCAAAGACCTTCTTGCGCAGCGCCATGGCATGGAGCTTCATACGGCCGACCATGCGCGAGAGCTTTTTGAGCTTCTCGTTGCCGGCGAGCCGTCTACCCAGCTCGAGCTTTTGCCCCGGCGGGGATTTATCGCCGGTGCCCAGCGCCGAGCCCCAGCTTTCGGCTTCTTCCGTGGCGTCCTCCAGTTCTTGCGCGACTTTGATCGCTTCGGCCTGCATGCGGTTGCTGGCCTGAGTGTCGATTTGCTTCAAGTCCTCCTTGAGCTGGGCTGTTTTGTGCCGCAGTAGCGCTTCGGCGCCCTGGACCTCTCCACCCATGCGCTGCTTGGCTTTTTCCAAGGCTTGCTTCCCTTTTTCAGAGAGATCCTCTTCGGGGATGTTATCGGCGTTTTCGTATTCTTCGCGCTTCTGATTGAGTAGCTCTTCCTGCTTCCGAATATCCCACAGGTCGCGCAAATCGCGCCGGTTGATAAACTTTTCCTGGCGTATCTGCGCCAGGAGCCGTTCGCCCAGCAACAACGTGGACAGCCCGGCGCGCGCTTCGTTCAAGAGCGTCTGCTCGCGGAGGTATTCGTATTGCGCCCCCTGGCCGACGGCTCTCAGAAACTTCTCGTTGAGCAGGGCACTGGGAAGGACTTCCGCTTCCTTGAAAAAAAGCACGTTGGCTTTGAACAGCAGGCAGAAAATGTCTTGCAACAGCGAGCCGAAATGGGGTAGCAGCAAACCGCCGTGTTCTTCCAGCTCGCGCAACGAGGGAGCTTCGGAACGAAGATGCTCATAGACACGCCGGTCATAGGCGTCGCTCTCTATCCAAAAGGTGTTATGGGGCAGAGGTTGAAAGACCCGTTTTGGTGCTGGCTTTTTCGCCCTTCTGGGGGGCATTAGAACTGCTCCAGCATCTGCTTCTGCATTTGCTCGATTTCGTTGCGGGCGGTGTTGACCCGGTCAACCGGACGGCCCAGTCGTTTGGCTTTATCGACGATCAGATCGACTTTGACCAGGATGTTGCGCAGCTTGGTGTGAAATTCGATCAGTGCGCGCGCCCTCTCGTCGCTGGTCGGCCAGGGACGCAAAGCCGAGTCGCGAATCTCGCGCGATTCATAGAGCAGCTCGGTGATCTCTTCCTCGTAGCCCATGATCAAATCGCGCAAAGTATTGCGTACCTGCTCCTGTTCCGACGGATCGCGCCAGAGCACGTGCTCGAGAAAAAACAGGTTCTTTTCGGCGACTTCGGCTTCGCCTTCGAGAAAGGCATGGGCCTGCAAAAGGGACAGCGACTGGCGATAGCGGCGATCGGAGGCAAGAATATTCTTCTTGTTGAGCTCGCGGCGGATGTCAGCGATGCTGCGGTAGACGTGCGACGGAATTGAAACGTCGCGCGTCTGATTTTGCAGTTCGGTCAGCTCGTCCATGGTGAGGGTCGTTCGTTCCGGCACCTTTTGTGATTCGAGCATGCGCAGAAAGCGGAAATCCTCGGCGATATAACCGACGACGAAGCGCACCAGGAAGCGGTCGTAAAGAGCAGTGAGCTCTTCCTCTTCGGGCAATTCGTTACTGGCGCCGAAAAGAGTCAGCAGCGGCACCCGGGTAACGGCCTTACCGTTATGGAAAAGGCGTTCGTTCATCAAGGTCAGAAGCGAATTTAAAATAGACGAATTGGCTTTAAAAATCTCATCCAGAAAGGCGATCTGAGCTTCCGGTAGTTTATGGGCGGTGACGCGACGATAATCGTCCTGTTCGAGTGCCTTCAAACTCACCGCGCCGAAGATCTCTTCCGGGGTAGTGAAGCGGGTCAGCAACCACTGAAAATAATTGCCGCCTTCGATGCGCCGGCACAGCTC
>CAYZXN010000092.1:0-6708 GCA_964482425.1 uncultured Syntrophobacteraceae bacterium | reverse complement strand
GATTCCCATGTCGAAGACCAGGTTTTTGCCTTCGAGGTATCCGGCTTCTTTGAGCCCATCGCGCAGGCCGCTGATCTCCGCGGTGATACTGCTTCCCAGCGTGACAACCCCTATGCGGTAGACACGGTGCTGCTGCGCCTGGACTGCAGAACAAAGGGCAAAAGTCAGAGCGCCAACACAAAGCGCATAGAGCACGGCGCAAAACCAAAGATCCAAGAGGTTTTTGCGGACGAATAACCCCTGATGAGAAAAGGATTTCATCGAATCACTCTGTCCGCCCGCGCCAACAGGTTAGGCGGTATCGTCAGTCCGATCTGTTTTGCTGTTTTAAGATTGATCATCAACTCAAACTTAGTGGGCTGCTCGACAGGTAGGTCGGCAGGCTTGGCTCCCTTAAGTACTTTATCTACATAAGTGGCGCTGCGCCGGAACATTGCGATGATGTCCGCCGCATAGGACATAAGTCCGCCCATTTCTACGTATTCACTATTCGGGTACATCGCTGGCAACCGATGCTTGGCAGCGAGATCCACGATTCGTGCTCGCATTCGATCCAACGTAGGTTGCTGCAGTCCGATGAAGGCGCCCGCACCCCACGCATTCATTGCCGCGAACCCGCCCTCTAACAGGTTTGGCTCACGAACTTCCACGGACCGAAGTTGAAGACCGAGTGCGGGACCAGCTATCTCAAGCTCTTTTATCTGGGGTCCATGGCCGCCGGTTCCCGGATCGGTGAGAATAGCGACGCGTGAAAGTTGAGCAATAATGTTTTTGAGCAACTCCAGGCGCTTTCCGCCCAACTCCGGTGCCAGGTGAGTTAACCCGCTGATATTTCCGCCAGGCCTTGCCAGGCTCGTCACATATCCGAGCTCGACAGGGTCACTGCCGTGGGCCATTACGATTGGAATCGTGTTTGTGGCGTTCTTGATTGCTCGAATAGCGGTAGATCCACCGGCAACGATAACGTCAACTTTCAGACGGACTAGCTCGCCAGCTAAATCAGGAAGTCGCGCCAAGTTCCCCTCGGCATACCGGGGCTCGATGGTCATGTTCTGCCCATCGACGTGGCCCAATTCGCGCATACCTTGGCGGAAGGCTTCGATCCGTCCGAAATCAGAAGAGGGTGAGAGTACCGACAGGTATCCTATACGAGCGCCGACTTTCTTCGCCTGCTGCGCCTCAGCCGATGGGCACAGGCCAAGGAGCATGGCGCATATGACCAGAGAAAAGACCAGGCTACTCATGACGGTGTTATTGCTGCTGGCTGCTTTCTGCTTACCGTTGACCATCATTTTATGATCCTATCCGCTCTAACCAGTACGTGCCTCAAGTGGTTACGAATTGGTTCAGCGGCTTTAGAAAGCTTTTGCACGGTATACTAGCCGATCTTGCGTGTGGCTCATGGCCGCGCCGCCTTCGAGTCGCTAATGACGTCCGAACTAAACAAACCGCCTTGTCCAAAGATTAGATGCGCCACTAAAACGGCAAATGACAACGCTTTCATAGCTCCTCCTCGTGAGAAATCATCGGTTTCTAGAAGCTGGGCCGGGCAGGTTCGGCCCTGACAAAAATTTCGGCTGGCTTGTTTTTGGAGAATTGCGTCGGATTTTCGGCTAGGCTTCCGCCACAACTGCACAGTGGAGATCCTTGCAGCGACCACGAGCACGTCGAGTTTCGCTTCCGCCCATTCTCAAGTCATCCGACTCGCTGACGTGACTTCATGAAATCCCAACGCACGAATCCCAACAGGATGTGCGAGGGATTTCGGAAACCTTCTTAGCGCAATGCTCGTACCAGCTTTTGAAGGCCGTGGTTAACGGCTAAGTTGTTGAACTTGATTGCAAAGCGAAAGCGGGGACGTAGACGCGGATTAAATGAGGGCTCCTCGCAGCAGTCGATTTGATACAGCAGGGGTAGCAAAATGGAGTCGCGGCGGTTCGACGAGAGCTCGCACAGGCTCGCTTGCGGCTAACCCACCTTGTGCGTACAGTTGGACAATTAAACGACGGGGGTTTAGCGGTGAATCGTCAATGGCTAGGAACGGCTTTTTTCTTTGCACTTCTGTTGGTGATCCTGTATGCCGCTTTTCTTATCCTCACGCCGTTTTTGAAGGCGATCACCTGGGCGGTAATACTCGCAATCTTGTTTTATCCGCTATATGCCTGGCTGCTTAGGTTGTTGCGATGGCAGGCTACGCCGGCGGCGCTTATCGTGATCGTGGGAATTACGCTGCTTGTGATTATCCCTGGGATCGAACTGGCCTGGTTCTTGGCCGATGAGGCCGTGGCGCTGGTCAAAACCGTCCGCTCTCTGATGAGCGATGAAGGCGCCGCCGAATGGAGCCAAATGGCTTGGGTACAGCGAGTCCTTGGCTGGTGGAACATGGTTACGTTTCAGTTAATGGACTTTAAAATTGACTGGAAGGAGATGCTGGTGCAGGGAGCCCAAGTCTCGTCTGGATTCCTGGTCACTCAGGTCAGAGGCCTGGCGCAAAACGTTTTGCTCGTCACGGTAAATTTCGTCATCACCTTGATTACGCTGTTTTTCCTGTTACGCGACGGAGCAGAGTTCTTCCGCCGTCTGCAACGATTGCTGCCGATGGATCGGGAGCATCAGCAGAGACTGTATAAGAATATCGTCGATGCTATTTTTGCCGTGGTCCATGGCTCTCTGGTCGTAGCCTTGATCCAGGGAATACTGGCTGGTTTTGCCTACTGGGCTGCCGGGGTGCCGTTTGCAGTTCTATGGGGCGTCCTGACTTCTTTCGCGGCGTTGTTGCCGGTGGGCGGCTCGACGTTGGTTTCTATTCCGATAAGCCTCTATCTCTTTCTTGAGGGAGAAACCCTGCGCGCCGTTCTGTTGCTCGCTTGGAGCCTGGGTATCGTCGGCACCATCGACAACCTTCTCAAACCGTTGCTCATCGGCAACCGCCTCGGTCTTCCGGTCCTGTTTCTCTTTTTCGGCATACTCGGCGGACTCGCCTTATTCGGCGCGTTAGGCATTGTTCTGGGCCCGGTGATCTTCGCTTTGCTGCGAGCTTTGCTTGTTCTTTATTCCGAGGAATATGCCAATGAAGCGGAAGAACCAGAGCCTTAATGTCTCTACCCGCTCGGCCCGGATTCTGTTATGAGAGACAGCAAAGCGGAGAGCCTGCAAAATTTTAAGCACTGAATCATCGATCAGAGAAGGGAGCAGAGTATGGCAGATGACATGCAGATCAAACGTGAAATCGTCCTGGAAGCGGATGCTGAAACTCTGGAACGCATGCGCAAAGAAGGACACGCCCGTGGCTTTACGGTTTTTTGCGACGAAGGGGAGCGGATCGGCGGCGACAATACCGCGCCGCCGCCGCTGGCCTATTTTGGGCTGGCGGTTGGGTTTTGACTGCTCACCCAGATTTCCCGGTACGGGGAAATGCTCAAGACTCACATCGAGAAAGCGAAGGTTTTCGTGACCGCGCGTTTCAAAAACGAAGGCTCGGTATTGCGCGAAACCGTCCAGGCCGAGGGCCTAGGCGTCGACACGCGTTGCGAGATCACTTCCGACGAGCCGGCGGAGAAAGTCGCCAAGGTCGTGCGCAACGCTGAGGCAGGCTGCTACGTGATCCAGACAATTCGCAAGCCGACTGCCGTGAAAAGCGAATACACACTCAACGGCGCGGCGTTTGATCCGAGTTCGTACAAGACAAAGTAGCGTTATCGACGATTCCCTGGAGGTGATGACATGGCCAAGGACGCGGAGTTTTTCAATGTGAAATACAAAGAGGGATCTCTCGATGCGAAAACGGCGCAGCTCATTCTATTCGCCGTCAACCTCGCGATAGGGCACGAGCATGGCGCCAAGCTGCACTTGGGCAAAGCGCGTGAAAACGGCGCCACCGAGGACGAGATCCAGGAGACTGTGGTTTACTGCATGAGGCCGGTGGCTGCCAAGGTGCGCAATTTCGCCAAGGATCTCCTCTCGAAGTAGAACTTATCGAGCGAATTGAGTACGCTGAGAGCATGAACGAGTGGACCATAGAAGTCGGCGAAGACACATTTGAATCGGCAGTTCTGGAGCGCTCCCACGAGGCTCCGGTCGTGGTGGATTTTTGGGCCCCCTGGTGCGGTCCCTGCCGCACCTTGGGGCCGGTGCTGGAGAGACTGGCGGAAGAGTACTCCGGCAAATTCGTACTCGCCAAGGTCAATGTCGATGAAAATCCGGCGCTGGCCGGGGCACTCGGCATCCAGGGAATCCCCGCAGTCAAGCTTATCAAAGACGGTCAGATTGCCGGGGAGTTTACCGGAGCATTGCCAGAAGCCGCGGTGCGCGAGATGTTGTCGAAGCTTCTTCCCTCCGAGTACGATGTACGGGCCTTTGAAGCGGCCGATCTGGAGGAAGAAGGGAAAGCCGCAGAGGCCAAGGCAATCTATCAATCGATTCTTGACGCTGAGCCCAACCATTCCAAAGCGTTGCTCGGCCTCGGGCGATTATTGATGAACGAGGGCGACCGCGACGGCGCCTTGAACCATCTGGAAAGAATCTCGCCGGTTGCCGACGAGCAAAAGGACGCGGAGCGTCTGATTGCCCGGCTGCAACTACAAGGCAACCCGAATGCAGACGCGGCCGCCTTGCGCGAGAAGCTCGCCGCCGACCCGGAGAGTCTCGACGCGCGCTTCGATCTGGCCCAGGCCCTGGCGGCGGAAGAACAGTTCGAAGAAGCGCTGGCTGAATTTCTGACTATCGTACAACGCGACCGCGCTTTCCGCGACGATGGCGCGCGCAAAGCCATGGTGCAGATTTTTGATGTTTTACCGCCCGATGACCCTTTGACCGACAAGTATCGCTCCGAGCTCGCCAAAGTTCTTTTCCGCTAGCCGCTGAAAAAAACTCCTATTCTTTGTGCGTGCTGTATGGTCCTCTCCGCTCGTCGATTTTCCGGCGCCAGAAGCTAACATTGAAGCTGTTCGTTGCCCTGCCTTCACTCCCCCCCAGGCTCATCCCTCGATCAATACAGTGTGTCAAAGCGCTCCCCTTTGAGCATGAGTAATCCGGGTTAGCGTTCTGTGCACCAGTCTGTTTTGATGTTTATCTAGATTTATAGAATGTAAAATGCCTCTCTCAGGTGATTTGGCGCCGCACGGAGGACAACAGAACCAGATGGCAGTGGCGATAGACAAATTCGACCATGAGATTCAGCGCCAGGCGCGGTCTCTCTATGCGCGGGCGGCGGAGCACAAGCCGTCTATCTTCGAAGCCCGCGATCTACTGGGACGGATGATCGACTGGTCGCTGGAAGATGAATCGCTGCGCGTGGCATTGTTCCGGTTCGTCGATGTCTTGCCTAGCCTTGAATCGTCGGCGGAGATTGGCCGTCACCTGCAAGAGTATTTTGCCCGCGTCGATCATGCGCTGGGCGGGCTGGTCTTTGTCACCCAGGCGATCAATGCCGGCAGATGGGTCGCACCGGTGGTGCGCCGAAACGTCGTCAGCTTCGCACGGCGTTTTATCGCTGAGGAGAAACCGGCCATTCTGCTGCCGATTTTAGCGGGTCTCAGAGAAGAGCCGGCCGCCTTTACTTTGGATGTGGTGGGCGAGGCGACGGTGAGCGACAGCGAAGCCACGGCGATGCAGAACCGATACTTAAATCTGCTGCGTAGTCTTGCCGCCAAAGCCGAGTCCTGGCCTTTGTGCCGGCAAATCGATAAGTCGCCGGCCGGATTAATTCCCCGGGTCAACCTCTCGGTTAAACTGTCCTCGTTGTGCGCGCGCTTCGACCCTCTCGATCCCGAAAGCGAAACTGTTGTTCGGCAGCGACTTCGTGTGATTTTGCGCCAGGCAGCTCAGCTCGAAGCCGCCATTACGGTCGACATGGAGCAATACGCGTTCAAGCCTCTGACGTTCGAGATATTTCGCGGGCTTTTGGAAGAAGAGGAGTTTCGTGAAGCGCCCCACGTCACTCTGGCGGTTCAGGCTTATCTTCGTGACACGGAGAACGATCTCACCCAGTTGATTCACTGGGGCCGACAGCGCAATCGCCGCATCGGGATCCGGCTCGTGAAAGGAGCCTATTGGGACAGCGAGGTTGCCTGGGCGCGCCAGAGGAACTGGCCGATTCCGGTATTCCTGGAAAAAGCCGAGACCGATGCCAATTACGAGCGTCTCAGCCGGTTGTTGCTGGAGAACCACGATGTCATCGACGCCGCTTTCGGCAGCCATAATTTGCGCAGCCTGGCGCATGCCATGGTCGCGGCGAGAGAACTTGCCGTCCCATCCAAGGGCTATGAAATTCAAATGCTTTACGGCATGGCCGAACCTTTTCGCCAGGCCATTATCGAAAACGGCCAGCGCGTGCGTGTTTATCTTCCGGTGGGCGAGTTGCTTCCGGGGATGTCCTATCTCATCCGCCGGCTGATGGAGAACACTTCGAACACGTCGTTTCTGCGCCAGACCTATGCCGACAACAAAGACGTCGAAGCATTGATCGCCGCGCCCGGCGCGGCGATCAAAAACAGCGGAAACTGCCGGACGCAAGACGATCATAACGGTAAAACCTCCGGTCTATTTCGCAATGAGCCGGCCATCGATTTTTCACGGCGCGAGAATCGCACGCAATTTGCGGCGACGCTGGAGTCGATCGGAACGCGTATCAAGCGGCAGACGAAAAAATCCGACCGTGGAGAATGGTTGGAGTCGGTCAATCCGGCCAACCCCAGTGAAATTGTCGGC
>CAYZXN010000091.1:0-5465 GCA_964482425.1 uncultured Syntrophobacteraceae bacterium | reverse complement strand
TCGAGACAGAGTTCAGGAGCAAGCGATATGTTGATTTCAGCGAGCGCGTTGCAGGATGCCCGCGTGATCGATCAGCAGAATCGCGAAATCGGGAAAATAACTAATCTGTTCGTCGATCCTCAAAACGGCAGAATCACGCGTGCCGATATTGACTTCAACAGCATGTTCGGCTCGGGTCGAAAGTACTCCGTTGCCTGGGATCAGCTTTCGGTGAAGCGGCAGAACGGCGACATGGTGGTCGCGCTGGACCAGTCGATTGTCCAGAGAGTCCAGGAAGCGCAAACGAATGACACCGGCCGGCGTGATGACGTTTACGGGCAGCAAGAGCGCGAACGTCAGGACGCGCAGTCGGCTCGAACCGGTGGTGTTGTCGGGCGGGCAGGTGGCGACCAGAGAGAACAGCAGCAGGTTTCAGCATCCCAACTGAGCTCTGAGCACATCCGGGAGATTCAGCAGAAGCTCAACAAAGAAGGCTTTCACGCCGGTCAGGTAAACGGGGAATGGAGCTCTGAAACGCAAAACGCTCTGAGAAATTTTCAGGAGTCCAAGGGGCTTCAAGCGACCGGTCAACTCGACAAGCGCACCATCGACGAATTGGGCATGGACGCGGATGAGTTGCGCAAGGAAGGCCGAAGCGAGAGCGGTTCAAAGGGCGACTCTGGTAGTGGCAATAATCGATAAACTCACCAGAGATGCAATCGTCTGCGAGGAGGGGGCACACCCCCTCCTCGCGCTTCACGAGCTTTGACTTTATCGGACCCGCCTCTTCACAATCTGCTACGAAAGGACTCTTTTGTTACGCTTGAAAAGACGGAGGATGTGGCGCAAGACAGATACATGTGCGGCTGCCGTTTGTTTCGAAGTACCACATCCGGTTCGATCATTAAGAGGCTGATCGTGTGCGGCATTCTCGGGCTGATCCTTTCCCCACCCGCCGCGACCGCGCAGCAACGCCGCGCGCCCGATCGCCAGAGGATCTTCGGCGCAGCCGAAGTGCGCAACGGCGATTATTTCGCTGTCGGCGAAAGCGCCGTGATTTCCGGAACCGTCAACGGCGACGTCTACGCATTCGCCGGTCATGTCATGATCGATGGGACGGTCAACGGAGATGTCCTCGTCGCGGGCGGTAGAGTCAGCATTTCGGGAATCGTCTCCCAGGACGTCCGAGCCGCCGGAGGACACATCGTCGTTACCGGTGTCATTGGAAGAAATCTTACCGTCGCCGGCGGCAATGTCGAGCTGGCGCCTTCGGCCGTGGTGAAAGGTGGAGTGGTGGCTGCGGGCGGTGCTATCGATCTATCTGCGCCTATCGGTGGCGCGGCAAAAATCGCCGCGGGAGCATTGACGGTAGCTAATCGACTGGGCGGCGGTCTTGAGGCGGCCGTGGGCACGCTCCGTATTACTTCCCGGGCGGAGATTCAAGGCGACGTAAACTACTGGAGCGACCGGCAAGCGTCCGTTAGCGACGCGGCGCGCATTGACGGAAAGATCGTCAGGAGCATCCCGCCTGAAAGACCCGATTTTAGACCGACAGCGCTGTCGTTTTTTTTCGGCGCATGGATTGTGCTGCTGTTGGTTAACTTTGTTTCCACTTTGATCCTGGGTTTGCTTGCGACGCGGTTTCTCCCCACCTATCATCAGTCTGTCGTGGCGACGCTTTCGCGCCGGCCATGGGCATCCTTGGGAATTGGCTTTGTCGCAGTCGTGGTGTTGCCGGTTGTCTGTGCGCTCCTGTTCGCGACGGTGGTGGCCGTCCCGGTTGCCATGATCCTGATGGCTGCGTTTTTCATCCTGCTTTATTGGGCCAGAATCTTTTCCATCGCCCGCCTGGGCGAAGCTGTTCTAGGCCGCTTCCGGAGAAATCCCGGGCCGGCAGCCGCTTTTGTGGTCGGCCTGTTTATCTATTATTTTCTTCTCATCATCCCCGTGATCGGTTGGATCATCGTCCCGCTCGCCGTGCTTTTCGGGCTGGGAGCCGAATTGATCGCGCGGAAGGATATTTACGTGGCGGCAAGAAGGCAGGAAATGATTTGAGCCCGGGCTTGGCTGGCTCTTAACGGCATGTCGGCATACCGGCTCTTCAGCCGCTATGCGGAGGTCTCCCCATGAAAACTCGCCTCACTCACCTTTGGGATAGCGTCAACTCGAGTCTGTGGTTCATTCCGGCTCTGATGACGATCATTACCGTAGGGGCATCGTTCGCCACAATCACACTCGATGGGGCAGTAAAAGAACGGCTGGCGAGTGAGGTCGGCTGGATTTGGGCGGGTGGCCCTGAAGGCGCGCGCGAAATTCTCTCAACAATCGCTGGTTCGATGATCACTGTTGCCGGCGTCGTTTTCTCGATCACGGTGGTCGTGCTCACGCTGGCGTCTTCTCAATTCGGACCGCGCCTGTTGCGAAACTTCATGCGCGACACCGGCAACCAGGTGGTGCTGGGGACTTTCATTTCGACCTTTACTTATTGTCTGCTGGTTCTGCGCACGATTCGAAGCGACGGCACGGGCGAAGAGTTTGTGCCGCACATTTCTGTCACCATTGGCATTGTCCTGGCATTGGCAAGCTTGGCCGTGCTCATCTACTTCATCCACCACGTATCGATATCGATCCAGGCGCCGATCATCATAGCGAGGGTCGCCGATGAACTCGATCGCGGCATCGAGCGAATGTTTCCGGAGAAACTGGGAGAGGACGTCAAGGAGGACACTGAGCCGGATCGCCGCGACCTGCCGCCGGAAACCCAAGGGCATCCCGTGTCGAGTGACGCCAGCGGCTATCTCCAGGCCATCGATACCGATGGCCTGATGGAACTGGCGGAGGCTAAAGATCTTCTGATTCGCCTTGAGTATCGTCCGGGACAGTTCATCGTAACGGGAAACAATCTGCTTCTGATCTGGTCCAAACAGCCGGTCGATGAGTCGCTTGTCGGCAAAGTCAATGGCCTTTTCTTCCTGGGGCCGGAGCGCACGGAGGAACAGGATGTAGAGTTTTCCGTGCACCAGCTCGTCGAAGTGGGCGTTCGGGCGCTATCTCCGGGAATCAACGATCCTTTCACCGCGATGACGTGCGTGGATCGTTTAGGCGAAGCCCTCTCCCGTTTGGCTGAAAGAGAACTGCCCTCGAAGTATCGCTATGATGAAGGACATAAACTTCGTGTTATCGCCAAGGGCACGACCTTTGCCGACGTCGCCGACGCTGCCTTGAATCAAATGAGGCAGTACGGCCGCTCCAGCGCATCGGTGACCCTCCGCCTGTTGGAAAGCCTGGCTGTCGTAGCCCAACACGTTCGGCGAGACGAGGATGGCGCGGCGGTTTTGCGCCATGCCGGTATGATCGAGCGCGGCAGCCGCGAGGCGTTGACCGAGCCGCACGATAGAGATGCGGTTGAAGAGCGCTACGGGAAGGTTCTCGAGGCCCTGCGCGAAAACAGATCGCTGATTCACACACGCCTGATGGAAACATCTCTATTCGACCGGGCAAGAGACGGCTAGCTCTTGCCCGGCGGATTTTTTGCCGCGAGGAAAATCGTGCTGCCCTGTCGTTGAACCAGGAACAGCAGATTCGTTCCAGGCTTTGCCTCTTCAAGAGCCTTTCGCAATTCCGCCGCATTGGCAATCTTCTGGCGGTTCAATTCGACGATCACGTCGCCGGGCCGGAGGCCGGCCTCGGAAGCCACGCTTTGAGGTTCCACTGCGGTTACGACAACTCCATCGGTGCCCTTCAAGCCCAAGCTTTTGGCAATCTCGGGAGTCAGGTTCTGCACGGTCATTCCTAAATTGCCTGATTGCGGCGCGGAGGCAACGACTTCCTCCTCTTTCAACTCGGCGATGGTGACGGTAAGAGGAACGCGCTTCTTCTCGCGCAGGACTGTCACCTTGGCGTTTTCGCCGACACCAGTGCGCGCGACGATAATCGGCAGCTCGTTGGAGTCTGTAATCTTCTGCCCATTGAATTCAACAATGACGTCGCCGGTCTGGATGCCCGCTTTTTCGGCGGGACTTCCCTGCATCACATTCGCCACCAGCGCGCCGCGCCCCTCCTCTAGACCCAGGGCTTGGGCGATCTCCGGCGTCACCCTCTGGATGCTCACGCCCAGCCATCCGCGGGTGACTCTGCCTTTCTTGATCAGATCGGGCAAAATCTCTTTTGCCGAGTCGATGGGAATGGCGAATCCGATGCCGATGTTGCCGCCGGCCCGGCTAAAAATCGCCGTATTGATGCCGACGACCTCGCCTTTGAGATTGATCAAAGGCCCGCCTGAGTTTCCCGGATTGATGGAGGCGTCGGTCTGGATGAAGTTATCATAGGGCCCGGCGCCGATAAACCTGCCTTTGGCGCTGACAATTCCCGCAGTAATGGTGTGATCCAACCCGAAAGGACTCCCCATCGCCATGACCCACTCGCCGACCTGAAGCTGGCTTGAATTGCCCAATGGAGCAACCGGGAGATCGCCACTTTTATCGGAGATCTGCACCACGGCGATGTCGGTCTTGGGATCTCTGCCGACTACTTTGGCCTCGAACTCCCGTTTGTCTTGAAGCCTGACGGTGATCTTCTCGGCGTTTTCGACGACATGATTATTGGTCAAAATAAAGCCTTGTTTATCGATGATGAAGCCCGAGCCAAGGGCGGTCTGGGGTCCGCGCGGGCCGCCGAACTGATCGCCGAAGAATTTGCGCCAAAATTCGTTAAACTGCTCATCTCCGCCGAATGGCGAACCACCGAATGGTGGGGGCGCCGGCTGGCCACGGCTTACTGTCTGGGTGGTTGAAATGTTGACGACGACCGGACCTAGCTTCTCTGCCAAACGGACGAAATCCGGTAATGTCTGCACCGGCTGTTTCGCGCTTGGTTGAGCTGCCACCGCCGGTAGGATGTTGAAGCCGTAACCAGCAAGCGCGATTAGCAAAAGAAAGAGCATTGCGGTTCGTTTACTTTGTATACGATGTGACATGGAATTCCTCCGTGAGTGCCGCGTTGTGCAAACCTCGTTGAGACAGCAAGTCGAACGCCCTGCAAGATTGCGTTGACAGAGAAATTACAGCGCAAATGTGCTCCGTAATCAATGGGGCGGGATAGCAGGCATCGCGGTTGTGCATCCCTGTGGGCTCCGTTTTGGCCTCTGCAAGCAAAGGAAATTGTGTTGCGTGAAAGCGACAGTTTTTCTTGTTCATCGTTTGCTAGCTGGTCAAGCTACGCGGATACTTCACTGCTCGACCACAGTTTAGGAGTTGATGCCAATCATGGTGCAAGCATGAGTCATTAAAAGCTTAGCCGCTTTGCTTAAATTACGTCAGCGGCCGGTCGTTACGCCTAATAACGCCGATGCCAATTATTTCGTCGGCGCGGTGGTCGGGCCATTGGCATTGTACTTGCGGCGATGCCAAACGAATCATACACGGTCAATTTCATCGGTTCGGAGGTCTCATGGCTGCCTTTGACGACCAAAAAAAACCCGGCCTGCC
>CAYZXN010000090.1:0-31514 GCA_964482425.1 uncultured Syntrophobacteraceae bacterium | reverse complement strand
TGGGCAGACCGGGAGATGTCGCCTTGGCCATTTCTACCAGCGGTAATTCATTGAACATTCTCGCCGCAATAGACGCATGCAAAACCTTAAAAATCACAACCATTGGATTGACTGGGGGAAGCGGCGGCAAGATGGTCGGTAAAGTCGATTTCCTTCTGAAGGCCACCGATGGGCAAAACAGTCCACGCATTCAGGAAACGCATATCCTCGTTGGTCACGTTATCTGTGACATCGTCGATCAGAAACTCTACCCAGCCAAATAACACTAGGCGACTGTTATGCTGAGGAAGTCCTTCAAACCGCTCGACTTTTCCAAAGTCAGAACTTATCCGGCGAAGAAAAGATTTAGCAAAGTTCAAACAACGGCTCTCGGCAAGGTCATCGCAAAGGGCAGTCGGATGCGGTCCTTCATAGATGGGCTACCTGAGATTCTCGCAGCCCGCAATCTGAAAGCAGTCGCCCGTAAAATTGCGAAAACGCACGCCGCCAACCGTACGGTTCTGCTGGGGATGGGAGCCCATCCAATCAAAGTCGGGCTGAGCCCATTGATCATAGACTTCATGAACCGAGGCATTATCGATGCCGTCGCCCTTAATGGCGCCGGAATCATTCACGATTTCGAGCTCGCATTCATGGGCGAGACTTCCGAAGATGTGGCGGCGAGTTTAAAAGACGGCAGCTTCGGGATGGCTGAAGAAACCGGCGCCTTTTTAAATCAGGCGATTATCGATGGTTCGGGGAAAGGCCTCGGCATTGGAGCCGCTGTCGGACAAGCGATTCTCAAAGCACGTCTGCCAAACCACCATTTGAGTATTCTTGCCACCGCCGCTCGACTTAAAGTTCCGGTCACAGCGCACATTGCCATCGGCACAGATATTATTCACATGCACCCGAAAGCGGATGGCAAGGCACTTGGGGACGGGAGTATGCGAGACTTCCACACGCTCACCTCTGTCGTTGCGACGTTACGCGACGGAGTCTATCTTAACTTCGGCTCAGCAGTAGTGTTGCCGGAGGTTTTTCTCAAAGCCTTGAGCTTGGCACGCAACTTGGGCCATTCGGTCCAGAAGTTAACCACGGTCAATCTTGATTTTCTGGCGCATTACCGGCCGTTGACCAATGTCGTCAACCGCCCAACTCTGGGCAATGGTAAGGGCTATCATATCACCGGTCACATGGAGATCATGGTGCCACTCCTCTTCGCTGCCGTATTGGAGAATCGTAGCTCACCCCGATAAGCGCAAAGATTCGGTCTCCATCGACGACAATGAAATAAGCCAGGTTGCAACTCTAAAAGGACGCCGCACAATGTGTGATGACTGTTTTGCTCGGAGGACAAAAGCACAGCTCCGCACCTCATAGCTCGTAGAACATAGCGGTGCACGGGTACGCGTAGACCAGGATGCGCCTTTACGCCATGATGGTTTTCTGTTTAGATGTTTCGCGGCGAACCCGTATTCTGATGATCCTCACACTCACAACGGACTTTGGGCATAAGGATCCCTTCGTGGGCATCATGAAAGGGGTAATTTTAGGTATAAATCCGGCCGCGCAGATCGTCGACTTAAGTCATGCTGTTCCAAGCCAAGACATCAGGACCGCTGCTGTAATGCTGAGCTCTGCGTTTGCATACTTCCCACGAGGAACCATCCATGTTGTCGTGGTGGACCCCGACGTGGGCACGAACAGAAGGCCTATCCTGATAAAATATCAAGACCAGTATTTCGTCGGTCCGGACAATGGTGTGCTGAGCCTATCTCTGGAAGGCCGAGAGCCGACGCGCATCATTCATCTGTCGAACGAGGTTTATCATCTGCAACCCAAAAGCCGCACTTTTCACGGCCGGGACATCTTTGCCCCGGTTGCCGCTCATCTATCCCTCGGCGTATTTCACGACCTCCTGGGAGAGCCCATCGGAGATTATGTGCGGTTGTATTGGCCGCAAATCAGTCGCCTCGGAAGGTCAATCCTCGGCGAGGTACTGTATATCGACGGATTCGGCAACGTATTTACAAACATTCGCGAGCGTGATTTGACAGGTATAGCTTTCGACAAAATTCGCGTCTCCATCGGCGACCTCGAGTTCCAAGGAGTATCGGACAACTATACGGCTGGAGAAACCGGTAATTACCTCGCAGTCATCAATAGTTGGGGCCTGATCGAAGTCGCTCTTTATAAAGATAGTGCCGCGAAACGTAGCAAGATTAAGATTGGTGACAAGGTGCAAATCGAATGTTCACCTTAGGACGGTGACAGTGGAGGATAATCAAATGAGCGTGCGGCTCAGTTGGGATCAGTACTTCATGACTATTACGCGGCAAGTCGCGGAGCGATCAACGTGCACACGAGCCAAGGTCGGCGCCGTAATCGTGCGCGATAAAAGTATTCTGGCGACCGGCTACAATGGAGCACCGGCCGGAATGCCTCATTGTACCGACGTCGGCTGCCTTATTTACGAATCCAAAACGCCTAACGGTGACACTGAGCAGAACTGCTTTCGCACCATTCACGCGGAGATGAATGCGATCGCCCAAGCCGCCAAAAACGGGTCCACCATCAAAGAGGCGTCGATTTATATAACCCACACGCCGTGCATCCATTGCCTCAAGGTGCTGGTAAACACCGGCATCAAAAACATTTTTTACGAGAAGCCTTACAAACTTCACACGCTCGAGGAACTGCTCCGCTATACTCAAGTCAATCTACATAAGGTCGATCTTGTATAACAAAAACGGGCGAGGCTCTGCAACGCCTCGCCCGTTTCACTTCACTATTAGAATTAGAGCTTTCCTTGCAGAAGAAAGGCTATAACGAAGCCGTACAGAGCCAACGCTTCAAGAAGCGCCAAGCTCAGCAGCAACGGCAGGAATAGCTTATCGGCCGCATTAGGATTACGGCCAATGCTCTCCATCGCAGTGGCGCCTACACGGCCCTGTCCCAAAGCAGCGCCAAATGCAGCGATCGCCACCGCTACACCGGCAGCTAGGGCGATAGCGACTCTGGCTTGCGAGTCACCGGCAGATGCCGCAGCACCTTCAGCCGCTGCCAGAGCTAGACCCGATGCAATGAGCGTTATGAATAACGCAATTACAAACGATAGCAGCTTTTTCATCTTTGCCTCCTTTCCAACGAATCCGGCTAAATCCGCCTCTTCCTCTTCCTCTCCTCCGTTGCCATTTCGCTTAATTTTCTAAAAAAGAGCGTTATCCGGGATGTTCATGCGCATGCTCTTCATCGTGCCCATGGCTAATGGCAAGGCTGACATAAATCATGCTAAGGAGCATAAACACGGCAGCTTGGATGACGGACACGAGAGTACCCAACGCATAAAAAATGACCGGCACGATCAGCTTGGTAAGATCCATGAAGACTTCGATGACTATGTGATCCCCCATCATATTGCCAAAAAGCCGCAGGGCCAGAGAAACTGGACGAAACAGATGGGAGGCGAACTCCAGAACAAAGAAAAATGCAACGGATATCAACAGAAGCGGCACGAAGGCTAGCTTGCCCAGCAGACTTTTGGCCGGGAGTCCGGTCATTGGGCCTACAAAATGCTTCAAGTATCCTGTGCCCATCTCTTTAAGCCCAATAATGTTATAGCCTAAGAACGAGATCAGCGCGAGCGCCACTGTGGTATTCAGATTACTCGTCGGCGGATAAAAACCCGGGATCAGACCCATGAGGTTGCTAAACAAGATAAATAGGAAAAATGTACCGAAATACGGAACAAACTTGCGCCCCTGCCTGCCGATGATCGCATCGCTCTGACTGACAACCAGACCGACTAATAATTCTGCGATATTCCTGGCGCCCAGTCCATTCGCGGGAATCACAGGATCCTGGGCGCGGGCGAGAGCCCCGCGCGCGCGCCATGCAAACAAAAGCACGAACAAAAGGCTAAACAAAGCGAAAAAGGTGTGCTGCTGAAGGACCGATTGCCAATCATGAGACAGGAGATCGTACCAGGTAAAGTGATGTACCATTTAGTGCTCCAACTTAGACCAGTGCATGACGGCTTCAAGGAATATCGCTGCAATAAGGGTCGAAAACCCCAGCGCGAACGATAACCCGTCGATTTCAAACCGAAAGAACAAAATTAACAACAAACCCAGAAAAATGATAATCTTTAAAACCAGCAGGAATACGCCGGCTTTTACTTTTCCCTTGCCTGCCAGCGGCGTCAGCACCCACAGAATACCGAAACCAAGCAAAAAAAAATTCAAGCCCATAAAAGCGCCACCCAGTATAAGCGCTTTCGGATCGATGAATTCGGTCTGGCCCAAAGTCAGCACCATGGCAATGAGCAATAGCCCATGCCAAAGCTCAATGCGCAAGATCGTGACGGCGTGAGACATTTGGCTCTATCGGAAAGATGCCTCATCCAATGAACTAATCTCATGCAGGCGGCGTTGAAGCGGCGCCACCGGGGCATCATCCCAGGAAATGTTGAGATGCTCAGCTCAACAGCTAACCAAATGTGCAATCTTTTCGGGAATGCTCCAGAAAGCTCAAGCTTGCCACTGGGCTAGTTGTCTAGCACGAAGGAATTGGAGGGTCAACTACGGGTCTCGCCGGCAGCCCACGAATCGAAGGCTGTCACAGTTTTGCGCAACTGGGCGTCGGTGTGAGCCAAGGAAACCATAACAGACTCAAAGGGCGACGGAGGTAAATAGATGCCGCGCTGCAACATCCCATGAAAAAATCTGGCGAATCGATCTCGGTCACACCGGCAAGCTTCAGCAAAATTACGCACACGATCAACACCAAAAAACAAGGTCATCATGGATCCAACCCGATTTATCCTGCCGGTCATCTTGTATTTGGCAAGGACAAGGGCAAGACCATCAGCCAAGTACTTGCCTTTCTTCTCGAGAACCCGGTAAGTGCCCTTTCGAAACAGCTGTTTCAGCGTTGCTAAACCCGCGCAAACCGCCAGTGGATTCCCGGACAATGTTCCTGCTTGATAAACCGGACCCTCTGGAGCGAGTAAATCCATAACTTCACGACGACCGCCAAAGGCCGCAAGCGGTAACCCACCGCCGATTATTTTACCTAAACAAGTGAGATCGGGAGTGACCCCGTAGATTTCTTGAGCCCCACCCGCTGCAAGCCGAAAGCCTGTTATGACCTCATCAAAAATGAGCAAGCTACGATGTCTCTCGGTTATCGTTTTCAAGAGCGTAAGAAATCCCGGCTCGGGCGGTATAACTCCCATGTTTCCGCACACCGGCTCAACAATCACGGCCGCGATATCCTCGCCATACTTATGGAAAGTTTCCTGCACGCCATTCCTGTCGTTATAGTCTACGACCAGAGTTTCGGCCGCCAGCGCCCTAACTACTCCCGGGCTGTCGGGTAGACCCAGCGTTGCTATACCCGACCCCGCTTTCACCAACAGGGAGTCAGAGTGACCATGGTAACAACCATCAAACTTGACAATTTTATTGCGGCCAGTGAACGCACGAGCCAAGCGGATAGCAGTCATGGTAGCTTCTGTGCCGGAATTGACCATGCGGAGTTTTTCGATACTCGGAACTTTACGGCAGACCAACTCCGTTAACTTCAATTCCTGCTCAGTCGGCGCCCCGAAGGTTGTGCCGTTTGCCAAAGCGTCCCGCAACGCGCTCAGTACCGGTCGATGTGCGTGCCCCAAAATCAGCGGTCCCCAAGAACCGACGAAATCGATATAGCCATTACCGTCGACGTCGACGATGAGAGCATCTTTGCCACGTCCTATAAAAATCGGCGAACCTCCCACGGCCCTCCAAGCACGCACGGGGCTGTTCACTCCCCCAGGGATTTTTTCCCGTGCGCGGTTGAAAAAGCTCCGTGATTTGCTCGTCTTCATTAGTGAAGTTCTGGTAACACCGGCTTCACAATGTGTCAAGGTAATTGAAACCATGATGAAAAATACGAAAGACAAATTTCTTCTTGAAAAGAAATATGAAAAGGATTATGACTTCCCCTTCGACAATATTCTTGGTCACATCCTTCTCGTTTGATCGGCCGTGAAAGAACAATCGTTGGCAATGTCGCTTCTAACAAAGAGCCGCGCAGGTAATGGATTATTTTGCGTGCATCTTCTAATCAGCTAATGCGACCAAATGAAGATTAAATAGCTGAATTCATTCATTATTTTTAGTTATCCACAGCTGTGGATAACGTTGTTCGTAACTTACAATAAATTTTCGTTACAAATTAGCTACTTAGTCGGTACATATTCATGGTTGAGTTATGGGAAGAAGCTCTTCGACAGCTGAAAGAACGGGTAGGAAAACAAAGTTTCGAGACCTGGATTCAGCCGATTAAAATCGATGCGATGACCGCAGACAGCGTAGTCCTCGGAGTTCCCAACAAGTTTTTTCGCGATTGGCTGACCGAGCATTATTTTTCGGAGATCGCTGAAGTTCTGAAATCTTTAACTCATGACGGGCTCAGGATTTCTCTTGTCTTGGACAACCGAACTCAGGCCAAGACACGAGATGAGCGGCTTCTAAAGATAGAAAAAAAAATTCCCCACGAACAACAACCAAAACTGCAGCGGACGAACAATTTACTTCCTAAGTACACCTTTGAAAATTTTGTCGTCGGCGCCAGCAACCAATTCGCTCATGCGGCGTCGATGGCCGTCGCGAATCAACCCGGCGACAACTACAATCCCCTGTTTATCTATGGAGGTGTGGGCCTTGGAAAAACTCATTTAGCGAATGCGATTGGCCATCATGCCGCCGCAAGCCGGACAACGCTTAAAGTTTTTTATTTAAGTTCGGAATCGTTTATGAACGAGTTGATCGGCTCTCTCAGACGCGACAAGATGGGCGAGTTTAAGGCTAAGTTTAGAAACATAGATATCTTGATTATCGACGACGTGCAGTTTATTGCCGGCAAGGAGAGAACACAGGAGGAATTTTTCCATACCTTCAACTCGCTATACGAGTCCCATAAGCAGATCGTGATTACCTCGGATAAGTTCCCCAAGGAGATTCCCGGCTTGGAGGATCGGTTAAGAAATCGGTTCGAGTGGGGGTTGATCGCGGATATCCAGCCGCCCGACATAGAGACAAGGGTAGCGATCATTCAGAAAAAGGCTGAGGGAGAAAGAATTCAGCTTCCGCATGATGTGGCAATCTTTCTTGCTACCAATATCGACTCGAACGTGCGGGAGTTGGAGGGCTCGTTAACACGGCTCGGCGCATTCGCCTCTTTGACAAAGTCTGTCATCACCATTGAGCTTGCCAAGGAAGTCCTCCACAACACCCTCAAAGGCGCCCAGAAAGAAATAACAGTGGAAAGCATTCAAAAAACAATCTGCGATTTCTACAACATCAAGATGGGCGATCTAAAAGCTAAAAGAAGGACCAAAAATATCGCGTTGCCGCGTCAAGTGGCGATGTATCTCTGCCGCAAGTACACGGAGACATCTTTCCCGGCAATTGGCGATAAATTCGGCGGTCGCGACCACTCGACGGTCATTCATGCATCGAAAACAATCGAAAGAAAAATAAAAGACGATCCCTATATGCAAAATACGATTGAACGACTCGAAAGAAATTTGCAGGTAAAAAAATAGCCTGTGGATAAACTGTGCTTACCGGGTATCTCGCTGTGGATAGCTGTGGAAGAAACGGCCGTGAGTGGCGCTTGATCGGTAATACGGCAAAAGACCGTTTCCCTTAACCACAGCTCAAGCTATCCTATTCATTGGATTATTTCCTGTTATGGGTCTTGTGCACAGCCTCTATTGCTACTGCTGTATTAATTTATATATAAGAACAAGAAGAGCGGGAGGATCCAATGGAGATCAAAGCCAAGCGAGGAGATTTTCTCGCCACGCTTTACTGGACGCAAAGCATCGTCGAGCGTCGCAATACAATGCCGATTCTGGCGAACGTCCTCCTTGAAGCTCACAAGAACGATATTCGTGTCACCGCTACCGATCTGGAAGTAGGTATCCGGGGCAGGGTCGAGGGAGATGTTGTTAAAGAAGGTGCGGTTAGCGTCAACGCGAAAAAGCTCTACGAGATCATCCGCGAGGTTCCCAATGAACAAGTGCAGCTCAAGAGTTTGGAGAATGACTGGGTGGAAATTCGCAGCGGAAAGTCCACGTTCAAAATCGTTGGAATGGACGCCCGGGAGTTTCCACAGTTTCCAAAGTTCAGCCGCGATGGTCTGACGACTACTCCGGCCACGACGCTTCGACAAATGATTGAAGGCACAATTTTTTCAGTATCGACCGACGAAACGCGTTACAGCCTGAATGGCGTCTATGTCGAGGAAGGCGAGGCCGGCAAAGTCCGGATGGTTGCAACGGATGGTCATCGTCTGGCGTTTGATGAGAGGAGTTTGGGCTCCTTTGGTTTGGCTAAAGGCGTTATTCTCCCACGAAAAGGATTGGCAGAACTTAAAAAGCTTCTCGAGAGTGACGATGACAGCGCGGTTTCTATAGGATTTCGCGAGAACATGGGACTGGTTATGCGAGATCAGATCGAACTGTTCATGCGGCTGATCGACGGCGATTTTCCTGATTATACCAAAGTCATACCCAAGGGAAACCAAAATATTGCCCATATAGAGCACGCGGAACTCTTGCAAGCTTTACGCCGGGTTTCAATTCTCTCCAGCGAACGCTACAAAGGTATCAAGATGGATTTCAAGCAGGACAAGCTAGCAATTTCGGCGCACAATCCGGACCTGGGCGAGGCGGTGGAAGAAGTGGAAATGGATTATAACGGCAAACCGCTTAGTATAGGCTTTAATGCGCGGTATTTGATTGACGTTCTACATGTACTCGGGAACGAAGGTGAAGTTCAAATCGAATTAAAGGACGAGCTTAGTCCAAGCGTCGTGAAGAAGAGCGGTAGCGAGGATTATCTCTACGTTCTCATGCCGATGCGTCTATAATGCATTTTCCCTTGAGAATAGGGCAAGGACTAAGTCTTATACTTCCTATCCAGTTCGTACTTTTTTTCCAAACCTACAATTTCGTTGAACTGATCGAAAGGCATAAGACGATCGAGAATATCCTGAGTTGTCCCATCTCTATGCAGAGTCGTATAGACGTCGTCAAGTGACTTTGCGGCTGCATAGAGCGGCGCCAAGGGCCAAACGATTAGTTCGAAGCCGAGATCGCGAAGCTCTGCAGGTTTCATGAGCGGCGTTACGCCTCTTTCAAGCATGTTTGCAACTAAAGGGCCGGGTACATTGCGTGAGATTTCTCTCATTTCTTCCCTATTTTCAGGCGCTTCGATAAACACCGCATCCGCGCCAGCTTCCTTGAAAGCAAGTCCTCTGTTTATAGCGTCAGCAAGTCCAGAGGCTTGGCGCGCATCGGTGCGTGCAACGATGTAGAAATCTCGGTCCTGCTTGGTGTCGGTGGCAGCGCGTAATTTTTCAAGGTGCTCTTCAAGAGGGATAACCTGTTTACCTTTCATGTGCCCGCATCTTTTTGGCCAAACCTGGTCTTCTAAAAACATGCCGCTCGCGCCGATTCGAATTAGTTCCTCGACCGTTCGGATAACATTGATGGCGTTGCCGTAACCAGTGTCGGCGTCGACGATCACTGGTGTTTCTGTTACCGCGCAAATTCTCCGCGCTGCAGAGAGCATTTCGGTCTGTGTAAGAATGCCAAAGTCCGGCTCGCCAAGCATTGTCGCGGCGAGACTATAACCAGTTATGAAAATAACGTCGAAGCCCGCTCGCGTGGCGAGTTTAGCGCTTAGCGCATCATACACTCCGGGGATGATGAGCTGGCCTTTTTGCTCCAGCAAGCGCTGGACTGGTTGCGTTTTTCCCATCTCTTCCCATCTCTATGTGCAATAAGATCAGTAATACGCGCAGCAGAACGGACGGATAATGAGATAATGATCTTCTTAGATCACCGCCGCGGTCCGCCTCTACCAAAACCGCGTTGCTGTCTTCCCGGTTCCGGTTTGGGTGCCGCCCGCAGCAGTTTTGCTGATTTCAGACCCAAAATATCACTGTTATAACGGGACTGGTCCAAGTGATCATACCTGGCTTTAATCTTTTGGCGGATTTCGTTGCGTTTGGTCATGTCGTGCAGAGCCGCCTTGAGATCCTCAAGGTCGAGAGAAACCACCGCATCATGACCGCGCGATGTAAAATGCACGCTGAAACGCGATCCTTCACCCTCGCGGGCGCTATAATCGATTTTCTTGTCAATGGTACGGATAATCTCACGTAGCAACGCTTCTTCTTGCTGATGGACGCCTTTTCCAAACATTAGCAATTCCTCCTGGCCAACTTTAGTTCAGTTCCTGAAGCTATTAAAGCACCCGGGAACGGGTGTTCTATTTCAATGCCGAGTGCCTACAGGCTTTGAAAACTTACGCTAATGTGCGGGGAAGAGCAAATCGCATTGCGTGTAAACGGCTTTAAAAAACCTCAAGGTGCGGTCGCAGGTCGAATTCTTGTGTCCACGCGTCGGGCGTTTGTTTCAGCATGTATAGGATTGATTCGGCGATGCTGTCGGGGGAAATGACCGTGTTTCGCGGTCGATTTGGCTCCCTTGAACGAAGTCGAGGTGTGTCAATCTGTCCATCAACAATCACATGGACGACGTGTATACCCTTCGGGTGAAATTCACGTGCCAGCGACTGCCCAAGCATGCGCAACGAAGATTTAGCTATAGCTAATGGGGCGAAGCCGGCGCCGCCGCGTAGCGCAGCGGTGGCACCGGTGAGCGAGACGAAACCATGGCCGGCAGAGAGCATCTCAGGAATCACCGCCTGACACAAATGAACTGCGCCTATGACGCCCGCTTCAAACGATTCGTGTATCGTTTTAGGGTCGAGTTTTAGAAATTCGCCGCGACCATACCCACTGGCATTGTATGCCAGGGCTGTTATCTGCCCTAATTCTCCTTTGATTTTTTCGATCGCTTCTTGCACCGAATCGGCTCGCGTAGCATCGGTTGGGATGGCGAGCGGGCGGCCATTTCCGGAGCGGATCTCGTCGGCCAACTGAGCACTCGGCTCGTGGCTGCGCGACAGTAACGCTACGGCGTAGCCTTGCCGTGCAAAGACGCGTGCTAAGGAAGCTCCGAGACCGGGGCCTACTCCCGCAACGATGGCGACTTCCATGGGCACCTCAGGAATGTGCGGCGGTGTTGATAAACAGCTCGTCCACAGTCATTTTCCGTCCGAGTAACCCCTGTTCCTGGGAGTACTGCATCAATGTTTCCAGGCATTTGCGATTGATGTCACCGAGGCCGTAAACCCATGGATCGGTTCCGAGTATCTCTTCTTGTTCTTCCAGGAAATGCCGGAACCAGGCCAGTGGAACGATGCGGGGATTCTCCATACGCTTGTAGGCAACCTTTTTGGACTCTTCGAAGGCTTGCATGAGATTGATTGCCACCCACGGATGCTTCTCGACAAGTTCTTGCCGTATGGCGGTTGTATGCATGATTGGAAATATCCCTGTACGCTTGAAATAGTCTATTTCCAATTCACGGTAATTTGGAAATAGACGACTCACCCTCTTGTCCTTCTCGAGTATCGGCTGGATGAGCTCGGGATGGATCAAAGCATCTAACTCGCCGTCCACTAACATTTGGTCAACGTGCTTTCCGGCAGTGATCCGTCGAATGTTTAAGTCTGCCGGAGGAGTCCACTCGACTTCTTCCTCATCTTGTTTGAACCACTGAAGTTGTTTGTGTGGAACCTGGTGCTCGTGCTCGAGAATGCCGCGGATCCACAAATTGGCAGTCGCTTGAAAATTGCGCAGGCCGACCTTCCTACCGATCAAGTCGGTGGGCTTGGCAATCCCTTTGGCCGCGTTTAAAAAGATGAAGCTATGCCGGAAGCGGCGATGAAGAAAAACCGGTATGGCTACAAAAGGCAAGCCGACGTACCGGGCCATCAGGTAATTTGACATGGAGAGCTCGGCTATGTCGAATTCGCGATTGCGAATCATACGCCAATGGCGGACATCCGAACTCATGTCCGTTAAAACCGTGAGCTCGATGCCGTCCGGCTTGACCGTTCCCTCTTTGAGCGCTCGGATGCTTTCATAATCCCCGCAGGCCAGCGTGAGATGTAATTTCTTGCTCATGCGGCCTATCTAACATGGTTTATACCGATTGCCAACGAACCGCCGACGCGAATTGACTCTGAACTAGGTCTTTGGTAATACGCATCAGGCTAAACCGAATTTAGGGGGGATCTCGATGAAAAGACTGTATTTGACAGTCGGGCTTCTTTTGCTGCCTTTGATGCTGGCGGCACCAGCGTTGGCGCAGAAGAATGTACGGATAAACTGGACGGCAGTCACCGGTGCACAAAGCGGGGTCTATGTAGCTCAGGAAGAAGGCTTGTTTAAGAAGAACGGCTTAGACGTTGAGCTCATTCACATCCCCTCAAGCTCGCGAGGTATTCAGGCTATTTTAGCCGGAGAACTGGCCTTTTCCTACATGGATGGATTGAATGCCGCTCAGGCAAATCTGAAAGGGGCGAATCTGGCAATGGTCGCCGGCGCGACAAACCGATTTGTTTTCTCTCTCATGAGTAAGCCTGAGATCAAGAAAATTGCCGATCTTAGGGGAAAAAAGATCGGCATTACCCGTGTCGGCTCATCGACTCATACCGCCGCCTTGTACGCGCTTGGTCGAGCTAATCTAAAGCCCAGCGATTATCAAATCCTCCCATTGATGCAGGTACCGAATATCTTAACGGCTCTTATGGCGGGTCAAATTGACGCCGGCATCGTATCGCCTCCCACCAACAGCCGGGCACGTAAAGCGGGATTCAATGAGCTAATGAATCTCGCCAAGGAGGGTCCTGAAACCGTATCGGTGGCATTGGGTACGACACGCAATTACATCAGAGATAATGAAGACACTGTGCGCCGTGTGGTACGGGCTTATTCCGAGGCCGTACAGCTGTTCAGAAGTAACAAACAAGTCGGTATTCGGGTGCTGGGTAAATACACCAAATTAACCGACCAGGAAGTGCTCGAGGATGCCTACAATCAATTCCGTGAGTATCTGGAATACCCGCCCTTCGTAAGCCACAAGGGTATGGAGGCGGTGTTAGCAGAAGTAGCCGAGCAGGATACGACGGCCAGGACCGCTAAACCGGAGGATGTTATTGACATGCGTTTCGTTGCCGCGCTGGAGAAAGAAGGCTTGTTCAAAAAATCCGCCGCTAAATAGCGGCGGGACACCATACTGCTAGGCAAGTAACGTCTGCGCTCGACCTGCGCTTGCTCTTCCTTGCGCGAGCAAAATCGTAGGCCAGGTTCAGCTCGATTTGCGAAACTTTTTAGCGCGGCGCACGAAATAGTCCCACATTGAGCCCAAGCGATGGGGCGTGTAGATTTGTTCGTATTTGACCACAGCTTCTTCGTCGCTGGTCCAGGAAGGGTCACCGGAAGCCGTGGCCATTAACTGGATGCGGGCTGCTTTCTCGAGAAAGATCGCATAGAGGGTTGCGACTTCAATGCTTTCCCCCACCACCGTGGAACCATGATTCTTCATCAAAACGCCGCGGCATTGGCCAAGGCTTTTAGCCACTTCTACACCGAGTTCCGGGGTTCGAATCAGCGCCGTCGTATGATCAAATAGCGGCAAGCCCTCGTAAAAAATGTTTCCTTCATGGCTGATGGGGCGCAGCGGCTGGCGCAGCGAGCCCAGCGCCACCGCAAAGGGCGGATGAGAGTGCACTACACAATTAACGTCCGAACGGACTTTAAAAATCTCGGTATGAATGAAGACTTCGGAGTGGCGTTCATACTTGCCGGCCACTTTGTTACCGTCCAAATCAACTTCAATGATGTGCTCAGGCCGAATTTCTTCGAAGCCGAAGCTGTGCGGCTTCATTAAAATTCGCTCCTGCCCCGGAATTCTGACCGAGACGTGGCCGAGGATATTATCCCAGTGGCCTTCGTAGGCCAGAATATTGCATGAGAAAGCAAGATTTTCTTTGAGTTCTTTAATGCTGCTCATCGTGATGCTCCTTGCTCGGTTAGCCGCGTAGGCGGAACCGCTGGATTTTCCCGGTCACCGTCTTGGGCAGATCGTCGACAAATTCGATCCAACGGGGGTATTTATAAGGCGCGAGCTTGTTCTTGACGTAATTCTGAAGCTGGCTGCGCAGGTTATCGGATGGTTTGAACTCTGGCTTCAACACGACATAAGCTTTTGGTTTGAGCAGGCCATCCGCATCTGTGGCGCCGATCACACCGGATTCTAGAACCGCGGGATGCTCCATCAGGGTATTTTCAATCTCGATGGGCGAGACCCATAAACCACCCACTTTCATCATGTCGTCAGAGCGGCCGCAGTACCAGTAGTAGCCCTCATGATCGCGATAATAGGTATCGCCTGTTTTCAACCACTCGCCCTGCATCATCCGCTTGGTTTGCTCATGCTTGTTCCAGTAGTACGGCGAGTTGGCGTCTCCTTTCACCATCAAATTGCCAACTTCACCAATCGGCACCTCGTGTCCCTCATCATCCACGATCTTGGCTTCGAACGCCGGGGTCACTTCGCCGCTGCTGCCGGCCTTGGCACGGCCGGGGCGATTGGCCAGAAAATCATGTGTGGCTTCCGTGGAGCCGACGACGTCGAGCAGTTCAACGCCAAAACGGTCTTTCCACTGATGGAAAAGCGCGGGCGGCAGCGGTTCGCCGGAGGAGAGGCAGATTCGCAACGAGCTTAGATCGTATTTTTTCTCCACTCTCAGGAAGCGGGCATAGAGTGTTGGCACCGAAAAGAAAAAAGTCGGTTTGTAGCGATCGATCACTTGAAGAATTTTGTCCGGATCCGGCTTGTCCGGCCACAGAACCGTGGATGCGCCGAAACGGAACGGAAAATAGAGAGAATTACCCAAGCCGTACGAAAAGAAAAGTTTGGAAGCTGAAAAGCATATGTCGCTTTCGGTCATATCGAGCACCGGCTTCACGAACAGATCCGTGATCGTAATCATGTCGTGCTGTAAGTGAACCGCGCCCTTGGGAAACCCGGTGCTGCCGGAGGTGTAACCCCAGAAACAAACGTCATCGCGGTGGGTGGCCTCGGGTTCGAGTTTATCCGGAGCCCCGGCGATTAAACTCTCAAAAGAATGTGCTTTTCCACGGCCGGGACCGACGACGATGATGTGTTTTAAGTAACTTGTATTGTTCCAGATCTTTTCAATTTCCGGCAGCAGAGACTCATGAACAATAAGCGCCCGCGCACGGCTGTCGTTGATTAAATATTCATAGTCTCTGGCCGTCATCCAGGGATTGGTCGGAATGGGCACCGCGCCGAGTTTGATCGCGCCAAAAAAGCTGTAAGCGAACTCAGGAGAATCGGGGAGAGCCAGCAATACGCGGTGCTCAATTTCGATGCCGAGTTCCCTCAGCGCATTGCCCGTCCGGTTAACTCTGTCGTAAACTTCCTGGTAGGTAATTTCTTCGTCACGGTAGTAAATGGCGACTTTAGCGCCAAAACCCCGCGCGATATTGTCGTCCACGAAAGTCGTAGCGGCATTGTAGATTTCAGGTAGCGTGAGTTCCATGGGTGCGGGCTCGTTGGGCACCTAAAATAATCTCAGCTTTTATATTGAAAGGTTAGAGTCGCCCGAAATTGCACGGGATGCTCACTCCCCGCCAACGATCTCGGAATGGGTCTCGGTTGCAATGACGACCGATTTCGAATCAGTGTAGTGCTCGATAGCCTCCTCACCATGCTCTTTACCCAGGCCGCTTTGCTTAACACCGCCGAAAGGCAGCTCGTCATAGATAATCTGCGCCGAATTCACCCACGTGTAACCGGCTTCAATACGCTCGGCGCCCGCCATGGCGCGATTGATGTCCCGCGTCCAAATGGAAGAGCCCAGACCGAAAATCGAATTATTCGCTTGTTCGATAGCGTGCTCGAGATTTTTAACACGGACGATCGGCAATGCCGGCCCGAAACATTCTTCCTGGAGCAGCCGGGACTCCGGGTCGACGTCGGCTACCAGCGTGGGTTGAAGATAAAAACCCTTGTCGTAGTCTTCGCCTTTGGGCCTCTGGCCGCCATAAAGTACCTTACCGCCCCGCTGCACCGCGTCCTCTACCTGCTCTTCAACTTCACGGCGTTGTTCCGCCGTGTGCAGAGGTCCCATCAGAACGCCGGACTTCAAGCCGTTGCCTACGCTGATTCTTTTCACCTTTTCGACCAGCTTCTCCATAAAAGCATCGGCGATGCTGTCGAACAGGTAAAGCCTTTTCACAGCCAGGCACGCTTGGCCACAATTAAAGAAACGTCCTACGGACGCCGCGCTCACGGCCCGGTCTATGTCGGCGTCATCGCATACGATCATCGGATCGCTGCCGCCAAGTTCCAACGTCACATGCTTGAAATCCTTGGCGGCAGACTGCATTACGCGCCTTCCCGTGTCGGTTGCTCCCGTAAAACCAATTTTACGAACCGTGGGATTGACGAGCAATTCTTCCCCGACGACGCTGCCGGGTCCGGTAACGACATTGAGGACCCCCTTGGGACCGCCGCCGTCTTGAATAGCTTTATCGATCAATTCGCAGCAGCGCAGGTCTGTAAGCGGGGTCGTCCCTGCGGGCTTGACGACGACCGTATTACCGCTAAGGAGAGCAGGGCCAAGTTTGTTGCCCATCAAAGATACAGGAAAATTCCAGGGCACGATCGAACCGCAAACACCCAGCGGCTTGCGCAGAACCAAGCCGTGCCGCCCGGTGTCGAGCATGACCGCAGCCGTGCGCAGACTCTTTGCCATACCGCCGTAATGATCCAGAGTGTGTACGAATCGCCGGATTTCCAAGATAGATTCACGCATAGGTTTACCCTGTTCGCGGGTTAACAGGGTCGCGAGTTCCTTTTCCTGTTGAAGCACGGCATGACCGGCTTGCAGTAGAATAGCGCCACGCTTGGACGGCGCCATCTCGGACCACTTTTTCAATGCTCCCTTTGCCACATCGATGGCGCGGCGGATATCGTTTACGGTTCCTTTAGGGACCGAATCGACGATCTCTCCCGTAGCCGGATTCTTAACATCGGTGGTCTCCTTGCTTTCCGAGTCCACGTACTCACCGGCAATCAGCAGTTTGGCCATAAAAATCCTCCGTAATGTTCGAAGCTCAAAAAAAATCATGTCCACAGAGGGTTGTCAAGGTTGTGGTGACTGTGGACGGATGTACCCAAAACACGGCAGGTCGGTTCTGAGCGCATGCCGGCACGATCCTGACGCAGCTGTGAGATTGATTTGCCGGGATGCGATTGATAAGAGTCCTGCGTTAGAAAACGCCGTGCGGGTCGCTGCCAAGAAGGAACCTGCCAACATGATCTTCAGTTTTTTCCCGGTTTTGACTGTGCTTGTGGCGCTTGTTTCGCCCGCGTTGCTTTATGCACAAGCCCCTCTCCAGAAAGTGATCGTCACCTATTCCAGCCGCAGCATCGCATCGATCGACCTATTTATCGCGCAGGACCGCGGATTTTTTCGCGAGGAAGGACTGGACGGTCAACTCGTGCAGGTCCGAGCTACCGCTGCCATCGCGGCCATAGTTTCCGGCGACGTGCATGCGCTCGGGTCCATCGGCAGCGCCATCAGGGCGATTCCGCGGGGCGCGCCGATTAAAATCTTGACCGTCGGTCTCCGGCGTCCGATCTTCTGGCTGGTTAGTCGGCCCGAGCTCAAAACCTTCAATGACCTAAAGGGAAAAGTGATGGGAACCACGACCCTGGGTGGAAGCCAGCACACCGCAGGGATCCGCTTATTGCGCAAAGCGGGCCTCAATCCGGATAAAGATGTGACGGTGGTTCTCGGCGGCGATGTGCCCACCCAGCTTCAAGTTCTGGTGAACGGTTCGATTCAGGTTGGTATCCTTTCGCCGCCGACTGTGATCGTCGCCCGCGACAAGTACAAAATGAATGTACTAGCGAGCGCCATGGATGAATTTACCAGCATTCAAAATGGGTTGGGCACATTGGATAGAACTCTGAAGGAACAACCGGATCTGGTAAAGCGGATTGTTCGGCGCGCGCCAGGGCCAATCGCTATTTTCACCAGAACAAGCGCGGCGCTGCCGAGGTATTGGCGAAATACTTAAACGTCGATCACAAAACGGCTTTGGAGACCTATCGGATATCCAGTGGGGCATTTACCACAGATGGAATTCCAAGTGATGATGAACTCACCGAATACCTTAAGGCCGACGCTGAAATTCTCGGCTTGCCGGCGCCGATTCCGGTGGGGCGGGTTTTTGATTTCTCTGTGCAGCGGGAAGTGAACCGGGAACTGGGGGTAAAATGACGCAACGAACAGAAGTTGCAGTTTTCGGCGGAGGTTGTTTTTGGTGCACCGAAGCGGTGTTTGACGAGCTGCGTGGCGTGCTTTCTGTGGTTTCCGGCTATGCAGGGGGCACGGTCAATGATCCGACCTATGAGCAAGTATGCGGCGGGGGCACCGGGCATGCCGAAGTCATCCGCATCGAGTTCGATCCCGAGCAGATCTCTTTCCGCGATTTGCTGACAGTCTTTTTTGCGACCCACGACCCGACGACGCTCAATCGCCAGGGCAACGACGTGGGCACGCAGTATCGCTCGGCGATCCTCTATGCCAATGAGGAGCAAAAACAGCATGCGGAGAGCTTTATCAAAGAACTCGAGGTGGCCGGTAGTTTCGACAAGCCGATCACGACCACGTTAGAACCATTGATCGACTTCTATCCGGCGGAGAATTATCATCAGAAGTACTATGCCAACAATCCCTTTCAAGCTTATTGTCACGTCATGATTCCGCCTAAATTGCGCAAGCTACGCAAGCAGTTCATGGAGCTACTGAAATCGCACGGCAAAGGTGCTGCCGATTAGATTCCAGACGATGAGGGGTTTATCATGCGGGTCGCTTATTTCTTCGCCTCGACAAGGAGCTGCCGATAAAATGCGCTTTTCTCCAGACGCTGGAACGGCGCCTCATCGACCACATCTTCCATTTTCACATCTTTAACTTTGGGGTTTCCCAACGCCAGAAGCCGTGCCATGTTGGCAACCCCGGATGTGTTCGGTTTTATGTCGAGACCATACATCCATTGCAGCGAATCGTAGCCGGCCTCAGCGTCCTGGTGAGTTTTCAGCCGCAGGTTCTTGGCCAACGAGCGTAGCACGACTTCTTTATTTGCCGGTTTTTGGATGAAGGCGATGGATTCTACAAAACCACGCATCAGAGAATCGATGATCTGCGGATTCTGCCGAATGTAGGGGCGCTGCGTTGCCGGCGCGAGGCCCTGATATGGGATGGGAGCCTTGGCCATATCCAAAAGCAGCGGAAAGCCTTTGTCCTTGAGCGTCTTGCTATAGCCGTAGGTCAGATAGGCCGCCTCGATATTACCGCCCGCCAGGGATTGGGTCAGAATCGGCGTATCGCCAATCACCAAAACAGTGATTTTGTCTCTATTGGGCTCCAATCCGAGGTACTCGAGGGCAAGCATGGAGTTTGACCAGGTGCCGCCGCCGATGCTTTGAACCCCCAGCCGCTTGCCCCTCAGATCTTCCGGGTTACGGATACTGCGCCCACCCATAAAATCGCCCTCGGCCATGTTGACGATGCCGGCGAAGAAAGCGACATCCATGCCGCTGGCCGATGCACTGACTACGGATCCCGGAATGGTGTAGGCGACTTGAATGTCGCCGGAAGCCATGGCGGCCATGGATTGTGGACCGGTGCGAATGGCGATGACTTCGACATTGACGCCGTGCTTGCGAAAGATTCCCCGCTCGGCGCCGATCCACATCACGGCGATTTTCTCGCTGAAGGCGCCGTGAGCGATGCGCACCAGCGGCAGTTCTGCCCCGTGCGCCGAGGTAAAAACCGCTATCGGAAGGAGCAGCACTAGCAAAATAGCTAGCAACACCATTCGCCCGAAGGACCATGTAAAGCTTGTCATGTGTCAATCCTCACTTGGGTCGCACGCATAAAATTCGCGCTACTTCAAAATGATCGTTCAATTTCTGATCAGTCGCTTGCACGGATAACGATTGTAGAGCAGCATTTATTGCAAAGGAAGCGGCGGCTGCAATCAACCGGTCGCGCGTGATGCGTAACCTAAACTCAATATTTATTGGTCGGCTTGGGTGCCGTTTGCGATGAGCCGGCAAATCCGGCCGCACAGCTGACCTGTTGACCGCGGCTGTCAGTAAGAACCTCGTGTGATAACGATCTGTTGGAGGACGACATCCTTCGTCGGCCGGTCGCGAAAATCCCGGCCGACATTTGCGATGGCGTCGATCACGTTTTGTCCTTTGATCACTTCGCCAAAGACACTGTGCCTGCCGTCGAGCCAGGGTGTCGCCTTATGCGTGACGAAGAATTGGCTCCCGTTGGTATTGGGTCCGGCATTGGCCATGGAAACAATACCCGGTTTGGTGTGTTTAAGGTCCGGGTGAAACTCGTCCGGAAACCGGAAACCGGGGCCGCCGGTGCCGTTGCCCAGGGGATCACCTCCCTGAATCATGAATCCCGGGATCACACGATGAAAGATCGTACCATTGTAGAGCGGCCTCTTGACCTTCTCGCCGGTCCTGGGATCGGTCCATTCCTTACTTCCGTTGGCCAGTGCGACGAAATTAGCAACGGTCTTCGGCGCCTTTTCTGCGAATAGAAGGATAACGATATCACCCATGCTGGTTTTCAAGGTGGCATAGACCGGGCCTTGTTTCTTGTCACTCTCAGCGGTGATGCCGGCGGACACACCGCTGATTAGAGCGGCAACGATTAAAAGGATCTTTAACATCTATTTTTTATTCCTAACGCAGTTAATTCTTGCTATGAACTCTACCGAGTTTCGCGGCCGGCGTCGTTGGCTAGCACCCAAGTCGTGGAATAAACTCAACCCGCGTCTTGAGTTCAAAGGTACACCGCCAGTCGCCTACAGTAATATGCAAATCCGTTTTGCAGCGTCAAGGCCCCTAAAGTTGGAGCCCTTTATGGCAGTGGCCGCTGCAGACTGGGAAGCTCTACATCTTCGAAGGTCGTGACTGAGATGATACTGCTTCTTGGATTCGCGGCAAAGATACTCTTTAAACCTGTTGGAGCGGAAAATACCATGTCAGCCGAAATTCGGGCACGGCATTTTCTTCTGTCCCGAGTTTTGACAACGGCATTTTGGGGTGCTATAGCAAACTTGCTCAGCACAGGGGGCTAACATTGTATGGCGTGGTTTGATCGAAACTCGGGTGGGAAGAAGGGCACGGAACCGGAAAAGACTCCTGAGGTAATCCAGTCAATTCCTGAGCCAGCTCCGACTATCGCTACGCCTAAGCCAAAAGTCGAAGTTATTTCCACACCTGCGGAGGCGAGACTGGTTGGCCACCTTTATAAGGGAAGTCGAATCACCGGTCAGCTTACTTTCGAAGGATCAGCCCGCATCGACGGTAGCGTAGAAGGAGAGATCAAATGCCAGGGAACCCTGACGATCGGTGAAGGGGCCGATGTGCGGGCGAAGGTATCCGGGCAAATCGTCGTTATTCGCGGCAAGCTCGAAGGCAATGTGACAGCGAAGGAGAGGGTTGAACTGCTAGCCCCGGGTCGGCTGTTCGGCAATATGGCGGCCCCTCGACTGATTATCACAGAGGGTGTGGTGTTTGACGGTGACTGCTCTATGGGAGCGGCAAAAGAAAAAGTTGGAGTCGTGCATTCGAAAGCCATGAATGCCGAAAAAATTGTGGGCGCGCAAGCGCCTAAACTGCAGAACGATTCCAACAATTAACCTCGTTCGCCGTTTATCCCATCCGGTATTTTTAACGTTCAGCTGAAGACGAATTCCATAGGCGGGCTGGCTCCACTCGGGCTACCGCATCCTACGGTTAGTCGAGCCGAGCACTGGCTGATGCAAGGTATTCGTGAATTTAACCAATGATTGTCTTAGACTATTCAATTATTTGGCAGATTTTACTGTTTTTGCTTCTCTGGGCTATCCTTAACAAGGTCCTTTTCCGTCCCTATCTCACGCTGCTCGATGAGCGCGAGCGGCAAACCGCCGGCGCGCACGATGAATCTTTTGCTTTGGAGCATGACGGAGAACAGCTGCGTGTTCAGTACGAACAGGCGATTGCTAAAGAAGTCGCCGCCGGCAACGCAGTCAAGGAGTCCATAATCCAAGAAGCTCGCCAGCAAAGGGAAGCTCTCTTAAGCCACGGAAGAGAGGAAGCGGCGCGAATACTCGAGCAGGCCCGGCTTGATATTCAAAATCAGTTAGCAAGAGAGCGCGAGTTGGCTATGCGTGAGTCCGAAGCAGTGGCCCAGGATATGGTCCAGAAGATTCTCGGGAGGCGAGTGGGATGAGACTCCTGGATGTTTTTCTTGTCGCCGAAGCTTGGGCGGCCGGGGGAGCCGAGCCTCATGAAGCAGATCTTAGCGGCATCATTTTTCCGCTCCTCAATTTTCTGATCTATGTCGGTATAATTTACTTTTTCGCATTCCCTGCGGTGCGCCGATTTCTCCAATCGCGGCGCGAGCAAGTCGTGACGACGATGACGGCCGCTGCCGCGCGTAAACAGCAAGCCGCAGCTCTTGTTGAAGATTACAGGCACCGTTTGGCCAATATCGAAAACGAGAGTAGAGCCATCGGGGATTCCCTCAAGGCGGAAGGTGAAAGAGATAAGGCTCGCCTTATTAGAGAAGCCGAAGACTTGGCCGCGAAAATTATCAGCGATGCTCGGTTTCTTGCCGATCAGGAATTAAAAGTTGCCAGACAACAAGTTCTAGGCGAAATCGCGGAAAAGGCAAGAGCGCTCGCCACGGATCTGGTGCGGACGCATATCTCGCCGTCTGACCAGCAGCGCCTTGTGCAAGAATTCACGCACGATGTTGGGCAAGTCAGATGATTGAAGGCAGTCTCAGCCGTAGATATTCCAAGGCGCTCTTCGAGTTGGCTCGCGAAACCGGGGACGAGGAACGCCTCGGCGATGAACTCAAAGCGTTTCTTTCCGCCCACAACGAATCGTCGCTTCGGGCGGTGCTCAGTAACCCAGCGTTCAGGCTCGACAGCCGAAAAAAAATTCTTCTCGGCGTGACAAAGAATCTACAACTCTCTGCAATTACAGAAAACCTCTTTGTTCTTCTCCTGGAACGCGATCGCCTTGACTTTGTTCCGTCGATCGTCGCCAGTTACCGACGTTTGCTAAATGAAGCGAAAGGACGTGTGGAAGCGAAGGTGATCGCGCCCACGCCGTTACAGCCGGCTCTTTTCGAAGGGTTGCGCGCCTCGTTATGCCGGCTGTCAGGAAAGGACGTTATACTCGAGGAACAAGGCGACCCCGAACTGATCGGCGGCCTAGTCGTAGAGCTCGAAGGAAAGATCTTTGACGGGAGTGTGCGCACGCAGCTTGAAAATATGAAGCAACGGATCACGCGCGGGTTTTGAAGGAGCCAATATGCAAATCGGAACAGCGGAAATCAGCCGAATCATCAAGGAACAGATTCGCGATTACGAGAAAACCGTCGAAGTCCAGGAGGTCGGTACGGTGCTGTCGACCGGCGACGGGATCGCCCGAATATATGGGCTCGATCGAGTGGCGGCGGGGGAGTTGCTTGAGTTTCCACATAATATTTTCGGTTTAACGCTGAACCTCGAAGAGGACAATGTCGGCGCGGCCCTGTTCGGTGAAACTCACATGATCAAAGAGGGCGACACGGTGAAACGCACCGGGCGTATCGCCGAGGTTCCCGTCGGCAAGGCACTGGTCGGCCGTGTGGTCAATGCGTTGGGTGAACCCATCGACGGCCGCGGCCCCGTCGAGACCAGCGAGCGTCGACGAATAGAGATCAAGGCCCCGGGAATTGTCGCCCGGCAGCCGGTGAAAGAACCCCTGCAGACGGGATTAAAAGCCATCGACGCGATGATTCCCATTGGGCGCGGTCAGCGCGAGCTGATCATCGGCGATCGGCAAACCGGCAAGACCGCGGTCGCCATCGACACGATCATCAATCAGAAGGACGGAAACGTAATTTGTATCTACGTGGCCATCGGCCAGAAGCGCTCCACGGTGGCCCAGGTGGTCGATAAGCTGCGTGAGACCGGCGCCATGGACTATAGCATCGTAGTTGCGGCCACCGCCTCGGAGTCGGCGCCGCTGCAGTACATTGCGCCGTACAGCGGCTGCACCATCGGCGAGTATATCCGGGACAACGGGGGTCATGCTCTGGTGGTGTATGACGACCTCTCCAAACACGCCGTAGCGTACCGCCAGCTATCGTTGTTGCTGCGCCGGCCGCCCGGTCGCGAAGCCTATCCCGGTGACGTGTTTTATCTGCACTCCCGCTTGCTAGAACGGGCGGCAAAGATGAGCGACGCCTTGGGCGGCGGTTCTTTGACCTCGCTGCCGATTATCGAGACTCAGGCTGGCGATGTTTCGGCCTATATTCCCACCAATGTCATCTCGATCACCGATGGCCAGATCTTTTTGGAAAGCGATCTTTTTTATTCAGGCGTCCGGCCGGCGATCAACGTGGGCATCTCGGTTTCGCGCGTCGGCGGTAACGCCCAGATCAAGGCGATGAAGCAAGTGGCCGGTACTCTGCGGTTGGAACTGGCGCAATATCGCGAGATGGCCGCCTTTGCGCAGTTCGGTTCGGACCTGGATCAAACAACACAACGCCAGCTGAACCGCGGCAGCCGGCTTGTGGAATTGCTAAAGCAAGGACAGTACGAACCGTTGCCGGTGGAGAAGCAAATTTTGATTATTTTTGCCGGTACCAATGGTTTCATAGATGAACTGCCGCTGGGGTCAATCAAGAAGTTCGAGCAGGAACTGTTCGCGTTTGTCCAGTCGAAGCAACCGGATTTGTTCACGGATATATTGAAGAAACGCGAGCTCGATGGTGATCTGCGAGCCAAGATGATCAAGGTATTGGAAGATTTTGCGGCTGTTTTCCAGGCGTAATGGCGACCTTAAAAGTAATTCGTAAGCGGATCAGCTCGATTCGCAATACCCAACAGATCACCAAAGCGATGAAGATGGTGTCGGCGGCCAAGCTGCGCCGCGCTCAAGAGGCAGCGGTGGAGGCACGGCCTTACGCCGATAAGATGGCGGATCTGTTGAAAAATCTTTCTTCAAGGGTCTCTCGGGCGGCGCATCCACTGCTGACGACGCGGGAAGAGAAGCGCATTCAGTTGGTATTGGTGACATCCGACCGCGGCCTGTGCGGCGGTTATAATGCCAATCTTATTCGCGCCGCCGAAGCTTTTATCCGTAGCCACGGAGCAGGAAAGGAAATTACTCTTAGCTTCGTCGGTCGTAAGGGAGCCGACTATTATCGCCGTCGCAGGGGCGAGGTCGGCGACCGTTACACTAATTTTCTGTCGATGGCGCCGGAAGATTTAGCCGAGGAAATAGCAGCGAAACTGACCAGCTTGTTTGTCGATGGGCAAACCGACGCGGTGTATCTACTCTACAGCCATTTTCGCTCAGCTCTGTCCCAGGTGCCAACACTCGAGAAAATTCTGCCGGTGGCTCTGAATGACACGGAAGAGACGGATCAGCTCACAGAGTACCTGTATGAGCCGGGGGTTGAGGAACTGTTATCAAGTCTTTTGCCCAAAATCACTGAGATAAAAATCCAGAGGGCGCTGTTGGAGGCAACCGCAAGCGAGCATGGCGCGCGCATGACAGCTATGGATTCCGCCACCACGAACGCTTCAAAAATGATGGGGAGTTTGACCTTGCAGATGAACCGGGCACGTCAAGCCTCGATTACTCGAGAACTCATGGAGATTGTCGGGACGGCGGAAGCTTTGAAGTGAGGAACCGAACGGAGGAAGCCTTAGTATGACTATGGGAAAAGTTACCCAGGTTCTCGGAGCCGTCATAGACGTTGAGTTCGGCGATGGTGCTTTGCCGCCTATCTATAATGCGTTGAAAGTCAGCAACTCGGCGATCAACGAGGAGCCATGGAATTTGGTTCTCGAGGTAGCCCAGCATTTGGGCGAAAACACAGTGCGCTGTATCGCCATGGACACCACAGAAGGTCTTGTGCGTGGCCTGGAGGTGATGGATACCGGCGCCGGCATCACCGTGCCGGTGGGTGAAGAAACGCTTGGACGAATACTCAACGTTATCGGCGAGCCAGTCGATGACGCCGGCCCGATCAATGCCTTGAAGTCGTATCCTATTCACCGCCCGACGCCAGAATTTGTCGATCAGGAAACCAAAGTTCAAGCTTTGGAAACCGGCATTAAGGTTGTGGACCTGCTTGCCCCCTACGCTCGCGGCGGTAAAATCGGTTTGTTTGGCGGCGCCGGCGTCGGTAAGACGGTCATTTTGATGGAGCTCATCAATAATGTGGCCATGAAGCATGGCGGGTTTTCCGTCTTCGGTGGGGTTGGCGAGCGCACCCGTGAAGGAAATGATTTGTGGCTGGAAATGAAAGAGTCCGGCGTTATCAACAAAACCTCGCTGGTTTACGGGCAGATGAATGAACCTCCCGGAGCTCGCGCCCGAGTCGCGTTGACCGCCTTGACTTTGGCCGAATACTTCCGCGATGACGAAGGGAGGGATGTTCTCCTGTTCCTGGACAATATTTTTCGTTTTACCCAGGCCAACGCCGAGGTCTCCACACTCCTGGGACGCATGCCTTCGGCGGTCGGCTATCAACCGACTCTGGCGACTGATTTGGGTGAGCTTCAGGAGCGTATCACTACGACGCGCAAAGGCTCGATCACTTCCGTTCAAGCTATTTACGTGCCCGCGGACGATCTGACCGACCCGGCGCCTGCGACCACCTTCGCGCATCTCGACGCGACGACGGTTTTGTCGCGGCAGATCGCCGAATTGGGAATTTATCCGGCGGTCGATCCGTTGGACTCGACGTCACGGATTTTGGATCCACATGTCGTTGGCGAGGAGCATTACGAAGTGGCGCGCCAGGTTCAGCTCATCCTGCAACGGTATAAAGATCTCCAGGATATTATCGCCATCCTCGGTATGGACGAACTGTCCGAAGATGATAAGCTGACGGTTGCTCGGGCGAGAAAAATACAGCGGTTCCTGTCGCAGCCGTTTCATGTTGCGGAAGCTTTCACAGGGACACCCGGCGAGTATGTCGAGTTGAAAGATACCATTCGCGGCTTCAAGGAGATTGTCGACGGTAAATACGACGATATCCCCGAACAGGCCTTCTATATGGTGGGCACGATTGAGAAAGCGGTTGAAAAGGCCAAAAGAATGGCGGCTCAATAGGGAGCCGAGAATACGAGCTCTGAGGCGCGCTGCCTTTTTTTGCGTCCAAATGGCCGATGTTCACGCATAGAATTTTGAAATCATGGCGGATAAGATCAGACTCAGAGTAGTGACCCCCGGCCGCCTAGTTCTTGATGAAGAGGTCGACGAGGTCACTGGTCCCGGAGCCAAGGGTGAGTTTGGCGTATTGCCCAATCATATTTCGTTTTTGACCCTTCTGGAGCCTGGCGAGATGAGTTACAAGCAGGGAACGGCCAGGCGGTTTCTGGCGGTGAGTGGTGGATACGCTGAAGTCCTGGACAACATCATGACCGTCCTGGCACCCGCAGCTGAATTCAGTGCGGAAATTGATGTTCATCGAGCTCGATCCGCCAAAGAGAAGGCCGAGAGGCGCCTCAGCGAACTGCATTTCGAAGACAAGAACTTTGCTGCCGCGGAGGGAGCCCTCCGCAAAGCTTTGGTGCGACTCCAGGTCGCCGGAAAAGAAGCCAGACAATAGTACGAAAAGGAGGAATTATTTATGGCCGAAGCGGTTAATAAGGAACCGGTCATTACGATGTGGAGCAAAGAATTTACCTATGATCGATGGATGAAGTCGAAAGGTATTCCCATCCACAGGGGATACTACATAGAAGACTTGCGCAAAGTTGAGTTGGAGTGGTGGGAAGAACGGGGCTGCAGAGCGGCTTTTATCCAACTCGTCGGTCAGGAGGGCGTCACCGCTTCACGTGTCACAGAGGTTCCTGCGGGTAAATCGTTGCCGCCGGTGAAATTTGCTCTCGACGAAATCATCTACGTGTTGTCCGGCCGCGGCTTGACGACCGTCTGGGCCGGCGAAGGCAAGGCCAAGAAGAGTTTCGAATGGCAGGAACATTCAATGTTCCTGGTGCCGCGTAATCATTGGCACGTCTTCAGCAACATGCAAGGCGACAAACCGGTTCGGCTATTTCATTACAGCTATATGCCGATGGCGATGTCGGCTTTGCCCGAACCTGACATGTATTTCAACAACCCGTACGAGCCCAGAACCAGCGTCGGTGACGGCGACTTTTACTCTGAAGCCAAATTAGTTCAAGCCAAAGACGCTGATGAGGGGTTGGGGATGCGGGCATTTTGGTACGGCAACTTCTTTCCGGACATGCGCGCTTGGAATAAGCTCGATGCCAATGAGCGGCGCGGCGCGGGCGGCAAGAGCGTTTTCATGCAGTTTCCGAATTCCGAGTTGACTGCACATATGTCTGTCTTCGCGCCGCAGACATATAAAAAGGCGCACCGACACGGTCCAGGACGCGCCATCATCATTCCGGCGGGCGAAGGCTATTCGATCATGTGGGAAGAGGGCAAAGAAAAGATCGTCTGTCCATGGCATGAGTGCAGCATGGTGACGCCGCCGGATAAATGGTTTCACCAACATTTTAACGCCGGAGGCGACATGGCCAGGTATCTGGCCCTTCATCCGCCCATGCAGTTCCACGGTCATGCCGAAAAGGTCGAGGACCGGGCAAAGGATCAGATCGAGTACCCGAACGAAGATCCATTTATTCGGCGCAAATTTCAAGAAGAATTGTCTAAGCGCGGTATCAACAGCATTATGCCCGAGGAATGTTACAGCAATCCGAACTTTGAATGGTCCAAGGCGATGGGCAAACAATAAGAACAAATTCAACGTGCCAAGAAGCGAAACTCAGAATCCCCGCAGTCGCGGGGATTCTTGTTTATAGTGAGCAGAGAAAGGATTAACTTTCAGCAAGGCGGACCTATGCACGACGATATTTACGATCACGACCATCCGGATAACTTTATCATAAAAGACGACGAGATTGTCACCGACATCGAAGGACTGGAGATGTTCTCGCTCAAAAGCGTGGGCATCGATATAGGCTCTTCGACGTCGCATCTGATTTTTTCGCAGATTACGCTGCGGCGCGAAGGCGCGTCGCTTTCAGGCCGGTTCAAAGTCACCAATCGTGAAGTTCTCTATAGATCCCCGATTATGCTGACGCCGTACATATCCGCAACTAAGATCGATACTGACAAAGTTAATGCATTCATTCAAAGCGCGTACAAAGAGGCGGGCTTGACGCCGGAAGACGTCGATACCGGAGCGGTCATCATTACCGGCGAGGCGCTAAAAAAAGAAAACGCCCAGCCCATTGTCGAGACATTCGCCAAATACTCCGGTAAATTTATTTGTGCCGCTGCCGGGCATAATCACGAGGCGCTGCTGGCGGCATACGGCTGCGGCGCGGTGGACCTTTCCAAATCCGAGCACAAGACGGTGCTCAACGTCGATATGGGCGGAGGCACCACCAAGTTTTCCCTGGTGGAAGACGGCATTGTATCGCAGACGGCTTCCATCAATATCGGCGCGCGGCTGATCGCCTTTGACGACAACGATGTGATCACTCGTATCGAAGATGCCGGTCGGATGATGTTGAAGGAGCTCGGTCACAAGGTGGAGCTCGGACAGCGAATCACCGATCGACAGAAGGAAGATTTAGGCGCTTATATGGCCGAGATTCTGTTTGAGACCATCGAGCGGGGACCGACCTCGCCGGTGGCTAAAAGACTCATGGTGACGCCGCCCTTCGTCAACTATGGCGGTTTCAAGCAGGTCGATCATCTTGTGTTTTCCGGCGGCGTTTCGGAACATGTGTACGACCGTGATTCAAAGGCCTACGGCGATATCGGCCCAGTCCTCGGCAGGAATATGCGCGACTATTTGAAAAAGCTGCCGCCGCAAGTGCTGCGCGAGCCTATCGAAGGGATTCGCGCCACTGTGATCGGAGCCGGTGAGTACACGATCCAGGCCAGCGGCAATACAAGCTACGTTTCAAATCTTGAAGCGTTACCGGTACATGGCCTTAAGGTCATCCAAGCCGTCGTCCGCCATGACGTATCGGTGGATACAGCACTGAAACAGGCCTTGGCCAAGTTCGACTTAACTCGTTTTACGTCAGGGTTGGCTTTGTCTCTTACGGTTGAAGGGCAACCGGACTATCAATCCGTGCGCAAGCTCGCCGAGGGTATTGCAGAACTATTGAAAGACGCCGAGGACGGTCATTGCCCGCTTTACCTAACCCTCGATATGGACATCGCCAAGTCGCTGGGGGGAATTCTCAGAGAGGAGCTCAAGGTGGAGCGCGATATCATCGCGGTTGACGGTATCGAGGTCGGCGATCTCGACTACATCGATATCGGCGAATGCTTAGGAATCACTGAAGTCATACCGGTAACTGTCAAATCCCTCATGTTTCCCAAGACAAACGTCGACTAGGCGTCGTCAGTCGACTGATCCCATGTAACAAAGGCCTCGCATCGTCGCGAGGCCTTTGTGTTTGAGGTTTTGTGATTGGCGGCAGCCGCGATGACAACGCCTCTGGTTGTAGCGGCGCGGTGACAGTTTTGCCCGGGCATCGTAGGAGCTGTGGGCAGCGCTAGTAGCCATTCAAACAAGACAATTCGTGGATATTTATTTTTCATTCCAGGCGGCCTTTTGTTTTTCCATTGCCCATATTCTCATCCGTCGCGGTTTGGTCGAATCTAATGCGATCACTGGATCATTTATTTCGCTTTCCATGACGGCGGCGGTGCTGTGGCTTTTGCTGCCTTTCTTTGTGCCGCTGTCGGAGCTCTGGAATCCGGCAGTGATGCTTTTTGCCGCCGCCGGCGTGTTCGCCCCGGGGATCGGTCGTACTTTGAGTTACCTCGGCATCGAACGGATTGGTGTCTCGCGTTCGGTGCCCATTGTCAACTCGTCACCTATTTTCGCGTCCATTTTCGCGGTGGTGTTTTTGGGTGAAGTTTGGGTGGTACAAAATGTTTTTGGAACGCTGTTGGTGATCTCCGGCGTTGTCCTGCTCTCGGTCGCTAAGCCTGGCAAAGGCCCTTGGCGTAAAGTTGATGTTATCTTTCCCGTACTTGGCGCCCTCTCGTTCGGCATTTCGACGACCATGCGCAAAGCCGGTCTTGGCATGCTCAACATTCCGCTTGGCGCTGCCGCGGTGACAGCGGCAGCTGGTTTTCTGTTTTCCTGTGTCCTGCTGCAGGCGCAAGGAGGCCGTAAGGCGTTAAAGCTATCGCGCACGAGCGCTGCCTGGTTGTTTAGCGCCGGTATTTTCAACACTTCTGCGTTGCTCTCGGTATTTTTTGCGCTGAGCTATGGACAGGTGGTCGTTGTCGAACCGTTGATCAGCTCCAATCCGGTTTTGACTCTGTTGATGACGGCGATTTTTCTAAGAGACCTGGAGGTAATCTCACTGCGTGTCGTCATCGGCGCGCTTCTCACAGTCTTGGGAACCATTCTCGTCGTGACGCT
>CAYZXN010000089.1:0-4475 GCA_964482425.1 uncultured Syntrophobacteraceae bacterium | reverse complement strand
GTGGGACGCCGGGATCGATTTCGCAAATTGGCACTACCGAAGGGACCCTACCCACGTGGCGTTTTACTCACAAGCGACCTTCCATTGGATTCAAACGCATTACGGTTTCTCCGAGGTGTGGTTTCCAACCGACAGGGTTGTCTTATTGCGGACCTAAAGACACTAACAGACTCCGCCAGACTCTGATCTAAGGCGCCGGTATGAGACCTCAAGATTATGAGTGTTCCGAGCAGCCTACTAATGCGTAAAGCGCGTCGATACGATAACCACTCGGGCGATCTCTGCGCTTTTATTCTCCCATAGATGAGGAGTCTCCGAGCTCAGTGTCACGGCATCTCCCCGCTGCAGATCGTGAACCTCGGAGCCGAGTGTCAGGGTAATTTTTCCATCGAAAATCAGGCCGAATTCTTCACCGGAATGGGCCTCGGGCTTCTTCCCGCTACGGCCGCCGGGCGCAAGCGTGATCATCACCGCGTCCATTCTACTGCGACTGCCAATGGGTCCGAGAGCTTCAATCTTGGCTCGCGACCATGAGCTGTTTAGTTGTTGTCGCTCTGCGAATCGGACAATCTGTTCACTGTCGTTCACTTCCGGATCGAAGAAGCCTACGAGTGTCGTTTGCAGAACCTCGGCGATCCGCTCGAGCGATACTATAGAAGGCGAAGCCTGCCCGTTTTCTATCTGCGAGATGAAACTCGGTGAAAAGCCGGCTTGCGCCGCAAGGGTGCGAACTGACAAACCCTGGGCTGTCCGGAGACTCCGAAGCCGCTCGCCTACTTGTACATGCGTTCTGGTCATGCTTGCTTCCTTTGGAGTGCTTCCTTTGGAGTTGACGATCAATTATTGTACAGTAATGTTTAACAATCGTCAATGTTACTTCACACTTACTCACTTTGGAGTGAAAATTCAGAGCCTGATAAAGCACGCTAGGTGACCTGCCGTTCAGGAGAATGCAACGTGTCGCAACAAAGTCGTTCACGGGGTTTGGCTCACGAGAGTCTCGCATCGTGTACTTGCCCAAACGATGTTTGGCGGATGGCAGAGGCCCGTTGACAACAAGGCACGGTCAGTTTTCTCTCATAGCGTATCACAGTTGCTCCGAACCCGGCGAACACCTGGCGTTGGTGAAAGGTGCACTTCCCCTGGAACAAGCAGTTTTGGTCCGGCTCCACAGCGAATGTCTGACGGGTGATGTGCTGGGCAGCCTTCAATGCGACTGCGGCCAACAACTCGACCTGGCACTGAAGACAATCGCAGAGGAAACGCAGGGGGTCCTGTTGTACCTGCGTCAAGAAGGTAGAGGTAGCGGTCTCCTAAACAAGATAAGAGCCTATTCATTGGTATTTTGGCGACGACGCAATGCGGCTGCAACATCTTCTCAAACGCCATAGCGTGCCAACAGTCCGGTCGCCGACCATTCGGAACGCTAACTTGCATCGAACTCATGCCGGTTATAAATGAATTAGATCACATTATGACGACTCCTTCCGCTCGTACTCATGAGCGCGAAACCTAATTTCCGGCATCGGCGGTGCGCCTTAAGAAAGAAGGAAGGTTCTTGAAAAGAGCTGCCTCACAGCTATACGTCGGTTGCTGGCGATTCAAACCTGAACAGAAAGGCTATGACCTAATGTCAAAGCAGGAAGAAAATTTACGATGCGGCTAGTGGTTGTCTCCAACAGGCTTCCAGTCACCGCTGTTGAAGAGAACCGAACATTACGGTTTCAAAAAAGCGCCGGAGGACTGGTTTCGGGTTTGAGCGCCTATTTGGACTCGATGAAGCAGGAAAGCGCTCCGATGGTGGACGCGGAATATCTCTGGGTGGGCTGGCCCGGCATGACCATCGCCGACCGTGAGAAGGAGAAGCTTAAGACAGACCTTCTTAGCAGGCTCCAGGCCTATCCGGTCTTCATGTCCGAACGGGACATGGGAGCCTTTTATCTTGGCTTCTGCAACCGCGCGATCTGGCCCCTGTTCCATTATTTTCCGGAGCGAGTCGTCGTCGATCCGGAGTATTGGAAGTCCTACGTCAGAGTCAACGAGACATTCCGCAACGCTGTCTTGGAAATAATCCGCCCTGGCGACGTCCTGTGGATCCACGATTATCATTTGCTGCTGTTACCGAAGCTCCTCCGGGAATCGTTGCCGGATACTCCGATCGGTTTCTTTCTCCATATCCCGTTCCCGTCATTTGAGATGTTTCGGCTGCTGCCTCGGAAATGGTCCAGAGAGATCCTCGAAGGCCTTCTGGGAGCTAATCTCATAGGCTTTCACACCTATGACTATACTCAGCATTTCCTGGGCTGCGTACTGCGCATGCTGGGTTACGAACACAATATGGGAAAACTCCTGCTCGACAACCGGATCGTCAAGGCAGGCACCTTCCCGATGGGGATCGATTTTCGGGAGTATTACAATACGGCTCTAGGCCAGGAGGTTGAGAAAGAAACCCGCCGCGTGAGAAAAACTCTTGGCGATTGCAAGGTCATCATTTCCATCGATCGGCTGGACTACACCAAAGGAGTCGTTCACCGGCTGCGCGGCTATGAGGCTTTTCTTCGAACCAACCCTCAATGGCATGGAAAGGTCGTTTTGGCGCTGGTGGTGGTGCCCTCCCGTATCGGCGTCGAACATTACCAGCAGATGAAGCGGCAAATTGACGAACTGGTGGGCAGGATCAATGGCGAGTTTGCAAATCTCCATTGGAGTCCCATCGTTTATCAATACAATTTTCTGCCCAAAGTGCCTCTCGTAGCGCTGTATCGGGCCGGCGACGTCGCGCTGGTAACCCCGCTCAGAGACGGAATGAACCTCATCGCCAAGGAATACGTCGCCTCTCGAACCGATCAAGGCGGTGTGCTCGTTCTAAGCGACATGGCAGGCGCGTCCAAAGAACTGGGCGAAGCCATCATGGTCAACCCGGTCAATGCCGAGGAGATTGTCGATGCTTTGAAAGAAGCGCTCGACATGGCGCCCGAAGACCAAACCCGCCGCATGACGGCGATGCAGAACCGGCTGCGCCGTTATGACGTCGCCAGATGGGCCCGCGACTTTATGCAGGAACTGTTGGCTGTGCAAAGCGAGCAACAGCAATGGGACACGAAATCGCGTGATCCTCTCGTCAAAGAGGCGTTGCTCCGGCGCTGCCGCAATAGCCAACGGAGGCTCTTTTTCCTCGACTATGACGGAACCCTGGTGCAGTTCGAAGACGACCCCCAAGCGGCAAGCCCGGGTAAGTCTTTGCTGTCTATTCTCCAGCGATTAAGCCAAGACCCGCGCAACCAGGTTGTGCTGATCAGCGGTCGCGAACGCGTAACACTGCAAAAATGGTTCGCTACGGTTCCCATGGCGCTGGTTGCAGAGCATGGCGTGTGGATCAAAGAAAACAGCGACAGCGAGTGGAACATGATCAAAACTGTGACGATCGATTGGAAACCGCGGATCTTCCCCATTCTGGAACGCTACGTAGATCGCCTGCCCGGCTCCTGGATTGAGGAGAAGGATTTTTCGCTGGTATGGCACTACCGCAAAGCAGACCGGGAACAGGGATCCATTGTCGCAAGGGAATTGTCGGACGAACTGGTCGCATTAATGGCCGCCGTTGACGTTCATGTGCTGCACGGAGCGAAGATTGTCGAGATAAGACAAGACAGCGTCAACAAGGGAACCGCAGGCCAATACTTTGTGGAGAGGACCGAACCGGACTTTATACTTGCAATCGGAGATGATTGGACAGACGAAGATCTCTTCCGTGCCTTGCCGGAGTCCGCCTGCACCATCAAGGTCGGAATGGCCCAATCCCGCGCTCAATATAATGTAGCCAATCATTCGGAGGTGGTGAATCTGCTCGAGGCTCTAGCGGTTTAGATCATAGTGAGGTGTCGCTGCCTGAGGATTCCACAATAAAGACCGATCTATCTTAATGTCGCTCAAGAATGGCGCGCCTGGGAAATCATCGTTCGGCAATCTGACGGTTTCAAAAAAAAGCGTGAGCATTATCCCTTTCGAGTCGCGCGTTACCGGCGCCCCGCGGAGATCTATGTTGTTGATACAAATTGAAATTCTGGCGTCCTTGCAGAGCATCGATCAGAAAATAGAGCAACAGCAAGAGCGTAAACAGCGCTTGCTGGGCGAGCTCGAGGCCCAGGAAGAGGAGATTCGAGCCAAGAAACAGGAAATCGACGCTTTAGTTGCCGGCTTTGCTGAAAAAGAACAACTGCGCCTGGAAAGAGATCGCTTTTTTCAGGATGAAGGCAAGAAGATGATCGAAAAGCGGATGCGCAAGAACCGCATCAAGAATCTCAAGGAGCTGCGAGCGCTCCAGCGCGAGATCGATCTGATGCAGCAGGCCAACGGCGAGCTAGAAGAAGAGATCATCAGAATTATGCAAGAAGTTGATTATATTAAGGGACAGATCGAAGTCAGAGAAGCCGACATTGCGATCACGGAAGAGGACTGGAACAAAAAGCACCAGC
>CAYZXN010000088.1:0-4020 GCA_964482425.1 uncultured Syntrophobacteraceae bacterium | reverse complement strand
GACGAAAATATTGTAGCCGTTGCCGCTGACGCCTAGGCCCAACTCCAGTGCGGCGAGGGCGCGCTCCTGACCGACGAATTCCGTCGCCCCGCTGAGCTCGCGCGTCGAGGTGAATTTGCCGGCGATTGTGCCGGTGAAGCGCAGCTCCGCGGCGGTCAGCTCGCGCTCGGGTCGAGCCGCGGGCTCGGTTGTTTCGATGTGCGTCAAACCTGTTGTGCCGCTCATTTTGCCTCTCCGCTCCGCTGATTGGGCTTTGGCATGATGACGCGCAACACGCCCTCGCAAAACTCCACCCTGACGGCATCTTTGTCGACGCGCTCGGGAAGCTCCATGCGCCGCATGAAATGTCCCGAAGACCGTTCCATCGTGTGAAATTGGCCGTCGCTCTGGTCCTTCTCCAACGAGCGCCAGCCGCGCAAAACCACAAAGTTGTTCTCTACGTCGATCTGGAGGTCATCGGCCTTGACGCCGGGCAAGTCGGCTTCGAGGATGAACGCATCGGCAGTCTCGTAAAGATCCACCGACGGATTCCAGCCGCGGACGTCGCGGCAGAAGCCCCAAGGCCGATGGATGATCTCATCGAACAGGCGCTCGACCTCGCGCGAGAGGTGCATGGGAAACGAGATAGACTCATTGGGTTTTTTGGCCATCGGCACTCTCCTTATTCAGACTCCGTTCGCCGGTGGAGGGGTCATAGATTACTAAACGCAATGACTATGCCATCGAAAGGTCTAATTTCCTTGGATCTTTTGCTGTTCAATGGCGTTCGCTTCCCAAGCCTGAGAAGTAAATGGGAAAGTTCTTGCAGCAGTGAGAAGGCGGCACTTCTGTTACCCGGCAGTGCACTGGCACATCGGTTGCGTTAGACTTCTTGTAGCAGCCTGAACGACGCGCAACGGGCTTGTCGTAGAAAGATCGGAGAAACCAATGAATGAAAACATTCAAGGATTACTCGGCAGAGATACGGAGGCGACAGAGCAGTTCTTCGATACCTTCCGCCGCGGCGAGCCTATAGAACCGGAACGGGCTCTGCTAGTGGCACTCCTTCAGGACGCGATCCATGATTATCGCAAGTTCAAGAAGGCGCGCGATCGCGAAGGCAGGGAACGCTTTCACGAAGTCGAAGAGTGGATTAATGAAAGCGCGAGCGACTGGATTTTCTCGTTCGAAAACGTCTGTGAGCTGTTGAACCTGGAGCCGGAGTACGTCCGGCGCGCGCTCGAAGAGCGCAAGCACAGAACGCCCAACGAGGACCGGCCCAAATATTATGATGCGCCCGGACCACCCGTGTGACCGTCGGACCTTCAACCGAAAATATCCCCCACCCACGGATTTAGTGGCGCGGCCAGTAGAGCAGCAGAGGCACGCCGGCACGGCGCACGCAGGTTGCCGCGACACTGCCGATGAGAGCGCGTTCCAGGCCACCGCGCGCGTGGGTGGTCATCGCCAGCAGAGTATCGGGCAGATCGCGCACATAGCTGCAAATCGCTTCGGCCGGCTCGCCGTGCAGCACTTCCCACTGGGTTTCGACACCGTGGTGGGCTTTGATCTCGGCGGCCTTGCGCTGGAGGTAGGATGATTCGAGCACGTCGGATTTCTCCTGCTGGGTGAGCGGTGTCGCCGCCGGATTGACCGGCAAAGCTTGCAGCAAATGCAGCTGCGCCGATAGAAACTGCGCGGCTTTGACCGCATGCGGAATGATCTTCTCGGAAAATTTACTGCCGTCGAGGGCGACCGCGATGGAGCTGATGGTTCTCGGCGCCTCGCGCTCGTCCGTCACCGGACGAAAAATCACCACCGGACGCTTGGCCTCACGGATAACGCGCAGCGCGACGCTGCCGAGAATCGCTTCCGTCCAAGCCGTGCGCCCGTGGGTGGTGAGCGCGACAACGCCGTTCGACTCGCGCTCAAGTTCGGCGCCGATGGCGGCGGCCGGATCGGTCGATATCAGGAAGCGTAACTCGGCGCCGTACTCGCGTGCGCGTTCGCGCGCGTGACTATCTTCCAGGGCCGCGGCCTCGGGAACGATTCTCAACAGCGTCAATTTACCTCCCTTTGGCGCGGTCAATGCCCGGGCCAGAGGGAGAATCTTTTCCGCCAGGTCGGAGCCGTCGAGGCAAACAAAAACTTTTTGGAACATATAAAATCCTCTGGATCGAATTTGCCCGGCAGACTGCTGAATAGAGTCGTAATCGGCATTGCTGTTCGGGTTACGAGTTCCGGGTTCTTTCGGGTTAAGTCGAAACTCGAAACACGAGACTCGAAACGAACACGCGGCCCGCCACTGAAATCTTTTTTGAGCAGCCTGCATCACAGCCATTTCCTAGCGGCTGACATGCCCACCACGCTCGCCTACTCACCGCCCTCTGCGGCGAAGCAACCTTCAAGTGCTCGAATCGGGTGTGAGCACGCGTTTTGTTAAAGTAGACTTCGCTTCGTCCGCTGTTTCGAGAACCTATTCTTCGACCGGAAAAATCTTCGCCAGCGCCGGTTCGTGATTTTTCTTTTTGCCCCGGCGCCGGCGCGCGTAGTCCTGCAGCTTGCGACCGGCGGCATTAAATGCATCCCGGATCGCAACATAGAGGTCCTCGCGGGCGGCGTGCTTGCTCGGCCCGTGAATCTCGGCCAAATCTTTTTCAAGTTCCTCGGGATGAGACGCCTTCGCTGCATCCAGACGGTTGGGCGCGCGATTGATCACCAACTCGTCGCCCGGCACGGTCATGTCGATGCGAACGACGTAAGCCTTGCCCTTGTAATGACGGCGATGCGGCGCTTCGACGATCACTCGGCAGCTCGTGATATCGTCGTAAAGCGTATCCAGCTTCGCCGCCTTCTCACGGATGTTTTCCTCGATTGCATTTGAAGACGGCATGTTGCGGAAGGTGATCTGTAGGGGAATTTTCATAGGGTCTCTTCCTCCTTTTCTGCTCTTTTGCGTCTCTGCGCCCATTAATCATGCGGCAAGAGCCGTACCATGGCAAGATCTATCGTCGGGTCGCTGTGAATACTCTAAAGGTTTTTCTCGCTTCATCAATATTATGACGCGCAGATTGCAAACCTGGGAAAACTGCCGACTACGTTTGGCAGTGCTGAGAAAGGCCGGGTCATCTCGGCGCGAAAAAAATCGCCACGCGCCGAAAAATAAGCGGAGTCCGTCGATGTGCCGCTTGCCGGTCCGCGGCACAGTTCTTGCCCCCTTAGTTAAAGGGGGGATTAATCCAGCTTATTGATGATGTTGTTGAAGTAGAGAAGTGAATGGCGATTGAACCATTACGAGAAAATGGAGGACGTTATGCCGATTTTAAAAAAATTAAAAGAACTGTTCGAGCAGGCGAAGGTGCCTTATGAAATTTTCAACCACCCGCTTGCCTACACCACCCAGGAGATTGCCGCCAAGCAGCATATATCAGGCAACGAAATCGCTAAGGTCGTGATGCTTGAGGTGGATGAATCGCTAGTTATGGCCGTGATCGCGGGTAATCATAAAATCAGTCTCGACGCGGTGCAGGCGGGCCTCGGAGCCGGCCGGGTGCGATTGGCAACCGAGGATGAATTCATGTCGCGCTTTCCCGGATGTGAGATTGGCGCGATGCCGCCGTTTGGACAGCTTTTTGATCTGAAAACGTTGGTTGACCCCGCGTTGGCGAAAGACGAGTACATCTACTTCAACGCCGGCAATCATGTGCAGACCGTGCGCCTGAGATATAAAGATTTTGTGACGCTGGCCAAACCGCAGACTATGCCGCTCGTCGCCTTGCCCAAGAAAAAAGCGGCGTGAACCGCGCGGTGGAGCGCAGATGTATTGCCGCGTCATCGCCTGTGATTTCGACGCACGGGAGCTGACGGACGTCCGACGCCGGAATGATACGCTGCGTTGGCGGCGGCTCGCGCGCGGGGGATTGTGACGTTGCTCGTCACCGGGCGGCTGTTGGAAGACGTTCAGCGCGCCTGCGACGAGTTGTCGCGGTTCGACGGCGGTGGTCGCCGAGAACGGCGCAAGATCGAGCGCGCAATTCTCTC
>CAYZXN010000087.1:0-4328 GCA_964482425.1 uncultured Syntrophobacteraceae bacterium | reverse complement strand
TGTGGTTGACATGTGTAGAATCGAGCAGGAGACCTTAAGCAACCATCCGCACGATAACCTGCTGACGAAAGATTCAGCCTATGGTATGAGTTCTCCAGCGGTCGTCCGACAAACAGATGATCAAGGGTGTGGCGAGGTATGATGCGTCGCGAAACGGCTTCAGAAAGTTTGGGCGCAAAGCCTCGGCCGCGCGGCAGCTTTCCGGCATCGGGTCCAACTAAGGTGTAATTGCACGTACATAAATGACCAGCTGGCAACTCCAAACCGTTATTCTGGCCGAAGTCTTTTTGGCTATGATTCTTGGCGGGTCGATAGGCATTGAACGAGCCACTGCCAACAAGTCTGCCGGCTTCCGCACTCACGCGCTGGTGGCTGGAGCAGCGGCGCTGCTGGTCGGCGTGAGCGATGTTCTGCTTAATAGATTCAGTCCCGACATGTATACGACCGACCTGATTCAATCGGACCCGATCCGTGTGATTCAGGCGATCATCGCCGGCATCAGCTTTCTCGGCGCCGGAACCATCTTTAAGCACCCGCGCAAACAGCACGTTGAAGGCTTGACAACCGCGGCCTCTCTACTATTTTCCGGCGCCATAGGCATCTGCGTTGCGCTTCAACAGTTTGTGCTGGCTGTGGCGGTCACTCTGTTGACCGTTGTAGTGCTGCGCAGCGTCGATTTCATCGAGCGCTGGATCAAGCAATCAAACGACGACCAGCAGACGTGATCGGTGTTATCTTGTGCCTTAGAGCCGTTGCCGAATTATCACTTTCATCATCGGCGCGCTGCTCGTCCTTGTAACACTGCTGAAGACAAGCGAGTACTGCCGGCCGTGCTCCGCGCCGGCCTCACCCCGGAGTTTTTGCCGTCGGGTTCGTCAATGCAAGAAAAAGATTGTTGCCTGACCGCTGAATTAAAAAGAGCAGGTTCTCGCCTGGCTTCGCTCGATCGACGATCTTTCGCAATTCTCCCGCGTTGGCAACCTGCTGGCGGTTGACCTCGAGTATGACGTCGCCGCGCTGCAGACCTGCCTCTGTGGCGGCGCTTTGCGGTTGGACCGCCGTGATGACCACTCCGTCGGCACGCTTCAGTCCCAACGTTTTAGCCAGCTCGGGCGTCATGTTCTGTACCGTCATCCCCAGGTTTCCCGATTCAGGCGCGGTGGCAACCGCTTCCTCCTCCTTAAGCTCGCCGATCTTGACCTTAAGGGGGATACGTTTTTTATCACGCATGACTGTCACGTTCACGCTTTTGCCGACGTCGGTCCGTGCAACGATAGCGGGGAGCTTGCTTGAATCGTCGATTTTTTCTCCGGCGAATTCGACGATAACGTCACCCGCCTGGATGCCCGCGTCCGCCGCCGGACTCCCGCTAGCGACGTCTGACACCAATGCGCCATAATTCTTTTCCAGCCCCAGCGCCTGGGCGATTTCAGGAGTGACTCGCTGAATGGTCACTCCCAACCAGCCGCGAGTGACTCTTCCTTTTTTGATCAAGTCGGGCAAGATCTCTTTAGCCAGATTGATCGGAATGGCGAAGCCGATACCGAGATTGCCGCCGGTACGGCTGAAGATTGCGGTGTTGATGCCGACGACTTCACCGCGCAGATTTACAAGAGGACCGCCGGAGTTTCCCGGGTTAATCGACGCATCGGTCTGAATGAAATTGTCGTAAGGGCCGGCGCCGATCTGGCGGCCTTTGGCGCTGACAACCCCCGCGGTCAGGGTGTTATCCAGCCCGAACGGGCTTCCCATTGCCACCACCCACTCGCCGACGCTCAGGCGGCTGGAATCGCCGAGAGGGGCCACTCGGAAGTTATCGCCACCTTCCGTGATCTGTATCACGGCCAGGTCGGTCTTCGGATCCCGCCCGACCACTTTCGCATTGAACTCCCGCAGATCGGAGAGCTTCACGGTGATTTTCTCCGCGTTTTCGACAACGTGATTATTGGTCAGAACCAGTCCTTTCTGATCTATGATGAATCCGGAGCCGAGACCGCGGCGTGGAATGCTGGGAGGACCACCGGGTGCGCCAAACTGATCGCCAAAAAACCGGCGCCAGAATTCGCTAAAAGGATCGTTGCCACTGAACGGATCTTGTCCGCCGAACGGGTTCTGCGCGGCCGGCTGGCGTGTAGCTGCCTGGGTCGTAGAGATGTTCACTACGACAGGAGCTAGTTGCTCGGCTAGCTGCACAAAGTCCGGTAACGCAGTTGCCTTTGCTGTTGGTACCGGCGGGGCGGGTGCTGCGCTGAACGCTGTTGATCCGGCCGGCATGAGCACAAATAGCAATCCGACAGCCGCGCGTGTGATTGTCTTACGGAACGACATGGGAGAACCTCCACAGCAAAAAATGAATTTCTAACCCCTGGAGCAACAGACATGCCACCTGGATTGGCTTTGCTGTCTTTTCTATGATCGCCGGGTGATCCGTAAACTAGCGAGCAAATAATGGTCGTTTTTTTGCGTGGCTGTAAATCGTCCAGCTGTTGAGATAATCACCATGACGGAGAGAGACGAGCAACCGGGCAAGATGTTTACAGCGGCCTGCGCCATTCGACACCCATGCACATACCGCCGTGCATTTCGTCTATGCGCCAGAGCAGCGTGTACTAAGCGGCGAGGCGGCTGAATATGCGTGAAGAAAGCGTCGATCGCCAAGATCCCGGGCCGAACATCACGCGTCTGAAATGGATCTTCGGAACAACCTACACGGTTCAGGGTTCGAGCGCGCTCTCCGATATTCCGACGCTCTACTTCATCAAATTTGTCCTGCAGATGGGCGACGCCGGCGGGCAACTCTTTCAGTCTCTCAAATCGATCGGCTGGCTGATAAAGCCCCTATGGGGTTTTATTTCGGATCGCTTCCCGATCTTTGGCTATCGTCGAAGGTCCTGGTTCATTTTGATGGCGTCGCTCGGATTTGTCTTCTGGGTCGTCAACGCGTTGATGGCGTTCGTCGGAATCCGCATACCGCTCCTCTACCTGGTCGGGTTCAATCTGGCGTTTTCCACTTATGCTTTCGTCGATGTCGTCAGTGACGCGCTGATGGTCGAGCAAGGACGCCGGCTCAGGCGGGTCGCCTCGTTCATTAACTTCCAATGGACGATGCTGTCGATCTCCAATGCCGCGGCAACTGCCGTTAGTGGATGGTTTCAGGAACAGATTCAACAGGGCCAGCTTGCATACTGGATGATTTTTCTCGCGACCGGCATTCCGCCGCTGTTCACGGCGGTGATAGGCTTTCTCAACATTCCCGAGGAGAGATTGACGGCATCGGACAACTCACACACGACGGCCCTCAATTGGCGCAGAGCCGGTGGCGCGGCGATCAGAGGATTGAAATCCGCGCCTGCTTACATCCTGGCTATAGGCCGAGAAAACAAATTGATGATGATCCTGGCTTTGTTCATATTTCTGTGGAACTTCAGCCCTTCGGTGGGCTACATCGAGCGAAGTTATCTCATCGATGTTCGCGGGTTTACTCCGTCCGCCTTCGGTATCATCCTCAGTTTGCAAGCCTTGATGTTCCTGTTGTCCATTCTCGCCTACCGATGGATTATTCATCGGTGGCCTTTTATACGCTGGTATCATTATCTGTCTGCCATGATCGGCTTGATGGTTGTCGCTTTTCCCTTGAGCTTTTACTTCTATCTCGATCCGGAGCATCCATGGTGGAACCTGTTTCCCATTGCCCTTCTCGACAACTGGAATCCGTTCCCCCAGTGGAATCGCTATGTCTGGTTTCGCTTGGTTTTCAGCCTTTTGTTCGGCTTCGCCACGATTCCGGCGTTTATGATTCCTCTGCGCATCGCCGGCGAGGTGGTCAAACTTAGATCGGCGGGGATGAGTTACGCGTTTCTGATGGCGTTGTCCAATGTCACGAATACCTTCGAAGGCCTGGTGGGAGGCGCGCTTTACTGGTTCTTTACGCGACCGCAAGCCGCGTGGCTGGTCGAGCTCTTCCATAGGTCGCCATTCGCCATCGCCGATAGTGCCGATCAACGTACGGTCATTCTCCAATTATTCATTTACATCAGCTTGTTCTTTACTCTTCTGACGATTCCGGTTGTAGTTTTGCTCAAGCGCACGCTTGAGCGCGATGGTATCGAGATTACCAATGAGGCGGAGGAAAAGCAGAGGCCTGCAAGGTCATGAGACTCGCATCAAACTGTACTTCTTAAGCTTGTTGTAAAGCGCGCGTCTGCTGATCCTGAGAGTAGAGGCGGCTTCCTGCTTGTTGCCGCCGGTCGATTCCAGAGTCATGCGGATAAATTCCTTCTCGACCTCATCCAAGGTCATGCCAACGCGTATCGGCAACTTCTGCATGT
>CAYZXN010000086.1:0-7087 GCA_964482425.1 uncultured Syntrophobacteraceae bacterium | reverse complement strand
AGCTAGTTTTGGCCGCCGGAGTGCCGCATCCGCCGCGGCTTGTCTATGAGATGGCGCAAGCGCCGGGTAAAACCCGCGGCGAGGCGCTGATGAAGCAGGTGCGCGAGCAGGTGGAAAAGGCCGCGCCGGATTTGATCATCGAAGTCGATAGCGACCACTTCGTGAATTTCTTCTACAATAACCTGCCGTCGTTTTGCGTCGGCATGGCCGAGGAAGCTCAGGGGCCTCAAGAGAGCTGGTGCCCGATGCCGCGCTATACCGTACGCGGCAACGTGCCGCTGGCCATGGCGCTCTTGAAATACGGTGTGCATGCCAATTTCGATCTTGCCGCCGCGCACGAGCTGCGCCTGGATCATTCGCTGGTCGTGCCGCTGCACTTTCTCAATCCCGGAATGGATCTCCCGGTGGTGCCGATCTACACCAACGGTTTTGCTTCGCCCATGCCGCTGGCGACACGTTGCCTGGCGTTAGGACGCATGCTGCGGCGCTTCATCGAAGCCTGGGACGGCAAGGAGCGCATCGCGCTGATTGCCAGCGGTTGCTTCGCCATGGATGTCGGCGGACCCTTGCGTGGCTGGACGGACACCGAGTGGGCCGAGACGATCTCCACCTTGCTCGTAAACGGCAAATACCAGGCGCTGGCGCGTCGCGCCACCGAAGAGCGCATCAACGCGGCGGGCAATAACAGCGGCGAGCTGCTGAACTGGATTACCGTCAGCGGCGCTGTCGGCAAGACCCGGCCGCTGTTTCTCGAGGGTGACGACGGAAGCGGTTACGCAGTGTGGAAATTTGAGTAACGTCGTGAGCGTTTATCAGATTAACAAAATCCTTTATCGCACCGACAATGACCCGGAGTTCCGCCGGCGCATGCTGGCGGAGCCGCACGCCGTCCTTGACGAGTTTCAACTGAGCGCCGAAGAACGCGACGCCTTGACCGCGGGTGCGGTGGGAAAACTCTACCGCATGGGCGTTCATACTTTCCTGCTCAATCACCTCTACCGCTACGAGCTTTTCGGCGTGAACCGGGACAACTATTTGGAGCGCATTCGCGAAGGCATGGCCTACGATCCGCGCTTCGAGCTGGGCAACATGCCGGTGCAGCGTTTCGTCAAGACATAACCGGCCGCTCGAAGCATTGCACCCACCCGCCCGCGCTGTCTGATGAAAATTTTCGCGCTTTGAAGCGGCCTTAGCGCCTGGGCGTGTGCTTTCGCGCTCTCATGCAGTTCGCAAAAGCCTGTGCTTTGTCGCCGGCCGCCGAAAGCGCCGCCTCACGCTCGCAGTCTGCCGCATCGCTGCTAAAGTCGCCGGCGCTTGTGCCTTGGACAGTGCCAGCGCCTGTGCTTTTGACCGTGCCGGCACCTGTGCTCGCCCTATCGTTTGGCACAGATGTGCGGGCGCCGACGCATCCCGCGAGTAACAGCAGCGCTGCCAGCAACACGATGTTCATGTAACCTCCGTTTTCTAGCCGATCGTTTTCAGAGAAACTTTTTATTCTTCCGGTCGCACCGTCATGGTTCTTCTCCATTCTACCACCGCGGGCGAATGGCGCTAGCTATGTACCTGTAAGCACCACCGGGTTCAAGCGCGCGATCATTTAACGCGGAGAGAACCATAATTTATCTGCGCTACCGTATTGCTTCACCTAGGACCGTTGGTTACGCTCAACTTACGCGCTCGATAACTGCGGTGCCACCAAGTGCGCCACTGCCGAGGATATCGAGACGCTGAATTTCTTCGCTATGCTGCTTTCTTTCGAGGTGGTTGTGTCGAGAGAGCGAAGCCTTTTCACAGCGAGGGGGTCACTGCCGTGCCACAGGCGCAGAGCGATGACGCCGTTCTTGTTTTTTCCTGAGACGCAGCCCCTTGTCATTTTCGTAGCCCGCGAAACTTCTGCACAAATTTTTCCATCCACAATAAGAGCCGAACACAGCGCAAGCCGTTTTTTGCACTTCTGCGCCTTGGCCGAAGCGGCCGATAATCTGCGGCCTTCAGACCGCCTCGAGCAGCGTCAGAAATCCAACCGAAAGAAGAGGAGCCGGGATGGCAGGCATGGACAGGAAAAAGTTTCTCAAGTTGGCGGTGCATGGAATCGGAACGATCGTCGCCGGCATCGTCGCGGTGCCGGCATTAACGACCGCGCTGTCGCCGCTGTGGAACCGCCGTCATGGTCCGCTATGGGAGCCTCTGGGGCGGCTCGACGAATTTCCTGTTACGGCCACGGTTCATAAGGCGGTAATCGCCGTTCCGCGCGAGGACTGGAGCCGGTCGCTGCGCGAGAAGGGAGTGTACGTCTGGCGCCCGTCGGCCGAGGAGATCGTGGTTTTCTCGCGCAATTGCACCGACCTCGGCTGTCCGGTGACATGGGACCCCGGCAGTGCCTGGTTCTTCTGTCCGTGTCACGGCGGCATTTTCGCACAAAACGGCGCGCGCAAGGCCGGTCCGCCAAAGCGGCCCCTGTTCCGCTATGCTAACCGCGTCCGCGACGGCGTGATCGAGATCGACGTAAAGTCGCTACCGGCCATGACCTGAGGAGGCGACGATGGCTTCCAAAATTGGCGAATGGCTGGCGGATCGCTTCGGGCTGGAGCCGATCCGAAAAAATGTTCTGGACCGGCGCGTCCCCAAATCTTTCTGGTATCAGGGCGATGGCACGACCCTGACGTTACTGCTCGGCGTGCTGATTGGCACCGGCGTCGTCATGGCTTTTACCTACTCGCCGGCGCCCGACGCGGCTTACGATAGCGTCGTCTACATCACCGAACGCCAGCCCCTCGGCTGGTTCGTGCGCGGCCTGCACTACTGGTCGGCGGGGTTGATGGTGGTGATGCTGTTCTTCCATCTGTTCCGGCAAATCATTCTGGGCGGATACAAGCCGCCGCGCGAAGCTACCTGGTTGATCGGCGTCCTGCTGTTTTTCGCCGTGCTGGTGATGTCGTTTACCGGCTATGTTTTGCGCTGGGATGAGCGCGGCATCTACGGCCTTAAAGTCGCGCTGCATATTTTCAGCTACGTGCCGCTCGTCGGCGAAGAACTGGTGCTGCTTGTTCAAGGCGGCCCGGAGCTCGGCGCGCGAACGTTGTCGCGCGTCTATGCGGTGCACGTCTTGATCATTCCAATGCTGATGCTGGCGCTGGTCGGTTATCATCTCTACCTGGTGATCCTGCATGGCGTGACCTCGCCCGGCGAGACCGAGCGGCCGGTGCGGACAGCCGAAGAGCAACGGCAGGTCTACAATCAAGACAAGCAGTCCGACGACAGGGGCGAAGTCTTTCATCCGGAAACCACCGCCAAGTCGGGTATCATGGCGCTGTTGGTCTTTGCTCTTGCCGTAGTGCTGACGATGGTTGTCGGTCCCGCCGAGTTGATGCCGGAAGCCAATCTCGTCGAGACTTCCACGCCCGCCGAAGAATGGTGGTGGTGGTGGTACAGCGCTCTCAGCGCGCTATTGCCGCCGGCCATTGCGCCGATCTTTTATGTCGTCTTTCCAGTCCTGGTTTTCGCTGTATTGGTGTTGTTGCCTTTCATCGACCGTGGTCCGGCACGGGGAGTACGCAATCGGCCCATTGCGATAATCGTTGTGGTATTGGCGGTCCTGGCGATGCTGATTCTCAGTGATTTGCGCCGCAGGTCTCCCTGGACCGGCTGGCCGCAGGCCGAACCGCCGGCGATTCCCGAGGGCATCGAGCTGACAGCCAGGGTCGAGCATGGACGCCAATTATTTGCGCAGGTCGGCTGCAGTAGCTGTCATCCGGTGGCCGGTCATGGACCCGAGGTGGGCACCGACTTCGGTCAGATCCGCGGTATCTGGTCGCGCACCGAAATTCGTAATTACATCTTGCAACCGCCGGCCGGCATTTCAATGCCAAGCTACCGCGGCCGGCTCAGTCAGGAGGACCTCGAGCAGGTTGTCGAGTTTGTTCATACCGCGCAGACCTTTCCGCGCGAGCAGAGGCTGAAATGACAGCGGTTTGCCGGTTAGTTCTGCTTGCCGGCGTGCTGCTGTTGCCGGGCTGCGTGCGCGAGCACATTCAGTCGGTCGTGCATCCGGTGGGGCCGCAGGCGGCGGAGATCGCATGGCTATGGTGGTTCATGTTCATCGTTTTGACGGTGGTGTTCGTGATTGTCCTGCTGTTGTTCTGGATAGCGATCGTGCGCCGTCCGGCCGCGGCCGCATCGCCGCCTGCTCTGGGTAACAGGTTCATTGTCATCAGCGGCATTGTTCTGCCGTCGATTCTTTTAGTGACGTTGCTTATCTTCTCGGCAAATTCGTCGGTGGTGTTAAGGCGCCCGGCCGAGGGCATCTCGGTGCGCGTCCAAGGCCATTTGTGGTGGTGGGAAGTCTATTATCCGGAGCACGATATCCACACGGCCAATGAGATTCACATCCCGGTCGGCAAACCCGTGCTGTTGGAGCTGACTTCGGCCGACGTGATTCACAGCTTCTGGGTGCCGAACTTGAGCGGCAAAATCGATATGGTGCCGGGGCAGAAAAATCCGTTCTGGATTCAGGCCGACAAGCCGGGCGTTTATCGCGGCCAATGCGCCGAGTATTGCGGCCTGCAGCATGCGTTGATGGCGTTTGTCGTGGTTGCGTTGGCGCCGGAGGAGTTCGACAAGTGGCTTGCCGATAAGCAAAAAGCGCCGGCGGAACCGGCGACGGCGGAACTGCAGCGCGGCCGGGAAATCTATTTTGCCGCTTCCTGTGACAACTGCCATGCCATCCGCGGCATATCGGAGTCGCGCATCGGGCCCGACCTGACTCACATCGGCAGCCGGTTGAGTCTCGGCGCAGGCATCTTGCGCAACAACCGCGGCAATCTCGCCGGCTGGATTGCCAACCCGCAACCGCTCAAACCCGGCAACCGGATGCCGCCTAGCTATCTCCGATCGGACGAGCTCATGGCCCTGGTCACTTATCTGGAAAGCCTCAAGTGACGGAGACAACATCCATGTCTGTCAGCACCGAAACCGCTGTCACTGCCGAAAGAGCGCAACAATCCGGCCGCGCTACAGAGGAATTTCGCGCAACTTACGAAAGCGCTCCGGGGATGGGCAAATGGTTTGCCGTGGTGAACAACCAGCCGCTCGGCAAACGGTTCATGGTGACCGCTTTTATCTTCTTCCTGTTGGGCGGCGTGCTGGGGTTGCTGATCCGTATTCAACTATCGGTCTCGGACAACAACTTCATGGGGCCGCAGGTCTACAACAATCTTTTCACTATGCATGGCTCGACCATGATGTACCTGTTTGCGGTGCCCTTTCTCGAAGGACTGGCGCTCTATCTTCTGCCGTCGATGCTCGGCTCGCGCGACGTCTGTTATCCGCGACTGACTTCATTCGGATGGTGGACGTATTTATTTGGCGGCGTGGTTTTCTACGCCAGTTTCCTGTTCGGCACGATCCCTGACGCCGGCTGGTTTTCCTATCCGCCGCTGTCGGGCGCCCGGTACTCGGGCATGGGGCAGGACTTCTGGCTGCTCGGCCTGGCGCTGGTGGAAGTCGCCGGCATCACCGCCGGCATTGAGATCGTCGTGACGATTCTGAAGTTGCGCGCACCCGGCATGGCGATCAACCGCATGCCGCTGTTCGCCTGGGCGATGCTCACGGCCGGCGTGATGATGATTTTCGCTTTTACGGTGTTGCTCATGTCCACCCTGCTGCTGGAACTGGACCGCGCCGCCGGCACCCGTTTTTTCGATCCCAATCACGGCGGCACGCCAGTGCTCTGGCAGCACCTGTTCTGGTTTTTCGGCCATCCCGAAGTCTACATCATTTTCCTGCCCGCCACCGGCATCGTTTCGATGATCGTTGGCACCTTTTCCGGAAGAATTGTCGGCTATGCGCTGATCGCTACTGCGATCATTGTGACCGGTTTTGTCAGCTTCGGCCTCTGGGTGCATCACATGTATACGGTGGGGCTGCCGGAACTGTCGATGAACTTCTTCGCTGCCGCCAGTCTGATGATCGCGCTAGCCAGCGGCGTGCAGATCTTCTCGTGGCTGGCAAGCCTGTGGGGAAGCCGTCCGGCATTGAAAGCCCCCATGCTCTTTGTCCTCGGTTTCGTTTTCATCTTCGTGCTGGGCGGTTTTACCGGCGTCATGGTGGCGGTGGTGCCGTTCGATTGGCAGGTTCACGATACTTTTTTTATCGTTGCTCATTTTCATTACGTCCTGATCGGCGGCGCGCTCTTTCCGATCATGGCCGGACTGTACTTCTGGCTACCCAAGATTACCGGCCGCATGCTCAACGAGACTCTCGGCAAATGGGCCTTCTGGCTTACCTTCATCGGCTTCAACGTGACTTTTTTCCCCATGCACATCATGGGACTTCTCGGCATGCCGCGGCGGGTCTATACCTATTCTTCCGTGCTCGGCCTGGACGGTTACAACATCCTGGCGACGGTGGGTGCATTCGTGTTGGCCGGTGGCTTTGTTATTTTCCTGATCGACTTTTTTTATAGCCAGCGCGAGGGCCCGCGCGCCGGTAACAATCCATGGGGCGGCGACACGCTGGAGTGGTCCACTCAATCACCGCCGCCGGTCTTCGGCTTTTTCAAACCGCCGGTCGTCTACAGCCGTCACCCTCTCTGGCACACGGAAGGATCGGCATCGACTTACAAATCGGCGGAACGGGCCGTTGCGGCGTTGGCGGGAGCGCCCGTGGGTTGGCGCGCCACCTTGATCACCGATACCATCTCGGCCCAGCCTCAAGCGATTCAGTACCTGCCGGGGCCGAGTTACCAGCCGTTCTATGCGGCGCTCGGATTGCTGGTGGGATTCGTCGGCATTCTGCTGAAGTTCTATATCCTGGCGGCGGCGGGAATGATCTTCAGCGCCGCGGCTTTCATCGTCTGGCTCTGGCCCGACGAACAGCGCCTGGCGATGCTGCGCGCCAGCCCGGTCGCCAGAGAAGCCGGGCTGCCAATCCTGGTGACCGGCGTCCGCTCGGCGCCCTGGTGGGGCATGGTTTTCCTCGTGGCGACCGTGGCCACCGCCCTGGGCTCATTGATTTATTCGTACTTTTTTATTCGCCTGTTATCTCCGGACTGGCCGCAGGACGATCTGCCGCTGCCCGATCTGTTTGG
>CAYZXN010000085.1:0-5044 GCA_964482425.1 uncultured Syntrophobacteraceae bacterium | reverse complement strand
AAGATAGTCGCCGTCAGTCACTCCGGTAGCGGCGAACATGACGTCGCCGGCGGCCAGTTCCTCGATGGTGAATTTCTTCTTGATATCGGTCACACCCATTTTCTTGGCGCGCTCGATTTCTTCACTGTTGCGCGGCGCCAGTCGGCCCTGAAACTCGCCGCCGACGCAGCGCAGCGCCGCCGCGGCCAGCACGCCTTCGGGCGCGCCGCCGATGCCCAGCAACAGGTCGATCCCGGTTTCCGGCTTGGTGGTGGCAATGGCCGCGGAGACGTCGCCGTCGCCGATGAGCCGGATGCGGGCGCCCGCCTGGCGCACTTCCTTGATGATGGTTTCATGGCGGGGCCGCGACAAAATGATGACCGTGAGATCCTCGACTCTGCAGCCTTTAGCCTCGGCCAGTGCCTGAAGATTCTGCGCCGGCGTCTTATCCAGATCGACAACGCCTCTGCCGGCCGGACCGGCGGCGATTTTCTCCATGTAGGTATCGGGGCAATGAAGCAGGTTCCCGCCGTCGGCCATGGCGATGACCGCCAATGCGTTGGGCGCGCCGGTGGCGCAGATCGTCGTGCCCTCCAAAGGGTCGAGCGCGATATCGACCTTCGGCCCGCCGGAACCGACCTTCTCGCCGATATAGAGCATGGGCGCTTCGTCGCGCTCGCCTTCGCCGATAACGACGGTGCCGTCGATGGGCAGAGCATCGAAGGCTCTGCGCATGGCATCGACCGCCGCCTGATCGGCGGCCTTCTCATCGCCACGGCCGGTCAGCCGGGCACAGCTCAACGCCGCCGCTTCGGTGACGCGAATGGCTTCCAATGCTAAGTTTCGGTCCACGTTTGCCTCCCTTCGATTAGTGCCTCCATGAGTCTGAAGGCCTGCTTGGCGACAATTCCTGTTTTAGCGGCGTCCTTCTCATTGTAACCGAGATCTCCGTTATTGCGAGCTTCCTGGGGCGAATAAAGCACGAACGGCACCGGCTCCGAAACGTGCGTCTTCAGCGCGATGGAAGTGGGATGGTCCGGCATCAACAGCAGGCGCCAATCCTGCCGGTGTGCCATGCCCTTCAACACGGTTCCCACGACCTTTTCATCGAAATCTTCCAGCGCCTGAATTTTTTTCTCGACGTCGCCCATATGACCGGCTTCGTCGGTGGCCTCGACGTGGATAAAAACGAAATCGTTTCTCTTCAGCGAGGCAACGCCGTACTCCCCCTTGCCGCGATAGTTGGTATCGAGAAAACCGGTAATTCCCGGTACGTCGATGCGTTCCAAACCGGCATAAACGCCAAGACCGTGGATGATGTCGACCGCCGAGATCACGCCGCCCTTGATGCCGAAACGTTCGGTTAAAGGCGGCAGTGCCGGGGCGCGCCCCTGTCCCCACAACCAGATACTGGTGGCGCGACGCTGTCCCTGCGTTGCTCTCTTTCGATTAACCGGATGATTGGCGAGCATGGCCTGCGACGCTTCCATAAGGGCGAGCAGTCGGTCCGCGCCTTCACCGTGGGGCAAGTAGCTCGCTATTGCTCGGTCGGTAATATCGTGCGGCGGCGTGGTCGTCATTTTCTCTTTGCCGCCGCGCCAGACCATCAGGTGGCGGTAGCTCACGCCGGGAAAAAACTCGACTCCATCTCCGCCCAAGGCGCGTCCGATGTCGCGCATGATCTCGGCGGCCTCTGCGGTCGTGATATGACCGGAAGTAAAATCCTCCATGAGGGCATCCCTGCCTGCTCCAGCCAGAGTTACGAGATTGCAGCGGAAAGCAATGTCTTCAGGCCCGAGAGCCACCCCCATGCTTGCCGCTTCCAGTGGCGACCGCCCGGTATGGTACAGCGCGGGGTCGTATCCCATGATGCTCATGTTGCCGACATCGCTTCCCGGCGGGAAACCCTCCGGAATGACATGGGCCAGCCCGAAAACTCCGCGCGCCGCGAGCCAATCCATGTTGGGAGTTCTGGCCGCCTCGAGAGGAGTTCTTCCGCCCAACACATCGAGCGGGTAATCCGCCATGCCGTCGCCTTGAAGGATGATATATTTCATGTTGCGATTTCGCTCTGATAAAAATTTTAGTTTTAAACGCGGCGCGACCGGCGCCGGCTCATTTTGCGTCCCAGATCGGAAACCATACGGGATCAACCAGGATATAATCCCGATTGCGCACCGAAGCCAGAGCATCGCGCAACTGGCGCAATGTGGCGCGCTCCAGGGTGATGACGAAGGGCAAAATTTCTTTCGGCGTTTCTTTCAGACCGTAACTCTGCGCCAGCGCGCGCAACTCTTCCTCGCTGTGTCTGAGCTGCCAGATCTCGGAAATATTGACGCCGATGGCGCCGAAAGTTTGGCCGATGTCGCCAACAATGCCGGCGCGGTCTTTGACGACGAAGCGAATGTAGAAAGAGCCTTCGATGTCGTCTTGCGGCTGCAGCGCGAGCGTTCCCGGTTGCACCAGGCTCGGCATACCGTTGAAGCGTCCTTCTTTTCCGCGGGCAAGCTCGCACACGTCGCCGAGCACGGCCATCGCGGTGGGACCGCCGCCGGCGCCCGGGCCGACAAGCACGTAATCGCAGTCGCGATCCTTGCGCGCCGCGCCGCTTTTTCTGCCTTTGAAACATATCGCGTTGGTCGCGCCGTCGATGCCTGCCAGTAGATTGTCGCCAGGCATCAACACGGGAGCGACGAACACCTGTACGTGAGCGCCGCTTCGTTTGGCTACCGCGAGATGTTTGATCGTGCTCGAACCGGTGCGCGCGGCGTAGCGGAAATCCACCGCGTGGATCTCTTCAATGCCTTTGCGCCAGATGGCGCCCGGCTGCAGCTGGAGGCCAAAAGCCACGGCGCACAGGAGCAAGAGCTTGGCTTCGGCGTCACTGCCGCTGACATCCGCCGCCGGGTTGGTTTCGGCATAGCCCTTTTGCTGTGCTTCCTTGAGCGCCTCGCCATACGGTTTGGCGCTCTTTTGCATCTGCGACAAAATATAATTGCACGTGCCGTTGACAATGCCGAAGACCGCTTCCGGTTCTTCGACGGCGAAACTTTCGCTCAACGAGCGGATTACGGGGATGCCGCCGCCAACGCAGGCTTCGAAACGCAACTGTCCTCCGCTCTGCTGCGCCGCCGTCCAGATCTCGCGGCCGTAGCGCGCCAGAACCGCCTTGTCCGAGGTAACGACCGACTTGCCCTTGAGAAAAGCGCGCAAAATGTAATCGCGGAAGACCGCCAGATCGGCGGCGTCCTGGAAGCCCAACGCCTCGATCACGATCTCCACCTCCGGCGCATCGATGACTTCGATCGCCTGTTGGGTAAAAAGCTCTGGGCGGCGCTGAAACCATTTCTTGCCCGCGGGGTCGCGGGTATAGATTTTACGGATTTCCAGCTCCAGATCGCCGCCGACTTTGCCATCGAGATCTTCGAAGACGATGTCCTGGATGGCTTCGCCGACCACGCCGGAGCCCAACAAACCGATACCGACCCTGCGTCGTGTAGTGACCGATGCCATAAAGAAAACTCGAGGAGCTTGCGTGAAAGTTCTTGCCGCCGGGCGCTAATCCAGCAGTTTTCCCAGCGCGCGCTTGATATTGCGAACGGCTTGTTTGGTTCGGTGCTCGTTTTCAATCAGTGCGAAACGAACGTGTTCGTCGCCATACTGGCCGAAACCGATGCCGGGAGATACGGCAACTTTGGCTTCCTGGAGAATGAATTTGGCAAACTCGACGGAACCCATTTTCTTTGCCGGCTCCGGGATCTCTGCCCAGACGAACATTGTGCCCTTGGGTTTTCTGATCGGCCAACCGGCGCGCGCCAGACCATCGACCAGAGAATCGCGGCGCTTCTGATACATCAGCCGAATGTCCTCGACGCAATCCTGTGGCCCGTTCAGTGCCTGTATCGCGGCGATCTGGACCGGCTGAAAAATGCCATAATCGAGATAACTCTTGATGCGCGCCAGAGCGTGAATGATGTCTTTGTTGCCGACCGCAAAGCCGACGCGCCAGCCGGGCATGTTGTAGCTTTTCGACAGCGAGAAGAACTCCACTCCGACATCCTTGGCTCCCGGCACTTGGAGGAAGCTGGGCGCGTGATAGCCGTCGAAGGTCAGATCGGCATAGGCAAGATCGTGCACAACCATAAGCTCGTATTCTTTGGCGAATTTGACGATACGCTCAAAGAAATCCAGCTCGACGACTTCGGTGGTCGGATTGTGCGGAAAGCTGATAATGAGCATCTTCGGCTTGGGCCAAGTCTGCTTGATGGCTTCTTCAAGGTGGCCGAAAAAGTTCTCGCTGGTGACCAGGGGTATACAGCGCAGATCGCCGCCGGCAAGCACAACGGCATACTGATGAATCGGGTAGGTCGGACTCGGACACAGCACGACATCGCCGGGGTCAATGGTGGCCCAGGCGAGATGCGACAGGCCTTCCTTGGCGCCGATAGTGACGATCGCTTCGGCGTCGGGATCGAGCTCCACCTGATAACGCTTCCTGTACCAGTCCGTGATCGCCACCCGCAGTTTGTAGATACCGCGGGAAACCGAGTAGCGGTGGTTCTGCGGTTTGCTCGCCGCCTCGATGAGCTTTGCCACAATGTGCGGCGGGGTCGGTAAATCCGGATTACCCATGCCAAAATCGACGATGTCTTCGCCCCGATGGCGCGCCTCCATCTTCATGCCGTCGATAATGCTAAAGACATAAGGCGGCAGCCGCTTGATGCGCTGGAATTCCACTCGATCTACCTCACTCTTTCTGCAGAAGCCCTTGACTGTTTTTATAAGCCATCGCCACTTTCCGTGCAACTTTAAAGCAAGCCGTTGGACACAAGGCCGTTCCAAATGTTTCAGGGGTCCAGAGTTCCAGCTGTTTGCTCAGGGTAGAGCGGACAGTTGAGTTCACGCCGTCCGCCAAACCAGCGGATTCAGAGCACGATTGGGTCGGCAAGAGCGGACTTAGAGGTAAAACTCCATCGGCGGCGGCCGGAGCGAATCTGCCTTGCGTGTGGTTTCCCGGCTGTTATCAAACGACCGCGCCCAGTTGCAGCCGCTGCCCCCAGCGGCG
>CAYZXN010000084.1:0-3652 GCA_964482425.1 uncultured Syntrophobacteraceae bacterium | reverse complement strand
ATTTGCAGGCGGCTTCGTCGATACTTCTGTTGCCTATGATGTTCGGCGCAAAGGCTTGCGCCGTCGTGCGTCGCGACGCGGGAATCTTGCGGCGGCGATTCAAGCCGGCAGTGCTATTGCCATGGATCCTCCAGGGTATTTCTGGCGGTGTTTTTTTATTGTTACTATAGGAGGGCCTTCAAACCTGAGCGTACCAATGAAGATCGATGCCAGTCTACTCGTTCACGACTTGCGCCAGATGCCGGCGTTGGCGCGCTTTGCCGACGCCACGCATTTCGATGGTCTCTGGACCTTCGAAACGGCGCACGAACCCTTTCTCCCGCTCGTCTTGGCTGCCGAGCACAGCCGGCGTTTGAGCTTGGGCACCAGCATCGCCGTGGCATTTCCACGCAGCCCGACCATCCTGGCTCATATCGCCTGGGATCTGGCGCGCTATTCGGAAGGCCGCTTCATTATGGGACTGGGCACTCAGGTGAAGGGCCACAACGAGCGCCGCTTCGGGGTGAAGTGGGACAAGCCGGTGGAGAAAATGCGCGAAGTGATCCTTGCCCTGCGTGCTATATGGAACTGCTGGCAAAACGGCACCAGGCTGAATTTTCAGGGCGAATTTTTCAAGCTCACGTTGATGACGCCGTTCTTCAGCCCGGAGCCGCACGATTATTACCGCATCCCGATCTATATCGCCGGCGTCAACCGGGGCATGTGCCGGCTTGCCGGTGAGTTGTGCCAGGGGTTTCATGTTCATCCGCTTCATACCCGGCGCTATCTACAGGAAATCATAGCGCCGAATATCGATCGTGGTTTGATACAGGGCGGCAGGAAGCGCAATGAGATCGAGCTGTCGAGCAGCATTTTCGTCATTCCTACGGATGATGCGAAACAGGCGGCGCATCATGAAGCCGAGATCCGCCGGCAGATCGCATTTTACGCCAGCACCCCGCCGTACCGGCCGGTCTTTGAGATCGAAGGCTGGGGCGAAACCGCCGAACGGCTCAGGGCACTGGCGGCGCGCGGTCGCTGGGACGACATGGCGCCGCTTATCAGCGATGCCATGCTGGACGCCTTTGCGCTGTGCGGCGCCTGGGCCGATCTTCCCGCCAGAGTGCTAGAAAAATATAACGGGTTGTTGGATCGGGTGAGCTATTATTTCCCCATCGTGCCGGGGGAAAACGAAGAGGGCTGGCGCGCCACCGTTGCCGGTTTCAAGGAAAAAGCCGGCGCTGCGAGACTTGATTGAAACCAGGCTCCCGCCGAGTTCTTAACGGGGGGACCGTCCGGATTGTACAGATCTTTAGCTCCGTTCAACGATTCAGGTTCAACAGTTCAGCGTAAGTACAATCGTTCTCGACGACGGCAAGCGAGATCATTAAACGATTCTCAACACGCGCTCGCAGGAGGTTTTCTCATCGTGAAGGTTGGTTACTATCTTTTAAACACCTACGTTCCTGAATTGGACGGCGACAGCCCAGCGCTCTATGCCCGGTGGCTGGAGCAGATCGACGCGGCCGAAAATCTCGGCTTTGACTCGCTGTGGGTGACTGAACACCATTTCCGCTACTTCGGCGGCATGATGCCCAGCCCCTCTGTGCTGCTGGCCGCCGCGGCGCAGCGCACCAAAAAGATGCGCCTCGGCGCCGCGGTATCAATCTTGCCGATGCACAATCCTCTACGCATCGCCGAGGAATTTGCCATGGTGGATTTGCTCTCCGACGGCCGGGTGAATTTCGGCGCCGGGCGCGGCATGCATCCGACTGAATACACCGTCTTGGGCGCCGACTGGAATACCGCGCAACAGAGACTGCCCGAGGCGCTCGACCTAGTGATCCGCGCTTGGACCGGCGGCGAGTTCGAGTGGACCGGCAAGCATTACAATTTTCCCAAGCTCAACGTGTATCCCAAACCTCTGCAGAAACCCCATCCGCCGATTTACGTGACCGCCAACAAAGATCCTGAAAGCTTCCAGATGGTCGGCCAGCGCGGCCATCACCTTATGACCTTGCCGTGGATCGCCACCAATGAGATACAGCGCCCGCGCGTCGAGCAGTATTGGCAAGCGCTGCGCGAGGGCGGTCACTCGGTGAAAGATAAGGACGTTTTCGTCATGTATCCGTGCTATGTCGGCGCCAGCGACACCGAGGCACGCAGCGAGGCGCTCGAGCACTGGAGCCGCTGGCGCGGCTTTGCGCTTGCCGCACTCAATCTAGATCCCGGCAGCGAGGCCTACCAGCGGGTGTTCGGCCATCTGGACTATGATGCCATGGTGAAAGACAGCCGCGGAGTCTTCGGCGGACCCGAAAGCTGCGCGCGTATTATCGAAAAAATCGTCGAAGTGGTGGGCACAACCCACATCGGACTGACTTTTCATTTTGGCGGCTTGAGCCAGGACAAAGTTCTAAAATCGATCGAACGATTTGCACGTTTGGTGCGGCCGGCGCTCGGCGCCTGAAGGGACAGGAAGCCTGTGAAACTGCTGAGAGTCTTGCCGATTGTTTGTTTTGCACTGCTCATGTCGAGCTCGGCCGGTGCGCAAGAGCCATTTTTCAAAGGTAAGACCGTACGCATTATCGTCGGATTTTCTCCCGGCGGCGCGTTCGACGTTTATTCGCGTGCCATCGCGCGCCATCTCGGCAAGCACATGGCGGGCAATCCGACGGTGGTTGTCGAGAATATGCCGGGCGCCGGCAGCCTGACGGCGGCCAATCATCTTTTCAAAGTCGCCAAGCCGGACGGTCTTACGATCGGCAACTTCATCGGCAGTGTGCTTATGGGACAGCTTCTCGACCAGAGAGGCATCGAGTTCGATGCACGTAAATTCGAGTATGTCGGCACACCGGTAAGAAATCACGTGATCTGCGTACTCAGCAAATCCAGCGGCATCACGAGTGTGGATCAATGGATGGCGGCGAAAACGCCGGTGAAACTGGGCGGCATCGCCAATGGTTCGGCAACGCCTGACAATGTCGTGCGCACGGTGCGCGCGACACTGGGGCTGCCGATTCACCTGGTTTCCGGCTACAAGGGCATGTCGGAAATCCGCCTGGCGACCGAGTCCAACGAAGTCGACGGCACCTGTCTGGGATTCAGGACTGTCTGGCAGAAATCTCTGGAGGCGGGTGACGTGCTGCCGGTGCTGCAGGTGGCGGCCAAACCCTCGCCTGACTTCCCCAATGTGCCGTTGGCCGCCAATCTGGCCAAAAGCGAAGAAGCGCGCAGGTTGATCGAGGTCGGCGTTCACAACGACAGCGCCATCGCGCTCACCTATACATTGCCGCCGGCGACGCCGAAAGAGCGCGTCGCACTGATACGCACGGCCTTCATGGACACCATGAAGGATCCGGAGTTTCTGGCCGAAATGAAAAAATCACGGCTGGACGTGGATCCGGTTACCGGCGCCGAAGTGGAAAAGATCATCCACGAGATGTTCAAGCTCGACGCCGCTCTGCTCGCCAAGCTCAAAGACATTTTCTATAAGTGAAGCGGAGCGCTTAACAGCAACAGAGCTGCGCGAGCGCCCGTAGCAGTGCGCAGCAAAATTGCGCTAATCCGGTTTGCTGCTATCCGGTCCCCAGATCTCGCGCAAGCGCTGGTCGCGGCCGCAACTGTAGCGATAGACTTTGTACCGTATCGGATTTTTCTTGTAATAGTCCTGGTG
>CAYZXN010000083.1:0-15426 GCA_964482425.1 uncultured Syntrophobacteraceae bacterium | reverse complement strand
TATGCCGGCCATTCAAAACAGGCCCTCCTGGTTGCCGCGGGCGCGCGCGCCGGAGCCTACGGCGGAAAATTCGTCGTGGTAGTGGATGACGATATCGATATTGCTAATCCGGCCGATGTGATCTGGGCCATTGCCACGCGTTGTCACGTCCGTGAAGGGCTCGATATCGTTAAGGGAGTCTGGGCTTCTGTCTGCGAGCCGGCACTGCCGCCTGAGGAGAGATCACCGCGCGGCTACACGTCCGATCGGGTGCTGATCGATGCCTGCCGTCCTTTCAAATGGATGGATCAGTTTCCGCCGGTCAATGCCTTCACCAGCGAATTCAAAGACCGCATCGAGGCCAAATTCAAGCTTTAGCCGGAGCGAGACGCTGGCAATCTTTCCAATGCAAGCGCGTCTAACTAGCTATACCCCGTATCTGCGTAGGCCCGAAACGGATCAATGGGGACTATCGAAGCACTGAGCCTGGCCGTGGGAGCGGCCTGGACCTCGGGCATAAACCTGTATGCCACGGTAGCAGCGCTGGGACTTGCCGGCCGGATGGAGATGATCAAGCTGCCGCACGGCCTTGAGCTTCTAACCGAACCCACCGTGATTGCCGTCGCATGCACGATGTACTTGATTGAGTTCTTCGCCGATAAAATCCCCTACGTGGACAATGGCTGGGATGTACTGCACACGTTCATCCGGGTGCCCGCCGGTGCAATTCTGGCGGCTCGCTCCCTGGGCGACATGGATCCGGCGTTGGAGCTAGCGGCGCTATTGGCTGGCGGTGCCGTTGCGCTCACGGCGCACGGCGCCAAGGCGACGACACGTCTCGCCATCAATGGCAGTCCCGAGCCGTTCAGCAACTGGACGGCGAGCCTTACCGAAGACATCGCCGTTTTGGGTAGTATATGGATGATCTTCAATTATCCGTTGCTGATGCTGATTCTGATCTCGGTCTTCTTTGGCTTGGTGCTATGGCTCGTCCCAAAAATCTTCCGTTTCGCCATACGCGGCTTTCAAGCACTGCGTAAGCGGTTGCGCGGCGTCAACCCTGATCATCCTACAGCAACGGGGTCGCCTCAGAGGTCTTGAGAAGTCATTTTGAAAGATGAAAGAACCATCAAATAGCGCGGGAGGGACACTGCCGCCAACGCCGCTCACTCTCGACGGCTCTTATCTACTGCACCAGATGTTTCGTGTGCGCTGGGCGGCTTGGCGAGCGCTTGCCGAGCCGAACAGACACTCCATCCTTGATCAGGCCGTTCGAATGTTTGCCTCCATGGCAGATAACAAGCAAGAATCGACGGCGCTGTTTTCCCTTCTGGGACACAAAGGGGATTTAATGCTGGTCCACTTCCGTAAATCCCTCGATGCGCTCAATGACGCCGAGCTTCAGATCGCCTATTCCAGCTTGTTTGAAATTCTCGAGCCGACAACCACGTACCTCTCGGTAGTGGAGTTGGGGCTGTACGAAGCTTCGGTGAAATTGTACGCCGATTTGCAGGCAAAAGGCCTGCAGCCCGGAACTGCGGATTGGAACCGGGAGGTAGAAGCGGAGTTGGTCAGGCAGCGCCAGAGCGCAGCGCCACGCCTTTGGCCGGAAATCCCGCAGCGCCGCTATCTATGTTTTTATCCAATGAACAAATTTCGTGGTGAGGCGAAGAACTGGTATAGCGAGCCCATCCAGGAGCGCCAGAGAATGATGCGCGAGCATGGTATGATCGGCCGCCATTATGCCGGCCGCGTTAACCAGATTATTTCAGGCTCCATCGGATTTGACGATTGGGAATGGGGCGTCGACTTGTTCGCCGATGACCCGCTGGTGTTCAAAAAACTTGTTTATGAGATGCGCTTCGATGAGGCCAGCGCGATTTACGGTCTTTTCGGTACGTTCTATATAGGACGGCGCTTTCCGATTACAGGACTCGGAGAATTATTGGCCGGCAAAGCGCCGAGCTTTGGTCAAAGTTAAACAGCGCTCCGCTCGGATCGATCCGGAGGCGGCATGAGACTAAAGGACAAAGTCACGATCATCACCGGAGCGGCACACGGCATCGGCAAGGCCTATGCCCGCAGGTTTGCCGAAGAAGGCGCGCACGTCGTGATTGCCGATGTCGATGATGCAGGCGGAGCCGCAACAGCCGCCGCGCTTGCCGGCGCCGGCTTCTCCGCTTGGGCGCGTTGCACAGACGTCCGCAGTTATGTCGATGTTGAAGGCCTGATGCAGCAAACTCTCGATAGGTTCGGCCGCATTGACGTCTTGCTCAACAATGCGGCCATTTACGTGACCCAACAGCTGTGGAAAGGCGCCGTGGAAGACTTGGATCCAGCCGAATGGGATCGTGTCATAGAGGTTAATCTCAAGGGTGTTTTCCTCTGCTCCAAGGCGGTCATCCCGATCATGAAGCAGCAGCGGAGCGGCAAAATTATCAACATCGCCTCAGGAACGTTCTTCAGCGGCTCCGGCAATATGCCGCATTATACAACCGCCAAGGGAGGCGTTGTCGCGCTCACCCGAGTCATGGCCCGGCAGTTGGGAGAATGGAATATTACCGTCAATTGCATGACTCCCGGCTCGACCATGAGCGAAGATTCAGTCACCGAAGAAGTGCTCAAACGCCGCGAAGGCAGTATCGACAAACGGGCGTTCAGGCGGGTCGAGACGCCGACGGACATCGTTGGCACGGCGCTCTTTCTCGCCAGCTCGGACAGCGATTTTATCACCGGCCAGTTACTGGTGATCGAAGGCGGCGGGATAATGTATTAGGGGCTTGTTAGGGACTTGCAAAAGCCCAAAACCACGAGGATCGCTGATAGCTCTCGGTCTAAGCCTTCAGGACGACTGGCCCATGACGCCGTAGACATGGCCGCACTCGCTGCAAAAAATTACACTGAAAGGCGCCTGTACGAACTGCTTGCCGCGAGACGTTCCGCTCCCCCCTTTGCGCGACACGATAAAATCCGTTCCGACCGCGGAGCATTGGGGGCATTTAGGCCGCGGTTCAGATTTTTCAGATTTATCCGCTTTGGCTTTGAAACTGTAGGAATGGTTAAATCCTTCACCAACTCGGCTGCCGAATTGCTCGGCTTGTGCTTGCTCTTCCTTACCGTTCTCGTCATTTGCCGGCCGTGTCGCGCGGTCGTACAGACCCCGTTTACCGGCGTCCGAAAGAATCCCATAGGCTTGTAGGACCTGATTGAACTGCTCGGCGGCCTGGCGATTTCCAGGATTGCGATCGGGATGGTAGCGAAATACCATCTTGCGATATGCCTGTTTGATTTCGACATCGCTGGCGCCCCGTTTGACGCCGAGCAAAGAGTAATAGTCAACCGTAGGATCCACACCCGTCCTCTTATTTAGCTGATTAGAAGCCCGCGCCGGTGCTAAACCACTGGTTAACGACCGTAGCGGGCGAAGCTCGCTCTCTGGTTACTTCTACCGCGTTGCTTGTACATGCTGACGCACATATCATAGATCGCCGCGCCCTCCCGATCATCGACAACCGACTCCCCATCGCTGGTTTCGTACTCAACGGTATAGACAGGATCGCTGCCGCTGGTTTGGTTGTTGGCGATCCGGATCAGGCGCGCGCCGCTTTTGTCCAGATAACCGCCAATAGCCCGAAGAATCTGGACGAGACTGACAAATTCCTTAGGGGATGAAGATCTTCCACGCTTTTCCCGCCATGAACGATCGAGTTCTTCGAGATCCGCAGAGGTATAATGAAGCGTCACAGGCATTTCGGCCGGCGGCGCTTGATAACCGCATCGGACGACATAATCCATACCGTTGATGGTGATATCAAGCGTGCGCAAACCGCGCAGGTCGAGGTCCTGGCCGATACAGCGCAAGGCGTTGGAATACTTGGTCGGATAGAGCCGGGTAAGCCTTCTCATAATTTTGCCGGATGCCGCATTCGTAACGGCAAATGGTACGAACAGTAGCGAAAAAAATCAACTGTAATTTTGCTACCTTGGGTGGGTTTGACTGGCCAGCGGAAGATCTGATTTGGCGCGGGAGGTCTACGAGACCGGGGACTGTGGGGTCAGGTTCTGTTATTGCGCAACACCGTACAGAGTTGATCGAGCACGGGCTTTGGGACATCGTCGACTACCCGGCGTCCTTGAGGAGTTTTAACTTCAATTCTGAACACGACTTCGGTTCCCGCGCTTTCGTAATTGCTAACACGCAGCAATTGGCCTTGGGATTGATCAATGTAAGCGCCAAGGTTGCGCAGCAGGTTAGAAAGCGTTTCCACGCCGGCGCCCGCACCGGTCCTGCCACGCTTCAACTTGCCCATGAAATCTATCTGTTCGAGGATTTTGCCTGTGTAACAAAGCGATAAAAGATTTCCCGGCGGCGGCAGATCACAGTCGCATTGCACCCGGTATTCACCATTTTCAATCTTGATTTCAAAGGCGACCGCGCCGTGACTTTCCAGATCCTGGCCAATGGCGCGTAGACCCTGCAAATAGTTCAGCATCGGCAGAAAACCCGATCCCGGCAATTACGGTGTGGGCACGGCCGGCAAAGGGTCCATGACGCCGATCATGCTGTCGCGCGTTACCAGTTTGGCCAATTCAGCTTCGGTCAATCCCTCGGTCCCCTTGGGTCGCAACGGCAAAACCAGATAACGAATATCGGCGGTGCTGTCATGCACACGCACCTCGACGTCGTCTGAAAGCACAAGACCGAACTCGCGCATCACGCCGCGCGGATCATTGACCGAGCGCTGCCGGTAGTTGAAACTTTTATACCAATCAGGTGGGCGGCCGAGTATCGGCCGGGGATAACAGGAGCACAGAGTACACACCACCATGTGCCGTACTCTGTCGGTATTTTCGAGAACCACGAATTCATTGAGCGCCGTGGCGTCGATTCCCATCTCGGCACAGGCCGCCTTCGGCTCGGCGATCAGGCGTGCCTTGAACTCCGGATCGACCCACGAGCGGGCGACGAGCTTAGCCCCGTTGGCGGGCGACCGCGCTTCCTGATACTCGATCTGGCATTGAATATCTTTCTCGCTGATAACGCCCTTCTCCAGCAATAAGTCACGAATCGCATAGATCCGCTTAGCCTGGTGGCTGAGCTCGTGCTTGGGGTGTTCGTGACCGTGTTCATCAGCTACGCTCATCGTTCCGTCCTCCTTGACTAGGCGGTTCCAGCCAGTGTTCATAAATATCGACGAGGAGCTTATCCCTCGGCGCTTGCGTCCCTCCCCATACGTCCGCTTGATTAAAAGCGACCAGATAAAGCGTACGCCGTGGCAAGCCGTCGCCGCCAAACGCCAAAGACTCAGGGTTCAGGAAGTCGCCGTATACTCGTTCCACCCAGCCCACTTTCCCTCGAATGTAATAAGGCGTCCGGATGTGCCCGCGCCGATCCTCGTCGAGCACCCGCACGGCATCGCCCTGCTTAAATCTGCCGGTGGCCGGATGAATCATGGCTTACCCCATTTTTTTTCAAACTCGGCGACTTTGCGATCGATCTCATCCTTCCTAAGGATGCCTTTCTCGATCAGAATCGTTTCGATACTGGCGATCCATCGCTCATAGTAGTTCATGTTCCGATAGGTCTCGGAATCCATCTCCTCGCGCGCCCGGCGCATCTCATCAGTGCGTTTTATTCCTCTGACGCCGAGCGCTTGATTGACGGCGTCCGCCATGATCTCCCAATCCGAGAGCTCGTGCTGCGACTGGTCGATAGGTCCGGCGCCGGGAAGGCCGCCCACGTCGTGGTGTCCTCTTGCCATAACTACACCTCTGCGAACTCAGCTCTTGAGACGTTCAGCCAACGCCTTGTGTTCTTCTTTAATCGCGCCGGGAAGATGGTCGCCGAACTTATCAAAATATTCGCCCTGGCTCTTCAGGTTTGTTTTCCAAGACTCGCGGTCGACGGTCACCAGTTGATTGAGTTCGGATTTTGAAATATCGAGCCCATCGCCGTTGAGAGCCGCCGGCTTGGGCACGTATCCGATCGCGGTCTCATCCGCCTGGCCGCCACCTTTGGCGCGCTCGATGACCCAGCGTAAGACGCGCAGGTTTTCCCCGAAACCCGGCCAGATGAATTTTCCCTGATCGTTTCGCTGAAACCAATTAACTCGGAATATTTTCGGTGGATTTGTCGCCCGCTTCGCCACGGACAGCCAGTGACCCCAATAATCACCCATGTTATAGCCGCAAAAAGGCAACATGGCCATCGGATCGCGCCGCACCACACCAACCGCACCGGTGGCTGCCGCAGTGGTTTCGGAGGCGAGTGTAGCGCCGAGAAAGGTTCCATGCTGCCAGTCAAAAGACTGGTAGACCAGGGGCACCAGCTTATTGCGCCGGGCGCCAAAGAGGATCGCGCTGATCGGCACGCCTTCGGGTTTTTCCCACTCAGGCGAATAGGTTGGGCATTGTTTCAGCGAAACTGTGAAGCGCGAGTTCGGATGAGCGGCGGGATGACCGCTCTTGGGATCCCATGCTTTGCCCCGCCAGTCGATAGCATTCGCCGGCACTGGATCGTCATGGCCTTCCCACCAAACCGTTCCATCCGATCGAAGCGCCACGTTGGTAAAGATCGTGTCTCGCTGCACCGTCTGCATGGCATTCGGGTTGGTCTTCGACCCGGTTCCGGGAGCTACACCGAAGAACCCAGCCTCGGGATTGATCGCCCATAATCTGCCATCTGAACCAACGCGCAACCAGGAGATGTCATCGCCGACGGTATGAATCTTCCAACCTTTCATGCTCTTCGGTGGCACCAACATGGCCAGATTGGTTTTCCCGCAGGCGCTGGGAAAAGCGCCGCAAATGTAGTGGATCTCGCCGTCCGGGCTTTCGACACCGACAATCAGCATATGCTCGGCAAGCCAGCCCTCTTTCTGCCCGAGCTTGCTTGCGATACGCAGCGCCAGACATTTTTTGGCGAGCAGCGCATTGCCTCCATATCCGGAACCGACGCTCCAGATGGTATTATCCTGGGGGTAATGACAGATAAAGCGCCGTTCCATATCCAGATCGGCTTTGGAATGCAGGCAGCGGGTAAAATCGTCGGACTTGCCCAAATGATCAATAGCAATTTGGCCCATGCGCGTCATGATACGCATATTAAGAACCACATAAACGCTATCGGTAAGTTGAACGCCAACCTTGCTGAAGGCGGAGCCGTGCGGGCCCATGAGGAATGGAATGACATACATCGTGCGCCCGCGCATAGCGCCGCGAAAGATCTTGCCCAAACGATCGTAGGACTCCGCCGGAGCCATCCAGTTATTGTTTGGGCCGGCTTCCTCCTGCTGCTCGGTACATACGAATGTCAGATTCTCCGTGCGCGCGACGTCGTTAAGCGCGCTTCGGTGTAGATAAGAGCCGGGCAATTTGTTCTGGTTCAAGGGCATGAGATCGCCGCTTTCGACGGCCACCTGTGTCAGTTGTTCACGTTCCGACTCGGAACCGTCACACCAGAAAATGTCATCCGGCTGGCACATCGCAGCCATGTCCTTAACCCACTTTTGAATGTGAGTATTTGCCGGCACTGTTCCTGTTGATTTACTCATGCGCAATGCTTCTCCCTTTGAAAAACATGAAACTTACATAGTACCAGGACTGAAAGTCATTTAGGGTCCTGAATGAAAGCATATCCGACGAAAACGGCTGGACTTCTAAGGTTTAGCTCATGATGTAAAACTATCCGATAGAAAGCGGCAATGTCAACTAACGGGAATCATGCGAAGATCCGCGAATCGCTGGAATTGTGGATGTCAGGAATTCGTATTTTCTTTGCACGGTTCTCATTCTTTAAACACCCGAGACAACCGCCATTCCCCTCCAGCCGAATTGTCCTGCCATTCGATCAAAGCAACCAAATCGCCGCGCCGGTTGACGATACGCACCGGCTCTTCCTTTGCCGCAGGCTTCCCGATCGGTCGCAAGAGTTCCTGCTGGCCCATGCGTAAACGATCGAGCCAACGCTCTTCCCAGACGATGGCCCGTAAATGGCTGAGCGCCTGCGCCAGCGGAATGAGTGCGTCCGCAACGCTGGAATACCGCTGCGCAAGGTCTTCCAGGCTCGCCGCTTGCTCGATGCGCAGTTGACCGCAGGCGAGCCGGCGCAAGCTCTTGAGATGAGCGCCGCAACCCACTGCAGCACCCAGATCCGCGGCCAGTGTGCGCACGTAAGTGCCCCGGGAGCACGTCACCTCGATGGCGATCTCAGCCGGATTGATTTTGCGCAACTGGATTTCATCTATTCTGATGCTCCTGGGTTGTCGCGGCACCTCGCGGCCTTGCCGCGCCAGCCGATAAAGCCGCATGCCGCCCTGTTTGAGCGCTGAGAACATCGGCGGAATTTGCTCGAGTTCGCCGCTGAACCGGCTCTCTAACGCGCGCAGGTCGTGCTCGTTCAGCGGCGGCACGTCGCGAACGGCCGTTACAGTTCCAGTGCAATCTTGCGAATCGGTTTCGACGCCCAAGCCGATCACACCGCGATACGTCTTCGGGGCGCGCAAGAAGATATCGGCGATTTTGGTGCCGTCATTGACTCCCAACAGTAACAACCCCGAGGCAAAGGGATCCAAGGTCCCCAGATGACCGACTTTCTTGGCGCCGAGAATTGCCTTAGCTTTGTGGACAACTGACGCCGACGAAGGACCTTCCGGTTTATCGACTAGAAGCAGTCCGCTGTTTATATTCCGGCGTTGCACGTTTGCGAGTTTTCGCACGATCGGCGGTGCTGAAACGGTTTCCTGCGGAAACCGGGTTATTGCTTTACCTGTTTGAGAAGATCGTCGATGCGCTGCGCCTCATCCGCGGACACATCGTAGAAGAACTCGATGCTCGGCACATAACGCAACTTGAGCTGCTTGGCGATGCGAGAGCGGATAAATCCGGTGGCGCTTTTAAGACCTGCCGAGACTGCGTCCTTTTCGGCGGCCCCGCCGAGAATCGTGAAGTAGACTCTGGCTTGTCGCAGGTCTCGAGTTACCTTCGCCGCGGTAATGGTGACAGCCGCAACGCGCGGATCGGCAATGTCCTGGCGCAGAACTTCAACTATCACCTCGATGAGCAGGTCAGCGACACGCTCGGATCTTTGATAATCCATGAGTATTAACAGTAAAAAAACTCTAAGTCAGAGTCGGCTACCACAGCAAGCCCCATTCCATCGACGAAATCGACCACCCTGTGGAGGGTTTTTTCCACAGTTTTCTTGTCGGTACCGAGCACGCCGAACCCCAATACAGCGCTTTGCCAAAGATCTTGATCGCCGCATTCCGTAACCGAAACGTTGAAGCGGTTGGCAACCCGGGCCTGAATGCGTTTGAGCGCACCGCGCTTGCCCTTGAGGGAATGATTCTCCGGAAGTAGAAGACTGATCTTGAGAACCCCCACCATTACGGTGGGAGTTGGTTCTCGAAGATGTTTGCGGCCGATCGGCTATCTCCCCGCGAAGTGCGAAGCTTCGCGACCGCTCGGAACCGGGCTGATGCGCCGAACGACGGGAATGCGCTCGTAGGGTTCAACCACGTCGCCCTGTTTGATGTCTTGATAGCCGTCAATCGCTAGACCGCATTCATAGCCGGCAGAGACTTCGCGCACGTCGTCTTTGAAACGTTTCAAACTGCCGAGCTTGCCGTCATGCACGACCACCTGATCTCTCAAGATCCGCACCAGGTTGCCGCGCTGGATCTTCCCTTCCGTGACATAACAGCCGGCGATGGTGCCCGCGCCCTGAATGTTGAAGATCTGCCGAATTTCGACCCGTCCGAGGGTCTGCTCGCGAAACGTCGGCTCAAGCATGCCTTCCATGGCAGCGCGCACGTCAGCGACGGCTTCGTAGATCACCGTGTACAGGCGAACGTCCACGCGCTCTTGGGCAGCCAAGGCCTGGCCTTTGGACTCGGGGCGGACATTGAAACCGATCACGATTGCGTTGGACGCCGCCGCTAAAAGAATATCGCTTTCGGTAATTCCGCCGACGGAGCCGTGAATGACCCGCAGCTTGACTTCAGTCGTTGACATTCGCGTCAAAGCGTCGGAGAGGGCCTCCACAGAGCCTTGCACATCGGCCTTGACCACTACGCGCAACTCTTTGACGTCTCCGGTCTTGATTTGATCATAGAGCTCTTCCAGGGAAACCTTGCTGGATTTTACCAGCTCGGTTTCACGCTGCCTGCTATGACGATACTCGGCAACCTGCCTCGCCTTGGATTCATCGGCCACGGCAACGAACGAGTCGCCGGCCTGCGGCACCCCTTGCAGGCCGAGAATCTCCACAGGAAATGACGGCGGCGCGATGTCCACCTTCTGACCCAGATCATTGATCATGGCGCGAACTTTTCCGTGGAACACGCCGCAAACAAATGCATCGCCGATGCGCAATGTTCCTTCCTGGACCAATACGGTGGCCACCGGGCCGCGACCGCGGTCCAGTTTGGCCTCCACGATGGTACCGCGCGCGAGTTTATCAGGGTTGGCGTCGAGCTCGAGAATATCGGCCTGTAATAACAGCATTTCCAGCAGGTGTGGAATTCCTTCCTTGGTTTTCGCCGACACCGGGGCAAATACGGTGTCGCCACCCCAGTCCTCGGAGACGAGTCCATACTCCGATAAGCCACGCTTAACTCGCTCCAAATCGGCATCGGGTTTGTCGATTTTGTTCACCGCAACGATGATCGGCACCTCGGCGGCGCGGGCATGATTGATCGCCTCAACCGTCTGTGGCATGACGCCGTCATCGGCGGCAACCACGAGAACCACAATGTCCGTGACCTTGGCGCCGCGAGCGCGCATCGCTGTGAACGCCTCGTGACCGGGCGTATCCAGAAAAGTCACGCTGCGACCGTCGACCTGAACATGGTAGGCGCCGATGTGCTGTGTGATGCCCCCATGTTCCTGTGCCGTCACATTGGTGCTGCGGATGGCGTCCAGCAACGACGTCTTGCCGTGATCGACATGCCCCATGATCGTAATCACAGGAGGACGCGGCACCATGGATTCCTCTTCCTCAGCCTGGCGCTCGCCTTCCAACGCACTCTCCGCATCGAAAGCGACATTCTCCACTTGGTGATCGAAATCCGCTGCCACCAGGGTTGCCGTGTCCAAATCTAAAACTTGGTTGATGCTGGCCATCATGCCCAATCCCATCAATTTCTTGATCACTTCGCCCGCTTTAATGCCCATCTCTCTGGCCAGGTCGCCGACGGTTATCACCTCGGAAATTCGGATCACGCGTTTACTGGCCCGCGGAACCGTGATCTCTGTTTTCCTTTGTTCTTTTCCGGGCAGGGCTCGTTTCTTTTTAGGGATGCGTCCGGAGCGTAGTTCTTTCTCTCTGAACTCGAGCACATCCTGTTTCTTGACCACCCGTTTTTTGTGGCGGCCCGCTTTGGGCTTCTCGGCTTCACCGGTCGCAGGCTTGGCCGCCTCGCCGTCCCGCGCTGGCCGCGTAGCGTCGCCAGCGGGAGGAACCGTAGGTTGTCCTGGGATAGGACGTCGAGTCACAGCGGGTGCCGATGGCACAATGGTAACAGTTCGCTTGAGATCGATGCGGCCCAGCACCCGGGCGCCGCGCGGCGCCTCCTTGGGAGCGGCAGCGGGGGCTGCCGCAATCGAGGTTGCCGGCGTCGGAGACGGCGGAGGTGGTGCAACGACCGGCCGGCGCTCTTCGGCGACAGGCTGCGGCTCGGCTTCCGCCGTTCGGGCCTGTGCCGGTGCGGGTGCCTCCTCCGCTTCCGGCATGGTTGGCGTTTCCTCATGATGCGAAACATCGATTTCAGGCGCGATCGCGCCCAAATCGGAATCTTCTTCAAACGAGGGTGTGGTGGCAATAAGATCGCTGATGTCCGGGCTCGGCTTTTCCGCTGGCACAGGGAACTGTTCTGCAGCCGTACTCTTTTCACCAGCTTCCGGCATAACTTCCACCCGGCTGGTTCGCCGTCGAATCACATTGGCGCGGACTCGACGTTCAACGACGGTCTCGCGCGCCTGTACTTCGAAACTCTCGTCCCCAGCGCTAACCACACGGTCAGCCACAACCTTCTCCTCACCGACGTGCACATGCGGCTTTTCCTCTGCTGTCAAGGCAGCGCGAAGATGAGCGACCTCATCTTCTTCGAGGGAGCTTTGCGCCTTCCGCCCGCGCAAGCCCATACGATCAAGCTGCGCGATAATATCTTTGGTCTCGACGCCCAATTCTTTTGCCAGTAGATGGACTCGTGTTTTTCCCATCTGTTTACTCCCGGTATTCGTTCAATTCCCGAATGAATTTCTCTTTGGCGCTTTTGCTAATTTCTCTGCGAAAAGCGCGGCGCGTGTGTTTGCGCCGCACGAACCCTTCCCAGCACTCCCGCCGACGATGAAGATAGCCGCCCCGTCCACCGCCGGCGGGGTCGATCGTCAGCTCGCCCTGTGCGTTTGCCGTCAGCCGAATGAGGCGGTTTTGATCGTCCTGAGCGCCACAGCCGATGCATGTCCGCTGCGGATGGTGTCCACGGTTTACCACCAGGCGCTAGGCTCAGTCGCGTGCCACATCCTCCGGCGGCCCGGTCACATCGGCCTCGGGCTCCGCAGGCGAAAGCTCCGCCGATTTCGCCTTCTCTTCCTCTTCTTTACGGCGCTTCTCGGCAATGTATTCCTTGGCTGATTTGTGCAGCGATTCAGCTTTCTCTTTGCTGATGCCCTCAACGTCAAGGATTTCTTCCAATTCGGTTTCAGCAACTTCCTCAGCCGACTTGAAGCCCGCTTGATAGAGTAACTCCGCTGCAAAATCGTTGATGCCGGGTATTGCGCCGATCGACATGCGCGCCCGCCGCGTCTCTTCTTCCGCCTCGGCTTCGCTGCGAACGTCGATGCGCCAACCGGTCAATCGCGACGCTAGGCGGACATTTTGGCCCTTCTTACCTATCGCAAGCGATAGCTGATCGTCGGGTACGATCACTTCCATGCTGTGCTCGTCGTCATCGATGATTATCTTGGAGACTTTAGCGGGCGCCAGAGCGCGGCACACGTATTCGGCTTGGTCCGGTATCCAATGCACGATATCGATCTTCTCGCCGCGTAGTTCCTGAACCACCGCCTGGACCCGCGTCCCTTTCATACCCACGCATGCGCCCACCGGATCGACGTCGGAATCATTGGACACCACGGCAATTTTGGCGCGGCCGCCGGGTTCCCGCGCGGCCCCTTTTACTTCGACGATACCTTCGTAAATTTCTGGAACTTCCTGAGCAAAAAGCTGGGTCAGCATTCCGGGGTGCGTACGCGAGAGCACGATCTGCGGTCCGCGGCTGGTGATTTCGACGCTAACAATATAGGCGCGTATACGGTCGCCCTGTCTATAGCGCTCGCGCGGGACCTGCTCTTTTTCCGGCAGTATGGCATCGGTGCGGCCCAGGTTAACAATGATATTGCGCCGTTCGAATCGCTGTACAATTCCATTAACAAGCTGGCCTTCACGGCCCTTGAACTCATTGTAAATGATCTCCCGCTCGGCGTCGCGAACGCGCTGGACGATGTTTTGTTTGGCGGCTTGAGCGGCAATGCGACCGAACATGCTGGAGTCCAGCTTGCAGAGAAGCTCGTCGCCGATCTCGGCGTCCGGATCGAGTGTATCCTTGGCTTCGCTCAAAGCCATTTCAACCGCGGAGTCCGTGACATTCTCCACGACCGTTTTAGCTTCGAAAAGCTCCACCTCGCCGATCTCCGGGTTGAACTGCGCTTCGATTTTGCGCTGGTGCCCGAAAGTCTTTTTGGCGGCCGAAACCATGGCGTTCTCAAGAGCGGCGATAAGGATCGTTTTATCGATGCCCTTTTCCTTACTAACCTGCTCGATGACTCGATTGAGATCCTGCTGCATGTTACGCGCTCCAATCGTGCTCGTAGTTCGACTTGTCGATCATAAAAAAGGGTATATCGTATTCTCTGCCTTCTACCTGAACCTTGATCTTATCGCCTGATACCTCAGAAAGGATGCCCAGGAAAGACCGCCGGCCCTCGATCATGTCTCTCGTTCGCACGCGAATGCGTTTGCCGACAAAACGCCGGAAATGATCCGGCTTCTTGAGCGGCCGGTTGATACCCGGCGAGGAGACTTCTAGTGTATAAGCCCCATCCACGATGTCATGAAGATCGAGAAGCTCGCTTAATTGCCGGCTGACACGACCGAGATCGTCAACATTGGGGCCGCCGTCCTTGTCGAGGTATAGCCGAAGGACTCTACCGCCGCGGCTCCCCTCGCGCCGGAGTTCGACATCGACCACCTCCATCCCCTCGCCTGCCGCAATCTGGGTTGCAAGTTCCCATATTCGGGAGACGGTTCTGTCAGTTTCCATGACCCCAGAAACAAAAAAAGCGGGCATAGCCCACTTTGAGTGCGAACTCTTAAGTGTAGATTTTTCTACCACGGGGCCCAGCACCATTGCAAGCCCTTGAAGTCTTCGCGAGCTTTGCGTAAGCAGGTTTATTTGTTATGGTTTTTTGTCGCCTGCCTAATTGTGCATCATGAAGCCGATCAAGCCCGCCACTGCCGGTGCGGAACCGCACGTCTCTTGGGAGCAAATCCTGTCCAGCCTGGAAGACGGCGTGATGACTCTGAACCGCGGCGGTCAAGTGTCCTTCTTCAATGAGGCGGCCGAAATGCTGACCGATTTGGCGGCGTCGCACGCGCTGAGCCAGCCTTTCGCACGGCTGTTCCGTAAAGAACCCTGGTTGATCGAATTGGTTAAGAAGAGCTTTCCACCAAGGCAGGAAAGCGCCCGTGGTGAAGGCGATCTGCTGTCTCGCTGGGGAAAAAAAATACCGGTCGGCGTTACCGTTTCACCGTTGCAGGACCGCCACGGCGACTTCTTCGGCAGTATCTTGTTGGTGCGCAATCTCACCCACAGAAAAGAGTTGGAGGAGGATCTCAAACGGGCCGACCGTTTGGCCATGGTGGGAACGTTGGCGGCAGGTTTAGCCCATGAGATCCGTAATCCGCTCGGCGGGATTAAGGGGGCAGCCCAGTTACTGCGGCGGGCGCTGGACCGCGATTCTTCGCTGCTTGAATACACCGACATCATGACCCGGGAAGTGGATCGTGTGAACCTGCTGATCGAGCAACTGCTCGACCTTTCGCGTCCGGCGAAGCTCGACATCGCGCCTTTGAACATTCACGAAATACTGGAGGATGTTCTTCTTCTCGAACTGAAAACGAGCTCCGAAGGAACTCTGGCGGTGAAAAAACTCTTCGATCCGAGCCTTCCACCGATCCGCGGAGATCGCAACAGCCTCACGCAAGTCTTTTTAAACCTCGTAAAAAATGCTTGCCAGGCCATGCAGGGCTCGGGAACTTTGACTGTAACCACGCGCCTGGAAACCGAGATGCATGTCCGGGAACAGGGTGCCGGACGAAACAAATCCATCTGGGTCGAAATCGAAGACCAGGGCGTCGGGATAAAAGACGAGGAGCTGCTGCAC
>CAYZXN010000082.1:0-5161 GCA_964482425.1 uncultured Syntrophobacteraceae bacterium | reverse complement strand
AGCCGAGGCTAAAACGGTTCATGACTGGACGTTTGCGGAAAAGGCTAAACAGTAAATAGGCTGTTCAATCGTCAAAGGTCCAAGAGCTCAACGTCAGGAATGTCACGGGAGAGTGCCGATGGCAGGAGCCGATGAAAAGATTTACGAGTGGGACAAACAGCCTCGTATGCCGGTTCCGGCGCCGCCGAGCGGGAGCTGTGATTGCCAGTGCCACATTTACGACGATCCGGTAACGTTTCCACCGCGACCGAACCCACCCTATCCCGCCATCGAGAGTGCGACGTTTGCCGAAGCGCAGAGGATGCACAAGGCCATCGGCTTCGATCGCGGCGTCATCGTCCACAGCGCGATCTACGGGAGCGACCACCGCCTCCTGCTGCACGCCCTTGAAGGCCTGAACGATCGCGGCCGCTATCGGGGTATCGGCATTGTCGATGACGGCGTTTCGGACACCGAGTTGGAGCGAATGCATGCTGCCGGTGTGCGCGGCGCGCGCTTTAACTTCGTCCGTTTTCTTACCCTAGATCAGCGCGAGGCGGAGGTAAGGCGCTCCATGGCGCGACTGCGCGAACTCGGTTGGCATGCGCGACTGCACGTGCACGGCGAGGACCTGCTCAACAATTCCGATCTGTTGCGCTCGATCAACGACGTGCCGATGGTGATCGACCATTTCGGCCATGTCGGATTCGCGGGTGGAATGGACCGGCCGGTGATCCGCTGGGTGCTCGACATGCTGAAGCACGGGAATTGGTGGATGATGGTGTCCAACGGTAATCGCGATTCAAAGATGGATGCGGATTGGGACGACGCAATTCCCTATGGCAAAGCATTTATCGAAGCGGCACCGGATCGCACAATCTGGGGCACAGACTGGCCGCATCCCCAGTGGACGAAACGGATGATGAACGATGCCGAAGAAGTCGAGCTGCTTTACCGCTATGTCGACGGCGACGTGCCGATGCTGCGCAAAATTATGGTAGACAACCCTGCCAGGCTGCATGGATTCGACTAACTTGGAGCGTTCGTTATCCGATGAATTAAACGTTGCCCGGCACACAATGACGCGATATTGTCCACTCAATTCGATAACCGGGAGGATCAAACGATGGCCGATACCAAAAACAACTACGCCACGCCGAGCACAATCCGTTCTGTTACTTCTTATCCTGCCCGCCGCGGTTTTAAGCAGGGGCCTGTCGATCCCTCGCTTGACTATGTAATCGGCGTCGAGGACTCCATCGACATTCACTGCCATGCGCATGAGGGGCAGCAGGACGCGCTGGGTGTCGCCAAGCTCGCCTCGAAAAGCGCCATGAGGGGCCTGCTCTACAAGACGATCGTGGGGCGAAAGGATCCGGCCGCTGCGGTTGAAGCGGTGCGTAACGCACTCGCATCCTGGTGCGCGGAGAAGGGTTTTACACCCGTGCATGTCTGGGCGGGCAGCTCGGTCACACAAGGCTTTCTGTCGAAGATCGAGCCGGCATGGTCGGCCAAAATGCTGAAGTCCGGCGTCATCGCCTTATGGATGCCGAACAACACCTCGGCGCATACTCTCTCGATCGTCGGCGGCAAGCCCAGCGCGTGGGACAAGACCGCCGACCCCAAAGCGCATACCGAACCGCTGTCCTGGTCCGAGTCGCTCAAATACGGTCACTATCTTCTCGATGACAACGGCCGGCTCCTGCCGCAAATCGAGGAGATCTTCCGCATGGCCCACGACCACGATGCGGCGATTTTTTTCGGCCACCCCACAAAGCAGGAGTTCCGCGCCATGGCGGAGTTCGCTCAGAAGATCGGCTTCAAAAAGGGAGTCGTCGACCATCCCTTCAGCCCCTTCGTCAACTTGACCATCGAAGAGATGAAGGACGCGGCCGCCGCCGGCCTGTGGCTGAACTTCACCTATGACGAGCTCTCGCCGCTTCTCGGCATCGATCCGGCAAACATGTACAAAGCCATTCGAACCATAGGTCCCGCGCACTGCACGCTCTCCTCCGACGCGGGCGAGCCGCTGTTTCCCAATTCGGTGGAATCGCTGCGCCTATTGCGCGGCCATATGGCCGCCTTCGGCTGCACCGCGGACGAGATCTACACCATGTGCACGGCGAACCCATCGTTCATCGTCGGGCTCAACTTGACGCAAACGCAACGCGCGAGCGCGGCGCATTAGCGTTTTGCCGAACAGCCACGCGCCCCGATGCCGAGGGTACCCCACGCCAGCGCGCGGGGGAAAATATTGCCTCTACATATCGCGCAAAAACTGAAGCGCCGGTCTAACGCGATATTTCCACTGCGGCAGACAACCACTACAGCAAAGTCACAATGGATCATTGGGTAACTCATCCATGCTTCTTGACACAACACCGCGACCTTCATATGGTCGCACTATGAAGACATTGATCGTAGCCGCCACGTTGATACTATGCCTGACAGCCACGTCGGCTTGGTCGCAGGCGCGTACGAAACTAAATGTCATTTATCCGGCCATCAGCGGGATCAATGCGCCACTTTGGTATGCTACCGAGCAGAATCTGTTTCCGAAGTACGGCCTCGATGTGGAACTGATCTACATCCCCACCGCGCTTCAGGTTACCAGAGTCGTTCTAACCGGCGATTCCCAAATCGCCTTTTCAGGCGGAGCTCCGGTCGTGAATGCGGTTCTTAGCGGCGCCGATCTCGTATTCATCGGCGGCGTAGCCAACGTGCCGGCGTTTTACATAATGGCCCTTCCTGAAATCAAAAGTGTCGCGGATTTGAAGGGAAAAACCGTCGGCGTGACGCGTTTCGGCTCGTCTACGGATTTTGCACTGCGCTATCTCGTGCAGAAAAATGGCTTCCACCCCGATAAAGATCTGAACATACTCCAGCTCGGCGGTATGCCGGAGCTCGCCGCGGCGCTCTCCAAGCGGCTGATCGTCGCGGCGCCATTGTCGGCACCGACCCACATCCGCGCTCGCGCTGCCGGCGCCCAGCCATTGCTCGACATGGCGAAAGCCGGAGTTTATTTTCCTCACACCGCCGTCATCACACGGCGGGCCTACTTGAAAGCCAACCGCGAAACGGCGTTGAATTTTTTTCGGGCGTATTCCGAAGGCCTGCAACGGTTCACTCAGGACAAGACGGCGGCAAAGAAGATCATTCAGAAGTATACGCGCGATACGGACGATGACATCATCGAAGCGACGTATCAATATGCCGTGGATTACGTGGTCCGCCCCCCCTACCCCAACCGTGAGGGCATTGTGGAAACTCTCAAGCTCAGCCAAAATCCGGAAGCGAAAAAAGCCAACCCGGATCACTTCCTCGACGCCAGCATAGTAAAGACGCTGGAAGATCAAGGGTTCCTGCGGCAAATCGGCATGCAGAAGTAGAACGAAACTAATTTTGGCTGCGGGCGCTTTTGCCGTTCGCTAGCTCATGACCCGGCATTTCACATCAATGCTTAGTGCGTTTTTGACGCCAAGCCGATTTCCAGGACACTTAACTTCCTTCAAGGGTGGACCGTCTCTAAAAACCAGTCGGTGGGAATTTCCCTGCCTAGACCCTTGGATTTTGCGTCATCAAAAATCGCTTTCCCCAGCGCCGCAAACTGTATCCCCAGCCCGATATTGTTGTTAAAGCACGTGATTTCGCTAGCCGATTGTCGGCCGGGGACCTTCCCCGCCACCACGTCTTTTAGTTCCGGTGCTCCCAACCAGAAGGGCTGCTTCGGGGTGAAGCTTGACCCCCGGGCGCCTTCGGTCAGGAGGTCAATCGGATCATGCGCTTCAACTTTCTCATCGTTAAAGCCGGTGATGTAATTCTCAGGAGCCCATTTCCGAGTATGAATGACCAGCCGATCGGCTTTACCGAGTGTCTCGTCACCGAGTTCGGTTATTTTCACACATGTGACATGCACGCCTGGTTTCAACCATTCGGGAGGCACCACCCGCGATACCGAATTGGTAGCTGCCACCAGAATATCCGCACAATCAGCAACTGATTCCCCGGTTGCGGCTGCGTCCACAGGGATGCCAAGCTCTCTTTCTACCTCGCCGGCGAAATTCTCCCGATTAGCCTTCGTCGGACTGTGAACCATTATTTTCTTAATCGTGCGAACTGAACACATTGCCTTCGCATGGGCACGCGCCTGCCAACCGGACCCGAGTATTCCCAGGATCGCGGCGTCCTGGCGCGCTAAAAACCGTGCCGCCAGGCCGCTGCTGGCCGCGACACGAATCCCTTGAATCACACCATCTGGAAAAATCGCCAGGGGTTCGCCGGTCTCAGCGGAAAACAGCAGCACGAGACCGACCCACTTATTGCCGGGCGCAGCCGGCACCTTGTCTTTTATGATGCGCCCAGCCTTTTCCTCCCACTTGATGACGTCGGAATTAAGGCGCAAAGCCACAACTTTCTCCCGACGAAGACCGCCCTCCATGGTCTTGAAACAATAGACTCCGCCGCTGGTCGTCGCAGGCAGATAAAGATCACTACGAGGACGATTGACGGCCTCTCCTTCGGCCAGCTCCTTGTATGCCGATTCGAGGTGCCGCAGACAATTTTCCATAGATAGTAAGGCGCCGACTTCTTCGTTATTCAAGATCATCATCGGTTCGGAGTCTCCTTCCAGGTTACACTCATATCGCGGACACGACGCTGACAGCAAGTGAATCAACCGATGCTTTGCTGGCACTGAGGTCTCTGCCGCACAGAAGATAGTCACAATCACTATAGTCTAGCGAGCTCTGCCGTTAGGACGCTCTCGCGCTCCTCCGTCAGCAGCGGTTTTGATTCGCTGGTCCACGGAAAACATCGCTCACCTCTGGGGCGGCAAGCATCAGCTTAGGGGCCGAAATGGTTCCAGTCGCTTCGTCAAACGTTCCAGTCGCTTAAGAATTAATTCACAGCGACTCGGAGGGGACGGTCGGAGAGTTTTTGGCGAATCACGGCTTGTTCAAAGAACCAACTGCCTCCATCCTGCATCGGCTTAATGGCAATGCCCTTGAAGCGCCGATTCCGCCGCAGATAGGTCTCGTCTTTCGCGGTAATTCTTTCAGAGCTGTCCAGTATTGGACAGCAATCGCTCACCGACAAAAGCTAAATTAAATTCTAAAAGATCGAAATCAGTCATTGCATTTTCGAGAGCTGTAATGGCGGCAAGAGGTAGATTTCCGAGCCACAC
>CAYZXN010000081.1:0-29180 GCA_964482425.1 uncultured Syntrophobacteraceae bacterium | reverse complement strand
TTTGCGGACTGCCGCCGGTTGCGCTCCTACTCCGACAGCTTCTTGACTCGATCGACCACTTCTTTAGGCTGCTTCATGACCTCGCGGATTTGCGTTTCAACCTCTTCGCCGGGTAGCGTGGTAATCTCGAGCCGGCTCTTTTTAGCTTCCTGCATAACTTCCGGATCGTTGAAGGTTTTGGCATAGGCGTCGCGCAGCATCTTGACGCGATCCGGCGGAATGCCCGGCGTACCCACAAGCGGGCGTCCCAAAGTGGCCGATACCAGCATCACCCGGGCGACGTTGCGGCTGATGTCCGGGGTTTTTTTCTTGTCCATCAGATCCACCAAGGTGGGAGCGTCCGGCAGGCGCGGATCTTTTTTTGCGCCGGTCTGCACGATATGCCTGTCAAATCCATTTTTGTGCCAGGGGAAATAGGGCTCGCGAGCGAAGTGAGTGGTGATGCCGGTGCCGCGGCAGTGGATTTCTCCTCGTTCGATGGCCAGGTCGATCTCGACTCCGCCCGGGTAACCGCGAACGTTCTGGAACTTGGCGCCCAGTGTTTCTTCCAGGATGTTCACCATGATAGTGGTCAGGTCCGAAGTTCCGGTGGCACCGCATTTTGGCGCCTCTCCGCCTTTTAGGATATCGTCCATGGATTTCCAGGGCGCGTCGGCTTTCATGTAGAGCACCAAGTCTCTCTGGTCGACGCTGCCGAGCCAGGCCAATTTTGTTACGTCGAACGTGGCTTCTTTACGGCCCAGCATCTGATCGAGATAGATGCCGCTTCCGGGCATGCCCAGGGTCAAACCGTCCGGTTTGGCGACGCTGTGAACATAATTGGTCGCGGTCAGCGAGCCCGCGCCGGGCATGTTCTGCACGATGATGTTGGGGTTGCCGGGAATGTATTTAGGCATGACGCGCGAGAGAATGCGCGCGTACTGATCGTAGAGCCCGCCGGCGGTGAAGCCGACGATGATGCGGATGGTCTTGTCTTTATAGAACGGCGTGGTCTGCGCCCGGGCGACAGCGGCGCCCAGGAGTTGTCCGGCAAGCAGTGCTGCTGCCAGCGCAATTACTGTTCGATAAGAACCCGGTCGGTATTTGCCCGTCATGCAATCCTCCTGTTATGAGTTCGACATCCGCTTATAGGCAATTAACGACGCATGTGCAATGGTGTTGGGGCACAAAGCGACTTGTCAGCCGCAAACTTGAAAACTATACTCGGCGCGGATCGAATTTTACAGTACAAGCGGCGCCGGATGCGCGGCAAAAACGACGCGCCCGCTCACAGGCGGTCTCATGAATGGCAACCTCCACAGTCCTCTTGTTGAAGTTCCCGAAGGGCTTTTTCTTATGGGCTGCGAGAGCGGCCAGGATAACGAAAAGCCGCTCCACCGCGTCTGGGTCGATCGCTTTGCACTGGCAAAGTATCCGGTGACCAATGGAGAGTACGCGGTGTTCATCGAAGAAACTCGGGCGTTGCCGCCGCCGTTCTGGTCCGAGCCGATGTTTTCCGGTCCGGAACAACCGGTGGTCGGCGTCAGTTGGTTCGACGCGACGGCGTACTGTCGCTGGCTCTCGCAGCGCACCGGCCGGACGTTTCAATTGCCCACCGAAGCGCAATGGGAGCGGGCGGCCCGCGGCCACCTGCAAGGCGCGCTTTATCCCTGGGGCGACGAGCCGCCATGGGAGCGGCGCTACCTCGGCTATGATGAACGAACCGCTGGCCCCCAGCGGGTCGGCGCAAACGAGCCCAACGATTTTGGTCTTTATGACATGAGCGAGGGCGTGCATGAGTGGTGCAGCGACTATTATGACTGCGACTACTACAGCCGTTCGCCGGAGCGAAATCCGCAGGGCGCGTCTGCGGGAAAAAGACGCGTCTCCCGCGGCGGCTCCTGGCGTCACCGCATTAAGTTTTCCCGCTGCGCGGCGCGCAGCTCTCTGCCGCCGGATTTTAAATATGCCGACTACGGTTTCCGTGTGATGCTGACGTGGCCCGGTTGGCATGATATCGCCAAAGCTTCATGCGATTGGTTTGTTATTCCGCACGGGCGATTCCGGTAGAGTGAAGCCCTGTTGTTGGCAACTTATGAGCCGCTGCGTGCATCCAATGGCTGTGAGCAACCGACGCATCTTGTCGAAGTCGCAGCCACAGTAAACCATGAGCGATCACTTCAAAGCCGTCCTGTTCTCCAGTCTCGTCCTCCTGCTGTCGCTTTCGTGCGCTCCCGTAACCGTCGAATTACCGCCTTCCGCTCGCCAACAGGCTGCGAGCGAGGCTCCCACGGCACCTCATGTCCGATTCCATGATCGTACTCATGAGCTGGTCAGCCACGCTGAGAGGCTGATCGCCAAGAATGAAATGGAAGGAGCGGTGCTTGACCAGCGCTGGTACGCGTTCAGGCGCTTCGGCCGGCATCAGGAGCTGATCCTCGGCGCATCCCAGGTTGTTTTCTACGGTGGACTCGAAGACCAAGTGCGCCGGCAAGCGAAAAGTCATTACACGTCCATAGTGCCGCTGGAGCAAGACCAGGACCCCGGCGAGATCCGCTTGTTTGTCGGCCGTCGCCAGGCCGGGTATGACTTCATCATCATCGGCCAGAACGGCAGGGAAGTGGCGTTGAAAACGATCATCCGCCTGCTCTACCTTGCCAAGTTTGTCGATGACGAAACCCGCCGCAGGTATCGTGAAAAGCTAGGTTCATTCAGCCGATCGCTCAAGGTCCTGATGTCCTGGTTCAGCGCCCGCGAGGAATTTCTCGATTTTTTTCGCACTCACGGCATAAACCGGCCGGACGCGGTTATCGTCGGCTTTGTCGGCGACAGCCGCGCACTGATGGAAAGCGACGGCATAGCCGCTCCGAAACTATTTTCGGACGAATCGCTGCGGATCAACTGGTACCCCGACGCCAACGGCATGAGGGTTGTGCTGGTGTCAATCGACGGTAATCGCATTTATGCCAGCCGCGCCGGCGAGCTCATGGAAGCGATCTTGCAGATCTCCGGTGACAGGCCGCCGTCGATGGTTTTTCTCGGCAGCGCCGGCGCCATCGACGAGCCGGAGCTCGTCGGCAAGATCGTCGTCCCCCGTGTCGTCCTCAACGGAGATCCTTTTCCTGCGCCGAGACCCGGGGGTGTTCTTGTCCACATCATCCGTAATCGCGCTATCGACAAAGGCCGATTGAACACCGCGCATGCCTCGGTGGAAAATGTCGTGGTCGAAACCACTCGATGGGCGCGGCAGATGATCACCGATAGAATAAAAACTGTGGATCAGGAATTATTTCACATCATCGATGCCATCAACTCTTCCGCCGACGGCCTGAAGATTCCCGTTTATGCCGGAATCCTGGTGACCGATAACGTTTCTGCCGATGCGCGGGAAAATACTGAAGTGACCCTGGAACATGCGGAAGAAGTTATCGCGAAAAGCGCGAGCGCGCGAAGAGAGTTCTTGTCGCAGGTGCTGGCAACCATCGGTGTGCTGGCGCGCGAGAAAGGCGCCGGGCGGAGACGGGCCGCATCCTGAGAGCCTCGTTGGGGCGCGCTCAAGTCAACTTCAACAGCTGCTTCACGTTGCCGCCGAGAATCTTTTCCTTTTCGCGCGCCGGAATGTTCATACGTTCGATGCTTGGAACCGCCGCCGGCAGATCGCCGATGATCAGCGGAAAGTCGCTGCCTAAAACCATCCTCTCGGCGCCGTAGAATTCGTACGCCATGGCCAGCGCGGGCTGGTAAAAGGAAACTGTATCGCAATAGAGCTCGCGCAGATAATCAGAGGTCGGCTTCTCGGTTTTGATGGCGCAAGTCGGATCGTGATAACCGCGATCGATGCGGCCGGCCAAAAACGGTATGCCGGCGCCCAGGTGCGAAATGACAAAATTGAGCTCGGGAAAGCGCTCGAGGATCCCGGCATAGGCCAGCCGGGTGGCGGAAAGGACGATGTCGAACTCGAAGCCGAGAATGATCGCCAGCCGCCACTCCTGCATCACCTGGGCTCCCAGCGGCGTGGTTGGGTGGATAAAGACCGGCACCCCCAGCTCTTGCGCCCGTTCATAAACGGGCAGCAGAAAATCGGCATCCGAAGTTTTACCGGCCACGTTGGTCAGCATGCACATGCCCTTGAGGCCGAGTTCGAGAACCGCGCGGTCGAGCTCTTTTAATGCCAGCTTGGTGTCAATCAGCGGTAGCATGGCCAAGCCCTGAAAGTGATTTGGATGGCGCTTGACCGCGGCGGCGATCCCGTCGTTGATGATCCGGCTCATCTCGGCGCTTTCCTCCGGTGAAAAACGATCGACACCGGGATGAGGCGAGGAGAGGATCTGCATGTCGACTCGGTTCTCCTTGATGCGGTCGACACGCACATCGATATCAAAGAAATCCGGTGTGATCGGGCCCGCCTTGGCGCCCATGCTGAGAATGATTTTCTCGCCCTTCTCGTTGGTTTCGATTCTGACGTCGCCCCGTGAGGTTTCGAGTTTTTTGAGATAATTCTCCGGGTAAATGTGAGCGTGAAAATCGATGTTCATGACGCACTCCTACTAGAATGAAAGGTTCAATCATTTTTCTGCTTGGTCATCACCGCTGCGCGCCAGGAGCGCCCTGACTCTTGCCACTGCGGCGCTGCAATCGTAGCTGCTATAGCGCGATGCCATGAGCAAAAAAGGATCGCCGGCGAAAAAGCGTTCATAGAGCACCTGGCGTCCGGCAAAACCGCTGCAACACAAGTCCCAGGCGAGGCGGAAAAGCTGCACCCGCTCTTTGCCCATCTGTGTCGCCGATTGATAGTAACGATCGACCTGCTCGGCTAACTGCGGGGAGTTAAGATCGCGCTCGGTGGGGGTGGCCATCAGACCGCTCGAGCCGATGAGCTGGAGGATCTCAACCAGCCGCGGATAAATCCGCGGGAAGTAATTGCGCGCCGTCGACATGATCTCCGGGTTAGGATGGACGAAGCCGCGCTCATCGGTGATGGCGTCGGCCTCCGCAGCGCGCACGAAAGCCCGTTCGGTCTCCACGGCATCGACGATCTCGCCGAGCATCTGCTGGTAAGCCGGCAGGCCGCTGCGGCCGATGGAGTCGGCGACAAGGCTGGCCACGCCGAGGATAAACTCGGCCTTGGCCAAATTCTTGACCGTGAACTGATGAATGCCGTGAAGAAAAGCCGGTGTTTCGCGGAACAAGCGATTGCACAGGCGGATGTCGCCCTTCAAGAAGACCCGCTCCCAGGGCACCAGCACATCGTCGAACACGGCGACAGCGTCCATCTCTTCATAACGCGCGGTGAGCGGATAATCGGCGGTCGAGCCGCCGTGATCGAGACTGCCGCGGCAGATAAAGCGCAGTCCCGGTGTTGCCACCGGGATGGCGAAGGCAAAGGCAAAGCGCGGCGCATCGCTCTGCTGCGTGCGCGACGGCGATGGAAACACGTACAGCTCGTCCGCATAGGGAGCCAGTGTGGCAAGCATGCGCGCGCCGCCAACAATCAAACCTGCCGAGCTCTCCCCGGCAATATGGAGCGGTACGTCGGGGTCGGTTTGCTCGGACTGGCTGCGTGCGCGATTGATCTGCGGATCAACGAAAGTATGGGTGGCGCAGAAGTCGCGCTCCCGCGAGTGCTCATAATAGGCGACGATGCGGCGGCCATACTCTGGTCCGTTCTGGGCAAAGTACGGCTCGCAGGAGGCGCAGCCTGCAAGGATTGCATTGAGGTAGTCGGGCGTGCGTCCGAGCATGCCGCCGCTGAAATCAGCCCAGTGTTTGAACATCTCACGACGGCGCACCAGGTCTCCGATGCTGCGCGGCTGCATGAAGGCGATGCTCACGGGATCGTTGGTGCTGGGCGATGGATACGTGAGCTTTGGCTGGAAAGCGGCGTCGTACTGCAGATCGTAAAGCGCAGCGAGAGTGCGCGCCATTCGGCCCAAAACAGGATGACCCACTACGTTCTCGACGCGCTTGCCGTCAAACCAGATCTCCCGTTGATCGGCGAGCCCCGCCAGATACTCGGCGCCGCTGCGCGCAGGCATGATATTTGGCGTCCCTTCTTTCAGGCGAACAGAGACAGCGAAGTTGACGATTGTGTCGGCGCGACAGTAGCCGAGGGCGCGCGGTCATGTCAACCAAGCCGCAGGCAAAAGTTTTTTGCTCGCCGCCCCCGCCTCATTGTATACTACGGCCAGAATGAAACTGTCGTTGCATGATGAGGGGTCATCTCTGGAAAGATTGAAAGAGGCGAGGTGAAGTGCGGCTGATAACCCTCCGTAAATTTCTGGCCGACCCGGATGTTGCCATCGACCTAGGCACCGCTAACACCCGGCTGTACGTCCTCGGTCGCGGGTTGGTTGCCGACGAGCCGACCCTGGTTCACGCCACCGCCGAACTCAACGTGCGTGGATCGGAACAAGCCGGACGTCGGCAGGACGATTTGGTCGCGCCGCTGCAGGGCGGCGTGGTGCGCGACGTCGATGCCGCGGCATATTTGCTCAGCGGGATGCTCAAGCGCGCGCGCCGGTTCGGCCTGTTCCGATCGCGAGCGTTGGTGTGTGTACCCTCGGGAGTAACTTCGGCAGAGCGCTCCAACCTCGTGCAAGCGGTGCACCGCTCAGGCGTCGCCGCGGTCAAGCTCGTCCCGGAGACCCTGGCGTCAGCGGTGGGCGCCGGACTGGATATTTCTCTGCCGTACGCGCAGTTGATCGTCGATATCGGTCACGGTGTTACCGATGTCGCTGTGATTCGGTCGCATCGTTTGGTCCGTGCCAGGGCTATGCGGCGGGCCTGCGGCGATCTGCGCTCCGCGGTCGAACGCACCGTGGCGCGGCGCAAGGATTTGTTTCTGTACCGGCGTGAGGCCGAACGCTTGGTCCATGAGAGCGGCGCGGTAGCCGTGATCGGAGCCGCCAGAAGCCTGCCGGCGCTTGGCCTAGACCGCCAGGGCTGTGAAACCAAGGTCGAGCTGAGCGGGCAGGAGATCTCCGAGGCGGTCAATCCGGTCATCAACAAAATCGTCAAAGGAATCCGGGAAACGGTTCAAGGTTTGTCGCCGCAGTTAGCGGTCGAAGTGATGGAAAGCGGCATTTGTTTAACTGGTGGAGGCGCGTATCTGCGCGGTCTCGATCAACTGATCGCCGCCGCGACTTCCATCGATGTCAAAGTCGCCGCCGATCCACTGCACGCCGCCATCAACGGAGCCAGTCAGATGCTGGCAACATCGGCGGGCGCCGAATTATGGGAAAGTCGCAGTCTTTAGGGGTTCAGGAAAAAGGCCGGCCGCAGCCAAACAAACTCGTGCATAGAGCAAGGCTCTTCATACGCACGTACAAATATGTCGTCCGGGAACAATCCTGAAACGATCTATTCTCCCCCAGCAAACCGGTGTGAAAAATTCGATCTTTGTAGCATAGGCGCCGGCTCGCCTGAAGCGGATTGGAAACTCCCTGATATGCCCGAAGATTCCTCAAGCCGGTGAGGCTCCGCAATCAGCCGCGTACTAGAGACTTGGCTTGTACAGCGCTGATTGCTGGCACTCGCATTGCGTCGTTGCTCAATTTTTTCCAGAAAGTTTCATCTCGATACCTTTATTAACCGATCATAACTTCACAAGGAGGTTTTTATGGCACTTTGGAACCAGACGGGACAGGATGAGAGCGGTGAGAAGCCGCACGTGGAGCCCGCTATGACGATGCCGGTAACTCCGAGTCCGTCACCCCGCGAGCACATTACAAAAGACCGTCGGGAGTCGGTGTTTGGACCGGGGGTTGCCATCGAAGGCAAGATCGAGGGCGATGCCGATGTCCGCATTGCCGGGAAATTCAAAGGCGATATTCACATCAAAGGAGACGTGAATATCGAAAAGGGCGCTCATCTTTCGGCAAAAATCCATGCCGCCACGGTGACGATCGCTGGTCAGATCGAGGGCAACGTTGTCGCTAGCGCGCAGGTTAAACTGCTCGAATCCGGTCAGCTCATAGGCGATCTCAAGGCAAATACACTGACTGTCGCGGCTGGTTCACGGATGCGCGGCCAAGTTGAATTCGGCTGGAGCGAAGCAGAGGCGGCAAAGTTCGTGAACGGTCACGCGCACGAAACCAGCAAAAACGGTTCAGCGAAATGAAGGCGGTTCGCGCGCCGGCTGCGGGGGATTCCCGTAGCTGTCCCCACTGTAAAGCGACCATCCTGCGGAGTTCGGTATCCTGCCCGCTTTGCCGTCACGTGCTCAAGTTCGGGTCCACGGCCGGCTCCGAGACTGTCGCTCCGGCGCCCTGCCCGCTCTCCGTGGAAGGCACCATTAATCACTCGGGAGAAGGCGAACCCCTGGAGTATTTCATTTCCATGGAAGTGCGCGATGGAACGGGAAAGTTAATTTCGCGGCAGAGCTTCGGGGTCGGCGCTCTTCACAAAGCGGAAAAGCGAACTTTTACACTGCGCGTGGAAATGTCCTCGGCTGGAGCTTCCAATTGACGGTGACTCTTCGTCGCCGCTGAAACGCTTCCGGCGTCAGGCCGCCGATGCTATTCTCTTGGCGCGCAGTTGTTCGGCGGGATCGTAGGCTTTGGCCGGCACCGGCTTTAGATCCCAGATGATTCCGCTCCACGACAAGAGCTTCAAGCCGTAATACGTCAAATCGATTTCCCACCAATAGAACCCCTGGCGGGTGCAGCCCATGTGCTGATGATGGTTGTTGTGCCAGCCTTCGCCCAGAGTAATCAACGCCAGCAGAAAGTTGTTGCGGCTCTCGTCGCCGGTATCGTAACGGCGGCTGCCGATCAGGTGAGCCACGGAATTGATGCTGGCGGTGGCGTGAAACAGCGCCGTGGTGCTCACGACAAATCCCCAGACAAATAGTTGAAGCCCGGTGACGCCCAGGGACGGCGCCGCCCGCTCCAACCAGGCACCGGTGAGGTACAAAGCCAGCGCCAGCGCGAACGGCACGGCCTTGTCGAACCGGTTCAACCAGACCAGTTCCGGAAAACGCGCGAAGTCCTGAATGCGTTTGTACTGCGTGGCATAGTAGCGGTTGCACATGAACCAGCCGGCGTGGGAACGCAGAAATCCATACTGCACCGGGGAGTGGGGATCGGCTTGTGAATCGGATTCACGATGGTGATCTCGGTGGTGAGCGGCCCACCATAGAGGGCCGCGCTGGGCCGATGATGCGCCCAGCAGCGCGAACAGGAACTGTGCCCCGCGCGACGTGCGGAAGGTTCGATGGGCGAAGTAGCGATGATAGATACCGGTGATGCCGAACATGCGCACCAGATACAGGGCGATCGCTGTTTGCACTGCAAGCGGGCTCCAGCCGACCCAAAACACCGCCAAACACCCTAAATGAAGGATTATGAACGGCATGCAGCGGAGCCAATTGATGCGGTCAAGGTCGCGGCCGGCGCTAACCGTTGCCGGATCGAAATACTCCGAATCGAACCATTGAACGAAAGAAGCGGCTATATGACCTAGGCGTGAGCGTTTCATTAAACATGTAGTGGTAGCACGGGGCGCCTTCAGCTTCAAATCATTTTACCTTGCGGCAGCCGGGTATGTCAAAATTTAGTGCATTTAGCGGCAGTGCCCCGACAAGAGTATTGCTTCGGGCGAGGATGTTTGTCTAGCATAGATTTTCAAGTGCCGATGCTTTAGCCGACGTTAAACTCTTACGAACGGAGCATCGTAACATGAAAACACTGCTACGATTGAGCGGGTTACGTCCGCACGATCGCTTGCCCGATTGGTATCGAGCTCCGACACAGCCGGAAGCGCGCATACCGTCGCGGTTTCAAATGGAGAGCAGTCGGGTTGACGCGATGATGGTTTTTCTGTTCCACGTGCTCATTGGTAAATCATCTTCACATTTCGGCATTGTCTTGCTGTTTCCGGGGTGCAGGCTTGACGCTTCCAAGCGGAGCGGTGTAGTTGTGATGTGCGGAGTTCATTTCCGAAGATCGAGACATTCAAGGAGGCATGACCATGCGCGTCCTCAAAATTCAAAACTTACCGGAAAAACCCATGGACGGAGCCACCCCGGTTCCCGGGTGGACTGGAGAAACCGTCAGCCGGACGCGGCAGGCCATTATCGGCGACGGCGACTCGGATAACTACCGCTGTAACGTGGTAAATTTCCGTAAAGGCGCCACCACCGGGTGGCACACTCATGATTGCGATCAGCTCTTGATCATCACCGCCGGCCGAGGATGGATCGCGACCGAGCAAGAAGAGCGTGAGATCGAGGTGGGCGATGTCGTTCACATAAAGGCAGGCGAGCGTCACTGGCACGGCGCCGGGATTGAGAGCGCGATGTCGCATATCACAGTCACTGCCGCGGGCAGCCAGTCAAAGCATTAGCTTGTGTCGGCGAACCACTGACGGTTGGAGTTCGGAAAAACGTACGAGATTCTTGTGCTCCCTCCGTGCTCTGCAATGAAAAAGCGGGACTCTATCGTTTCTGTCTTGCATTCTCATCTTAGGAAGTGAGTGTCTTTTCCGGACTGTACAAGGTGCCTCTCTCCGTCCCGTATTGGGACCGAGCCACGTACCGGGCTATTTCCACCTCGCTGTTTTCCGGCCGCTTGATCCGCGGGCCGGGCGTTGATGAGCTGAGATCGCTGATTCTCGACCGTCTCGGTGTGGAGCAGGCGGTGCCATGCGGATCAGGCAGCCTCGCTCTGGAAATCGCCCTGCGTCTATGCGGCGTGCGGCCGGGGGATGAAGTAGTGATTCCAACTTTTTGCTGTACAAGCATTGTCCGCCCGGTTTACGCGATTGGAGCCCGACCTATGCTTGCCGACAGCGGGGAAGAGCTCAACGTCACGGCCGGGACGATCGAGCCCGTGCTGACGAAAAAAACCCGGGCGATCGTTGTGCCGCATCTCTTCGGCAATCCCGCCGACATTCGCACGATTATCGATTTGGCTCATGTCAGAGATATCCGAATCATCGACGACGCTGCTCAGGCGCTGGGCGCAACCAGCGACGGCCAGCCTGCGGGAAGCTTCGGCGATGCCGGAGTTCTGAGCTTTGGCTCCGAGAAGATTTGCTCCGGCCTTGGCGGGGGTGTTCTGCTTGCACGTAGAAGGAATCTGCTCGACGGCGGAGCGGCCTTGGACGCGCCGCGGTTTTCTGAAGTATTACGCGGTCTGCTATCGGCATTGGTGTGGCGCCGTTTGCGGCGCTGGACATTGCCGCTGCAGTCGATCTTGAATCGCCGCGGCAACACAGGTCCTGACTCGCCGCCGGCGTCGTACCGCAGGGAAGCCATGGCTAACGTAAATGCGGCCGTGGCTGCAGCTCTGGTGCGCACGCTGGCCAAAAATATTGCCGCGCGACGCGCCCGTGTCCAGATCTACCGGGACGTGCTCGGAACAAGTGAAGGTTTGAGCCTTGTACCGCATCGGCAAGGATCCGCCTGCTTGACCCAGGTCGTTCGAGTCCTGCCGAAATCTCGCCGCGACGACGCTTCCACAGAGGTCATCGCCGCTCTGGGGAAAGCGGGCTATGAAGTTCAAGGAAGCTATGTGCCGATTCATCTGCTGCCACACTATCGGCGCATGGCGCGTCGCCTGCCATACGCGGAGCGAGTATGGCCGGATTTAGTTGAACTGCCTTGCGACCCGGAAGTGAGCTTCCAACACGTCGCGCGGATCGCCGCCATCGTCAAGCAAGTCACCCAATCACGCTGAGGCGTTAATCATGGCAGCGGTCGTGCGCCATGCTGCGCGTGGCATCAACTGCCACATCGGTCCATTGACAAATTACAACGGGCGCTTCTAGAGTCAGCCTCACAGTCAAACCAGCGGAGGAAATTGCTATGGCAGATCACATACTCAAACAAAAGGACGGGGACATCACCACGATCACATTGAACCGGCCCGATATCGGCAACCGGCAGAGCGATGCCGCTTTGGCTCTCCTCACCGAAATGATCGATGCCGCGGCGCAGGAGTCGCGCCTGATTTTATTCAAGGGGATGGGAGAGGATTTCTGCCTGGGCCGCGAGGCCATGGGGCAAGCGGGTCCGGTTCTCGAGGCCTACGCCATGCGTGAAAGGGCCGATACGATCTTTGGTTTGTACGACGTCTTCCGGCGTTCGAAAGTGCCGATCATTGGGGTGGTTCAGGGCCGGGCGGCCGGCCTTGGCTGCGCTCTCGCGGCTTTGTGCGACATCACGATTGCCGGTGATAAGGCGCGTTTTCAACTACCGGAGATGGCTCACAATATCATGCCGACGATCGCCATGTCCGCGCTGATCGATCGCGTGCCGCGCAAGGCGGCAGCCTACCTGATCTACTCCACCCAGGAGATCGATGCGCACAAGGCGCTCATGTTCGGTATCGTCAGTGACATCGTGCCCGCCGCGGAACTCGATAGCGCGGTCTCCCATCTCATTGACCGGCTGAAAAAAACTCCGCTTCCCGCCTTGATGGCGGTAAAGGAATATGGCCGCTCGGCCTTCCAGATGAGCACCCAGGCGGCCAATGATTTCGCGCGCAATCTGCACGCGACGGTCAATACGTTTTCGGGGATGCGATCCTAACTTGTCGAGCGCATCCGGAGATACTGTATTTGACACACCGGCCCGGCATCGAATAGTCTCGCGCGGAATGGCAGACCGGGGAGGTTTACGTGAACTTTAAAAAAACATCGCCGTTCGTATTGTTCCTCTTTGCCGCGTTCTTATCGGCGCTGCCGTTCTCGGAGCCCGCCGCAGAGGCTCAAACCGACTCCTTCTATAAAGGGAAGAATATTCGCATTGTGGTCGGCTCCACGCCCGGTAGTTTTTACGACCTGTGGGGACGGTTGCTTGCCCGCCACTGGGGTAAACAAATTCCCGGCAGCCCGGAAATCCTCGTGCAGAACATGCCGGGAGCAGGGTCGTTGACCGCGACCAATTACGTATACGCCGTCGCCAAACCGGACGGTCTGAGCATGGTTCTGCCGAACAACAGCATTTATATCGAGCAACTGGTAGGGCGAAAGGAAGTGCAATTCGATCTCAGAAAGTTCCACTGGATCGGTTCGGCATCCCAGGATTCGATTATTTTTTACATGCGTGCCGATACGCCGTACAAATCTATCGCCGATATCGTCAAAGCCAAACAGCCGCCCAGCTGCGACGGTTCCGGGACCACCAGCTCCGATTATCTGGTGGCAAAGATTCTTGAGCTGACAGTGGGTGCAAAGATCAATTCGGTGCTAGGGTATCCCGGCGGAACCGAGGCCGATCTGGCAGTTGAAAAGGGAGAAATCGTCTGTCGCGCTCACACTGTGGCGGCGCATTTTGGCCGGGAACCTTTCAATACATGGCACAAAAACGGTTTCGACAGACATCTTCTGCAAACCGGACGTAAACGTGACCCCCGGGCGGCTGATGCGCCGACGATCTACGAAGTGCTCGAAGAATTCAAAGTGCCGTCCCAGAATCGCCGCATCGTTCAAGCCCTGCTATCGGGCGGTGAATTCGGCCGGCCGTTCCTGGTGACACCGGGCACGCCGCCGGAGCGAACCAAGATACTGCGGGAAGCTTTTGCCAAGGCGTTGAAAGATCCGGCGCTTTTGGCCGAAGCCAAGAAGGCGAGAATGGATGTCGAATATACTTCCGGCGAGGAGCTGGAATCTCTAATCAAGGAAGTACTGGACCAGCCTCCCGAGGTCGTCGAGCAAGCTAAAAAGTTCATGGCCAAATAAACGGTTTACGCACATACGGCGGGACAGAAAGATTCAGCTCAAGAATAGATGGAGGTGTTTATGGACGTGACCGCGACAATAGCCCGCTTCGCCGCTGAGACCCAATTCGACAGAGTGCCGCAACAAGCGCTGGAGGTGGCCAAGACGGCAATATTGGATTGTCTTGGAGTCGCGTTGGCCGGCAGCAAGGAAAGGAGCGCTGCCATTTGCGCGGAGATCGCTCGCCAGGAAAAAGCCAAGGAGGAGTCGACTGTCTTCGGACAGGCATTCAGATCATCGGCCCTGCACGCGGCATTCGCCAACGGAACCGCGGCCCATGCCATGGACTTCGATCATAGCTTTACGTTGATGGGCCAGCCGACCGCGCCGATCATTCCCGCCGTTTTCGCTATGGGAGAGTCTCTGGGAGCCAGCGGCCGGCAAATTCTCGAAGCTTATGTCGCCGGTTTCGAGACGACGGCAAAGCTCGTTATGTCGCTGCGCCAGCGTACCGAGGACGGCTGGCATCCGCCAGCGAGTCTCGGTTCATTCGGCGCCGCGGTCGCCTGCGCCAAGCTGCTTGGACTGGACGTATCTCAGATACAGATGACGTTGGGCGCGGCGGCTTCCATGGCCAGCGGCCTGGTTTGTAATTTCGGCACGATGTCCAAGCCCTTGCACGTGGGCCTCGGAGCGAGAAACGGAGTGCTGGCGGCTAAACTGGGAAAAGCCGGCTATACGGCAAACGCGCGCGCTATCGAAACCGGACTCGGTTTTTACGAGGTGTTCTATCCTGGAGCCCAGCCGGATAGCCGGCCCATTGAAGAACTGGGGAAGGTTTACGAGCTCATCGAGAGCGGCATCAGAATAAAGCCGTACCCGTGCGGCGGGCTGACGCACCCGGCCATCGATGCCATGCTCGAGTTTCGCGCCAATCACGGCATCACCGCGGATGAGGTCGAATCCATTGAAGTGGGCGTGGGCCGGCACACCTTTGAAAGAATCGTCTTCAAGGTTCCGGAAAATGGGTTGCAAGGAAAGTTTTCCATGCCCTATCTCATGGCCCGCGCGCTCATCGACGGCAAAGTGTTTATCGAAGCGTTTACCGACTCGGCCGTCCAGGATGCAAACATTTTAAAACTGGCTCAAACAGTACAGATGAAGCTCGATGGCGACTTGAAACCGACCGCTTTGGGCAGCCGCCCGTGCAAGGTTACGATTCGGCTGCGCGACGGCCGGACTTACTCGCGTCAGGTCGATTACGCCAAGGGCAGTCGCGAAGTTCCCATGACCGACAACGAACTCGTCGGGAAGTTTACCGGCTGCGCCCGGCAAGTGATCGACGAAAGCGCCACCGGACGAATAGTAAACGAGGTGAAGCACCTGGAATCAGTGAACGATATCCGTCCTTTGTGCCGGCTGATGTTGGGTTAAACCATGCTTGGCTCCCGCGTCATCGCGGATATGTCGGCAGAGACATGGACTTATTTCTTGACAGGTTCTTCAGCGTGATGGTATGAGCGGCTCAGACTATTCGGGCCGTTCTTCAACAAGGAGAGTTCGATATGGCGTACACAGTTACGAAAGTAGATGTGTGGGCGGGCGAAATCGCCGATCGTCCCGGCGGGCTTGGCTCTACCATAGAGGCTTTGAGCAGCGCCGGTGCAAATTTGGAGTTTCTTGTCTCACGCCGGTCTCCCGATCGTCCCGGCACCGGCGTTGTCTTTCTTACTCCGGTTAAAGGCGCCAAGCAGAAGAATGCGGCGCGCGCCGCAGGCCTGAATACCACTGACAGCCTGCATTCGGTGCGGGTCGAAGGTCCGGACCGTCCCGGTTTGGGTACAAAGATGACGCAAGCGATCGCCGATGCCGGCATCAGTTTGCGGGGCGTCTCGGCGGCGGCGTTGGGGCGGCGCGCTGTGACCTATCTGGCCTTCGACAATGCCGCTGATGCCAACAACGCCATCCGCGCGCTCAAGAAAGCGCTAAAATAAGCTGTTGTCGTTAGAGACGGCTTTTATTTCAGCTTCTCTTCTCGAGAAGAACCCATTGACCGGCCGCTGATGCGCCGACGTTGCAGGACTCGTTGAGCTGGCAGAGGCTACTCTTACGGTGCGCAGTTTTGCAGACCGCTGTTCAGGCGACTAGAGGTGATAATCGCCCGACGCCTCGGGCTGGTAGAGTACGTCCTCCACCTTGAGCGTTCTTAGCCCGGCCGGAACCTTCCACTCGATTATGTCCCCTGTGCCGTATCCGATCATTGCCGTGCCGACCGGCGCCAGGATCGATATCTTTCCCTTATTGGAGTCCGCCTCATCAGGAAACACCAGGGAGTAAACCATCTCCCGACCCGTGTCGAGGTCGCGAAGGCGGGCTTTCGAGCGCATGGTGATGACGTGTTTGGGCACCTTGTGCGGTTTGACTATTTCGGCCACATCCAACTCCTCTTCTAGTTTGTCGAGGTACTCCTTGTTGCTGTTGTTTCCAGAGTTGCGTGCGGTCTCGATGAGCTTTGTCAGCCGGCTTAGATCGGTTTCGGTGATATAAATTCTGGGCTCCCTGGTAACCTCGGTCATTGCCTAGACTCCTTTGCAGAATAAAAAATGGGGAATCTTCAGTGAAAATTCCCCACGCTTCTATTGTGACCGAACTAAAGCCGACTTTCAACTTTTTACGGCCGAAGCAGAAGAGTTCGACCCATTCAGCTTGATATGTTGAGCATTCTAAACGCCTGAACGAGTTCGCTTCGAATCGAATTTCGAAGCGTTCAGCGATCGGAGAGAGCCGTCTAGATCTGCGGCTCGAGTATCTCCAATCCATCATAGCGGTCCATGAGATAGAGTTTTCCGTCTTTATCGTGGAAAACATCATTGCTCATGACCACCGATTGTCCTTTGCCGGGCAGCGGCACATAGTAGCCGACTTCTTTCGGCATGTAGGGATTGGTGAAATCCACCGCGCGCAAACCGCCGGCAAACCATGTGACATATAAAGTATGGCCGTACACCTGTTCGGCGGGCTGGTGCGCGCCGAATCTATTCTGGTGCGTCGATTTGCCTTCAAAGGGCACTATGAACGTCGCCACCGGGAGCGGTAGCTCTTCCCGGGTGATATCCACCACCCACAAAAAAGCATTATGCGTTTCGTTGAGTTTCTCGCCGACTTCTTCGTCGGTGACGATCAACCAGTCCCGCTCCATGATTCTGTTCAGCATCGGCAAGGTGGTGTGAGTTGGGCACGGGTAAGGCGGGCTCCAGTCGAGACTGCTGATGGTTTTCGGCTTGCTCATGTCGGTGATGTCGACAATGGCAAACCCGCCGTGCCAGTAACTGATGTAGAGCCGGTTATCCCTGCGAATCGGATGATGGCAGCGGGTGTCGGTGCCTTTCCATGTCGGTGTTTCGCCACCGGCGGTCCACTGGCCAGGCATCCACCAACGGCAGACTTCTTCGGGTTGTTCAGGGTTCTTGAGGTCCAGAATCATGGCGATGTTGCCGTGATACCCTTCGACGGTCGGCGAGATGTAGGCGTAGCGGCCATCGAAGGTGAAGCGATGCACGCCCTTGCCGTGCGCTTTGAAAAACGCCACCTCGCGCGGTTTGGATTTGTTCGAGATGTCGAAGATTTTCAGTCCCGAGTCGAGTTCCTGGTTCGCTTTGTAGCGTTCGTAATTGACGAGCATGACATCGCCGCTCACGCGGACTTTGTGCGAGTGGAGACCCTCGGGAATCTCGAGGTGCGCTACGACCTTGGGATTCTTCGGATCGCGTACGTCGATGATCGATGTGCCGTGCGGCGGGTCCATGTGGCCGACATAAGCAAATCCGTTTTCAACGACCACGGAGCCTCCGCCGGGAATATCCATGCGGCCGATTTGTTTGATCTTGTGGCTGATGCCGACTGGCGGGTTTCCATTGCTGGTCATGTCGTTCTCCTTATAAGCTGCTTTTTGCCTTCTCAATCATGTCTATGACTTGACTCGTCGTTCGCACGCGCGACATGCGCGGGAACACCGACTGCATCAACATGTCATGGACGCGCTGATCGTGTGACGTGCCGCAGGCGTCGCTGACGACGATCATGTTATAGTCCATGTCACGCCCCGAATACATAGTCGAGGCGACTCCGACATCAGTGGAGCCGCCGGAGATGATCACCGTGTCGATGCCGCGCGAGCGCAGCGCGAGATCGAGGTAAGTCTGATAAAATGCGCTCCAGCGATATTTGACGATGAAATAATCATCGGAATTAGGCTCTAATTCGGCGAGTACGTCTGAGCTTTTATCGCCGGCAATGACATGCATCTTCGGTTTGGTGACTTCGCCTTGCGGCCAGGGAGTCAGCGAATTATTCGTATCCGTAAGGAGCAGCGCCGTCGTTGCGTTGTCGGGGCGGTGATTGCCTTTGGCGAAGAAGACGGGTATTGCAGCGGCCCGGGCCGCTTTGCCGAGTTTGATCGCGTTGGCGATCCAGGGTTTGATGATTTTCGCGCCTGTCGCGGCGTCGTGAACGTAGCCGTTGAGTATGTCGAAAAACAGCAGGGCAGTTTTATCGATATCGAAATGGTTTACGTTCATTGCGTCATCTCCTAACGGATTTTAATACCCTTTTTTTGTTTGTCTTGCACGACTTTCCAGCCTTCATCGGCATACCATTCGATTTGCCGGAACAATCCGGTCAGTATTCGCACGTCTTTTTCTTCGAGACCGGCTCGGCCGAGAATACGCCTGAACGCAAAGAGCATGTGCTCGGGATTGTTCGAATCGAGAAAGCCGATCTTGAGCAAAGATCTGCGCATGCGGTCATAAAGGCGCTCGATGTCCTCGGCGCGCGCCCGCGCGAGGATGTTTACTTTCGGCTCGTCAAGCGATGCGAGATAGACCTCGTAAAGGCAGATCATGGCGGCTTGCGCAACGTTGAGAGACTGATACTCCGGATGGGTTGGAATGGTAGTGAGCAGCTGGCAATGTTTCAAGTCATCGTTACTGAGACCGTGATCCTCGGGACCAAAGATCAACGCCACCTTCTCAACTTGCGCGGCGGCGATAATCTCTCCGGCGACTTCGCGCGGGGTTCGGCTGTGATAGCGATACAGTCCGGTTCGGCAGGTGGTGCCGACCACCAGCGTGCAGTCGGCCACTGCCTGGCGTACGCTGTCATATTCGCGAGCTTCATTTAAAACATCGCCTCCGTGCACCGCCATCGCCCTGGCCCAGAAACTGCGCGTATGGGCTTTACCGACGATGGCCAAGTCGCGCAGACCTGTGTTCTTCATTGCCCTCGCTACCGAGCCGATGTTGCCTGAGCCGTGCGGGCGAACCATGACGATGCGAATGTTTGCAAGCATTACAAAATCAAACACCAGTTCATGCGTCAATAGTTGAAGGTTCCAAAGGTTCCGGACGTTCCAATTAGTCCAGGCGTTCCATCCGTTGAACTCTCGATTTTCGCTAACACCTAATGCTTGCCGTCTGATTTGGCAAACCGGCAGAATTTGTTTTCTTCGATGATGCGGCGATTGCCGGCGTCGAATTCCGTGCGATAACCAAAATCCTCGTGCATGATCGATGCGGTATCCCGGACGTGCTCGGCACCGAAGGCGTGGCCGATTTCGTGAATTAACGCGATGATCTCAAGCTCGGGATCGGCGCCGGGCCCGGTATAGCGAAACACTTTACTCACAGGGACGACGATGTAGGTGCCCAATCCTTGCCGGCAATTGCCGATCCGGTCGATGCGCGGCCGTCCTGCTCTCGTGTAACGGCTCACGCCTTCAGCGGTAAAGGCGACAACCAGATCGAAATTTTCGTTGCTCATTTGTCCCGCAAAATCTCGCTGGAGCCTGGCGAGGAGATCGGGAGTAGAAGCCAATCGTTCCTGCAGCGGCCAGGGCGAAACGCTCTCTGTGACTAAACGAATGCCGAACTCGCGCTCGTAGTAGTCCGAGGCGCCTTCTACCAGGCCGCGCGCCTCGTCCGTCCAACGCGGATTTCTTGCTCTCATGGCTGGATCGGCCAATACCTTGACGCGAACAACCCGCTGCGGTTGAGCGGAAATCCCAACCGAGCACGAGGAAAGCAGCAGTGCGCTAAGGATGCAGCAGATTATCCGTTGGTGCGTAGTCATCGGTCAGCACGGGCAGATCTTGGTCAGGCAATGGCCGATCGAAGTACGCGACGGCGATGTCGTGGATCGGGTTGGGGAAAAGCCCCTTGTCGATGGACATCGCCCGCTTGACAATCTCTTTGATATCGAGCCGCTGCTTGTCGCGCGTGGCGATCACGATAACGTTCTGAATGGTTTCGACGCTGACGTTGTCCGGCCGGCGTGCGGCAAAGACGTAGATTTGGGGAAAGACTTGCCTCTGGGTCTTGACGAAGGCGCGGGCGATCTTGCCGGATGGCCCCGTAACGGCGCTGATCAGATTGGCGACAATTACGCCGTTCGGAGTGAGCTTTTTCTGCGCCAGTTCGAAAAATTCTCGGGTGGCAAGGTGAAAAGGCATTGCATCGGTGAAGTAGGCATCGAGCATAATGATGTCATACTGGTTTTGCGTCCGCATCAAAAACATGCGCCCATCCTGGGCGTGCAGTCGGAGGTTTTTGCTTTCGCGCACATTGAAGTGAGTTTTGGCGATCTGAATCACTTCAGGATCGAGCTCTACGGCATCGATTTCTAGATTGGGAAATTCCTTATTGAGTTTTTTCGGAATCGAGCCGCCCCCCAACCCGATCAGCAGCATCTTTTTGGCGTCCGGTCGAAAGGTAAATCCCAGAGAGGTGTAACGAGAATAGATGAGCCGCAGCGCGGTGGGATCCTTCAGATTCATGGCGCTTTGCAAGGTGCGGTCGAAGTACATATAGCGCGCCTCTTCGTCCTCCTCGACGCGCACGCGGTGGTAGAAGGTCTCCTTCTCAAGGAGTGTTTTGACTCGCGCCCAAGCGCCGGGGGTCCAAGGCATCATGATGGATCCAAAAATGAGCGTTACCGTGGTGACCGCCCGGGCCAGGGAAATGCCGCGCAGCCGGACCAAGGGTACTATAAACAACGATAAACAGACTAGCGTGAGCCCCAATGAATGAATAATGTTGCGTACGCCCATGGCAGGAATCAGAAAGAACGCGGTCAACAACGTGCCAAAGATGCTGCCGGCCGTTGAGACGGCATAAAGCGTTCCGGCCGTGCTGCCCACAGCGGAAAGCGTCGTGGCGGCCAGGCGAATGGCGTACGGTGAGATAGTGCCTAAAAATACTCCCGGCAATAGAAACAAGATACTACAGGCAATCAGAGGGTTCAGGCGCATGCCGAAGTCAACGCCGGCCACCCAGCCGTTGGCCGCGGGATAGATGAACGGCAGAAAGAAGATGACGATGCCGGGAATCAAAAGCAGGATCAGCAGGCGGCCGTACGATGGATCCCGTGCGGACATCCAGCCGCCCCAGTAGTAGCCGATGCTGAGCGCAGCCATCACCACCGAGATCAAGCTGCCCCACACGAATATGGAACTGCCGAAGTGCGGAGCCAGGACGCGGCTGCCGGCGATCTCGAGCGCCATCAATACGGCGCCGCTAACAAATACCACGATACCGAGCAACAATTGCACCATGATTAACTCTCCCAATTCCAGAAACTTCCCTCCGGCATGAGGGAAACCGGTTCAAGTAGTCGATGCGAGATGCCGTCCACGAACTGAGACGGGCGGGACAGTACCATGCGCAGGCTTTTGTCGAAAACTCGGGTTGGATAGGAAATAAAAAGATTCTGCTTTGCTCGGGTGGCTGCTACGTACAGCAAGCGCCGCTCCTCTTCGAGCTCTTCGGTGGTATTCGTGTTATAGATGGAGGGAAACCTACCCTCCAGCGCCCAGATGATAAATACCGAGTGCCATTCGAGTCCTTTGGCGGAATGGATTGTTGACAGAATGAGCGGTCCTTCGTCCGGATTGACAGCGAGGACGCCGCCGATGCTATCGTTGGGCGGTTCCAGCGCCATGTCACTGAGCAAACGCTCGAGATTTCGATAGCGTTCGGTCATGCCCTGAAAGTGCTCCATATCTCTCAGCCTCTTGGGATAATCGTCGGGATAATTCTGCTTGAGAATCGGAGTGTAATACTGCATCAGGTATTGCGCTTGTTCGGCGGGCAAGTCGGCTTCGGCAGCTACCTCTAGAACTTGCGCCAATGTTTTCAGGCCGTGGCTGATTTTACCTTTTGCATCGTAGGATCGCAGTCGTTCTCGCGGATTATCGCCGGCGAGAAGCCAACTTATGATTTTCTGGGTGGCTCCCGGTCCGACGCCTTCCAACAACAGCAGCACCCGGCTCCAGGAAATCGCATCCTGGGGATTGGCGATAATGCGCAAATGGGCGAGCAGGTCTTTGACGTGCGCCGCCTCCATGAACTGGAAGCCGCCGCGCTTGACGAACGGAATATTCTGGCGCGCCAATTCGATCTCGAGATCGAAAGAATGAAAACTCGAACGAAACAATACCGCCATGTCCCACAGCGGCACCCCCTGCTCGCGCAGTTCCAGAATTTTCTGGCAAACAAACTGTGACTGCGTCTGCTCGCTGCCGGCCTGCACGAGCCTCGGCCGCGGCCCCGTGCTCTTGCGCGTAAACAGGCGCTTCTCATAGCCCTCTGCGGCGCGCTGGATAATCTCGTTGGTGAGATTCAGAATCGGTTGCGTGCTGCGGTAATTTTCCTCCAGCTTGATGACTCGCGCCCCGGGGAAGTGCTTGGGAAAATCCATGATGTTGCGAAAATTAGCGCCGCGAAAGGAATAAATACTCTGCGCGTCGTCGCCAACCACGGCGACATTGTCATGGGTCGCCGCCAACAGCCGGACGATTTTGGCCTGCAGGTGATTGGTGTCCTGATATTCGTCGACCATTATGAACCGAAATCTCTCCGATAGGCGATTGCGCACCTCCTCAGAGGCGACCAGCAGATCTTTGAGTTTGGTCAAGAGGTCATCGTAGTCGACCAGGCTTTTGTCGCGCTTATAGGCGACGTATCGCTGATTTAATTCGAATAATTCCTCATTGACTTCGATCAGATGCGGGTACTCCAGTTCGAGCAATTCCGCAAGCGGCAGTTGTTTGTTCAGTGCCATGCTGAAAATCTCGCCCACCGTCTGCTTGCGTGGAAAGCGCCGTTCCTTTGTATTCAAACCCATGGCTGCCCGAAGATGCTGAATCACGTCCTCGCTGTCGGTGCGATCCATGATGGTAAAGGAAGGCGATAGATCGATGCGCCGGCCATATTCGCGCAGCACCAGATTCGCAAACGAGTGAAAGGTTCCGCCCGCCACCTGGTTGCACCGGCCGTCGATCAAGAGTCCGGCGCGCCGGATCATCTCTTCGGCCGCCCGGCGCGTGAAAGTCAGCAATAGAATGGACCTGGGGTCGATTCCGGCATCGATCAAGTGCGCGACCCGGTAGACCAAGGTGCGGGTCTTGCCGGTGCCAGCGCCGGCGATGATCAGCAGCGGGCCTTCTACCGCACTGGCGGCTTCGTATTGCGCCTGGTTTAACTCGTTGCGGTAGTCCAATCCTGAGCTATTGCGAATAGATACCGTGGGGTTGTGAAGGCTATATTGTGTCGTCAAGAAATCTCCAATCGCAACGTAAATTACCTATTTTCAGTACAGTCGGCAAGCGATCCGCGAGATAGCGCCACCTCTTTTGAGCGGCATTCGCTCTTGCTGCAGTCGGCCTTTCCAACCACGTTCTATGTGCTAGGCTCAACTCAATCCAAACCGGGGCAGATTGATTGTGAAGAATTGCGCGGTTCTTGTCCTGATAATTATTTTAATGTTTTCGCAGTGGGCGCGGGCTGGTGCCGTCCAGGATCAATCCGACCTCGAAGTCTACCGCGATTCAGAGTATGGCTACGCGTTTCGATATCCGCCGGGCTGGGATTTGCGCAAATTGCCTGAGGGCGCGGCCAACGATGATGTGCGAGTTCTGTTGCAAACGCCTAACGGCAACTCTTTCATGGTCGTTGTGGAAAAAGGGCGGCAAAATCCTTCGAAAGCGGATTTTCAGTCCGACCCCAATCGCCAGGCATACGTTGACAAGCTGATCCAGCAGACCACCCAGCAGGTTTATCGAGCCGTGGGCCGCAATCTCGGCGCGGTGGAATCGAAGATCGGCGAGCGCACCGATCTATCGAACGATCGCGGCATCCGCTTCTATGTCTCAACCCTGCATAAGATGAAAGCCGGTGATCCAGTGGTTGTCGCTGGGATTCATTGCTACCCGTTTTCCAGACCCTACTCCATCAGTTTTATGATGACCGCGTTTTTTGATCGGGGCGCGGAGAAGGATAACGCCGTAATGACGGCGGTCTTTAACTCATTTAAATTGCTAAACGGCCCGGCGGATACGCCCGGCGGCCCGACTCCCACAGCACCATCAAACCAGAACAAGGCGCAATAAGCCTCACTTCGGCAAGTCAGTCGAAGAGGACCGCGCGCTCGCGTTTGGCGTGAAGATCAAAAACGATTGTCGGTCGAGAAAGTCGAAGTCGTGTTGCAGCTCATAACCGGCTTGCTCCACCTCGCGCTTGATTAAATCCTTGGGCGTATAATGGCCCCAGAGCCGCGCCAGCCATGTCCTACGGTCATAATCGATCACGGCGAGTCGACCCCGCGGGCGCAGATACTTGCGCAGTGCCGAAAAGTAAGCGACGCGGTCGTCAATGTGGTGATAGGTGTTGCTGGTAAAGAGCAGATCTACCGGCCCGGGTAGTCTGGGATCGTCGGGTGCTGAGAGGATGACTTCGATAATGTTCAGTTGATGTTTGTGGGCGCGCTCTCTCAGTGCGTCATTGATGCTGCTATCGATGTCGGCGGCGTACACCTTGCCTGTGGGGCCGACTGCTCTAGCCAAGCGCAAGCTGAAGTAGCCGCTGCCGGATCCCAGGTCAGCGACCACGGCGCCTTGGCTCAGTTGCAGCGACTGCATCACGGTATCGGGTTGCTGCCACTGATCTCGCCTCAAACCTTCGTAGGAGCATTGTTTGAGGCTCGTGCAGCCGGCAAATAGCAACGTCAGCCAGACACCAGCAAAGATTTTGCGATGCCTGCGGTAACGCGATATCTGAAGCCAACCCATGGCGCGAGAAGAGTATCGCCGTTGTGATTCTATTGTTGGAATTTTTGCAGCGCTCGTGAAACTTTCTGGCGAAGATCTGTGACGTCAAATGGCTTACTGACAAAATCGCACGCGCCGAAGCTTATGGCTTTGGCGGCCAACTGCTGCGAATTCAGCCCGGTGAGCATGATGACTTCACAGCCGGGATGGATCTCTTTAATTCGGCGCAGGACCTCGATGCCGTCTGTTTTGGGCATCAGGATATCGAGGAAAATGAGATCGGGCTTGGCATCCTGAACTCTGGCCATTGCGCTGTCCACGGAGTCCGCCTCCATGAGCCGAAAGTCCTTGCCAAAGACCATTTTCAGGGACTCGCGCACGCCGATTTCGTCGTCAACCAGCAACAGTAGTGGTGCAGTCATGATCAACCGCAACGGAGATGGCTCGCTGTCTCTACTCTTGCACTAACGGCCAAGGCCCGCAAGGCCCTGTTCTCCCGGACCTTCGGAGGTTGAATCCTCTGATATTCCTAATGCCGTTCTGAAAGACCAATAGAAATGCTTGCAAGCTGATTGCAATCACTACAAACACCACCGAACCATTGTTGTTGCGCTGGTTATGAACCGGGTTTTAGCCTCTTGCCGATTCAGTGCAACGTAGCGGTTGAGCCAAATACTTCGAGCAGTCGTCGGTAATTTCGTCAGCCGATTTCTCGAAAGTCGTTTTCAGATAACTAACGCTTTCCTCGATACAGATTCGTTGATCCTGTTCGTGATTGAAAGCGGCACAAAAGGGCAGGGCATAACGGCCGTCCCAGGTATTATCGATGAGCGCATATACGACGCCGCGCATGCACGCCAGCCGGTGCTCGCCTGAGGTTGTCTCGCATTTTTGCGCGGTGGTCCGAGTTTGGCCCACGCGCACGTCGTTGGATAGATCCCGGCCGATGGAAAGGGTGCAGGGAAGGTCATACTCTCCAGCTTTGCGGCACTCGTCGAATATCCTGGGCGTCGACAATCCCATCTCGCTCATTCTCGAGGTTTGCATGACATAGCAGGCGCTTCGGTATTTGGCATCTACCTGGTTACACGGGTAATGGTAATCCGTCGGGCTTAGATCCCTCAATTCGGGCGTGGAGTTGAAAACGTTTTCCATGAATACGCCGCCATAGCAGGAATGGCGGCTCCACTCTTCCGCCAACGCGTCGCAGGCTTCCAGTGAAGGCGTCAGCTTATAACGCGAGAAGAACATCAAAGCGTGACCGAGACCGTGGAGACATTGAAAGCGCACTCTTACGGGAAGGGCGGGATCGCAAGCTCCCGAAGCCTTTTGCCTGAGCTCCGTCTGACTTGGATGGCGGTCTGTTTGAGAGTAAATTTCCTCGCCGCGTAGAAAACGCTCCACGGCGCCATGATAGCACCCCGAGTGACAGGTTTGGTCGCACGCGGAAAACGATTCATGAATGCTGCCCTTGATCCTGAATGTTTCGCGGCCAATGGCATGTACCACCGGATGGCAGTCGCGCCGCAGTTCGGCGTCGTGAGATTCGTAAACCTGGATCAGCCTCAATGCTTCCTTGGTGGAATGCGTTTGGAAGGCATCACGAAAAAGATTGTCGAGGCACGCCGCACTCTCCGCTCCGGATAGACAGAGTTTCAGCGCCTCGAGCGATGGCAGGCTCGCAAACGTTCCCGATCGCGGCTGCTCCTGGATCTCGGCCGGGCTTGAGGCACTGCTGTAAAACGCCGCCGCCAGCACGAAGATTAGAAAACTCAAAACTTTACATTTCATCACCGGACTACTCTCCTTGAGGATGCGCCGATATTAGCCAAACGAACGAGCAGCTGCAATCAATTCGGCAGCTTATAGCGGTGCCGGATCGGGCCGCGTATTTTCTTGCGGTAAAATGTGTAACTATTGCAGTGATGAATCGTCTAAACGTTCAAATGAAGTTGGGATTGAAGCTCATTTTTGCTGTTTGGTTAACGGCTGCAGCCGGCCTGGGAACGCCCGCCAGTCGGGCACAAGACGCGGTTGCGAAGGTACCGCAGAAGGTGCCCGTGTACCAACCCAAGTTTTATCCGTACGAGAACGGCGAAACGGCATCTTACAAGGCGAGTTGGAACGGGATCCCCGTTGCCACTGCTGATGTCCAAACCACGCCGATTGCGATTGACGGAAAGAAGTTTTACCGCGTTCGCATTGATGCCAGAACGTCGAGGGGCTTGGACCTGATTTGGAAAATGCGCGACACGATCAGTTCGGTGTTCGACGCTCAATCGCTGTCGCCGTCGCGGTTCGTTTTTAGCCAACGAGAAAACTCGCGCGCCATCGATACCGAGGCGCAGTTCAATCACCAAACCAATCAATGGGCCATCAATCGCTATCAGGAAGGCAGAAAGCCCAGAGTTTACGGTTTCGATTCGAGGAACACTTTGGACCCGATCACCGCGGTTTATCTGGCGCGCAGTGTCGATTTAAAAGTCGGGGAGAAGTTGTTTTTTGATGTTTTCGGAGGACGGCACCGCTACCTGCTCGAGTTGGCAGTCGAAAAAAAGGAACCGGTGGCGCTTGCATCGGGCGCTGTCGTCGAAGCTTTCAAAATCGTGCCCAAACTCACCAACCTCACCGACAAGGGTTATGCCAGTCGCATGAACGACGCGGCCATCTGGATCTCTGCAGACGAGCGGCGCATGCCGGTCAAGCTATGGAGCAAGATTTTTGTCGGCACGGTTCAAATGGAGCTGGTGCAGGACAAAGTCGGCGTCCGCGCCGCCGGTGCAGCGGATTCGCCACGGCCGGCAAGCTAACCGATGAGCTAAAATCAGACTGTAGATTGACAATCTTCAAAGTCACAACTGCCAGTAAACGAACCGCCAGAGGGTTCGTCTAATCAACAACAGGAGGCAGAGCACTCATGAACAATCAACCCAATGCGATAAAGAGATTTTCCCGGTTTATTGCTGTAGCCGCCGTAAGCACAACGCTGCTGGCGGGTTGCGCTGGAGGTGGTCTGACGACACGTGAGAAAGGCGCGGGCATCGGTGCGCTCGGGGGAGCAGCCGCGGGCGGCCTCATCGGTTCGGCCGTCCGGCATCCTGGAGCGGGCGCCGCCATCGGAGCCGCACTTGGCCTCGGAGCGGGAGCGGTGATCGGCGATCAGTTACAGGGCCGTGAGAACCAGGCTTACGAACAGGACCAGCAGATCTATCGAAACGAACAGGAGCTCAGACGTCAGCGCGAGGAGCTCGAACAGATACGGCGCCGCGGCGGCGACTACTACTAGATAGATTTCAAAAACTCTGTCGGAACCGGTCACCCGCCTGTGTGGAATCACCTTTTCAAGCAGTGGGACTACTTAGTGCTCACGTTTATAGCCGGCCTGTACACGATCTTCGGTGCCGTCCTGGTCGTGACTCTCATGTGGTTTTTATTCCAGCTTCCCTTTTCTAGCCTGAGAGGCTGACCCGCTTAAGTTGTGATGATTAGGCGGGCGCCTCTTCCATGGAACAAGCGTTCTCCTCTTGATGACCGCTTGCCGTCGTTTTACAGTTTCAGTCCGTGACTATACTGCTTACCGGAGCAGCCGGGCTCATCGGCAGCCATTTCGCCCGGCGGCTCGCCGGCAAATATAATGTCTTGGCGTTAACGCGGCGCCATCTGGATATTACCGATCGCGCCGCGGTTGCGAGCCGGGTCGCTGCAGCGCAGCCGGCTTTGATCGTCAATTGCGCGGTGGTGCAAGTCGATGAAGCCGAGCAGAGTCCTGACAGGGCTGCGGCTGTGAACGTGGAAGGACCGCGGTTTCTGGCCGAGGCCGCCACACAGGTAGGTGCGGAGATGATCCAGTTCAGCACCCAATACGCCTTTGACGGCGAACCGGTCGGAAGGGCGCCGTACACCACGGAAGATCAGCCGCGGCCGGTCAATGCTTACGGCAAAACCAAAGTCGCGGGTGAACAAGCGGTGCGCGCGGCCTGCGTGAAAAGTTATATTGTGCGCACATCGTGGGTTTATGGCAGCGGCAAAAACAGTTTTCTCTGCACGGCACACAACGACCTCAAATTCCGACGGCACCTCCGCGCCATCGATGATATCTGGTCCAGCACCACTTACGTCGAGGACCTGATCGACCGCTGCCTCGAAATTTTTAATATTCATCGTTACGGCACTTATCACATCGTTAATGCCGGCGTTTGTTCGTATGACGAGTTCGCGTTCGAAGCCGGACGCGTAATGGGTCTGGACCGAGACCAACTCGACCGGCTCATAGAAATCGTCCATGAGCGCGACATGAAGCGTATCGCGGTACGCCCGCGCTACACGCCGATGCGCTGTTTGCTGTCGGAAGAGCTTGGCTTGACGCCGATGCGGGATTGGCACGCTGCACTGGCAGACTATGTCAGATCATCGCTCGACTAATATCCGTTCGTTGTTTTCC
>CAYZXN010000080.1:0-32143 GCA_964482425.1 uncultured Syntrophobacteraceae bacterium | reverse complement strand
ATAGGGCTGGTCGACCCCATAATTGCTGTAGGTCCCCGCACCACTGCCGGTCCAGGGTCTACCGTAATAATCCAGGAGCGTGTAGCTTGACTTCATCCGCTCGCCGCTCCACGTGCCGATGCAGTTCTCGCACGTCATGTTGTAGTTGTTATACGCGAGGGTGTAAGTCATCTTCGGGCCGACCACATGAGAGCCCTCCCAGCGTCCCCAGGCGCGCCGGATGGTCGTATTGTTTCCGGCTTGTGAGGCGGAGAAAATTTTTCGCGCAATCCCCCACCCGGCTACGTCTTCGAGCAGGGTGTTGCTACTATTACTTATACCGAAGACATTGGTATTGTTATCCAAAGCATCCCAAGCGGCAACGCGGCGGACAATAGTATAGTTTGAACGAGAGATGTCCACTACGCTCCTACTGCTACTCCGCGCGTTGAATCCTTGAAGCATGAAATAATGGTTATAGTACAGCCGTACCGGAACGCTGCTTCCCTGGCCGTTGATGGTGACTTTCCCGTCGTTGAGCGCTCTAATGGTGATGCGTGCCGATGAGGTGCCGCTCAGGTTCTGCGGCGGATTGATCATCGAGGCAGAGCCGGTATATTTTCCGTCCATCAGACATAGAGTAGAGCCCGCTTTGGCGCGCGACCAGAAACTCGAAATCTTGAATGGACTGCTCGACGTGCCGGAGCCGGTGCCTGAGGGCGAAGCATAGTGTGTACAAGCCTGCGCAAAGGTCTTCGACGGATTGCCTGACCAGTAGCCCAAGATGAGTGCGGTGACGATGAAAATTAATGTCTTAATTCGTGACTTCATTGAGTGTCCCCTGTCTAATACAAAGTAAACGTGCCGATCCGGCCCGATTCGTCGGAACCGATCGCGCTCGCCTGCGCCAATTCTCCGCCCGCCACGGACCATGCCGATGGCCCGCCCACGACGGCATCGTCGACAACGGTCCAGCCGGTAAGCTTGCCGTTGCCGAAATCATCCCATAGCAAAGGATCGCCTGTGGCGAGATCCACGACGTGGATATCGTCGAAAGAACTGCCGTGATTTTTAGAGGAATACAGGGCTACCGTTCCGGTCTTGAAACTTTGATCGTCAACTGAAAAAACCGGCTTGTCATCGATGTTGACCTTGAGGGCGCTTCCCTGTGTGATTATCTCTACTTGATAGTTGTGATCGCTGACGTACGGAACGGCGTCCTCGGCGATGATTTTGAACACGCCATTTTCCCGTTTCACTAGCTGGCGACCGGCAGCTTCCTGGCTCCAGGAGAAGCGATAGTAGTTTTCCCGGTCCTGATAACGAAACATAACGCCGATCGCATCCTCTGCGCTGGAGCGCATCTTTAAAGCTACCCGATAGTCTTTCCAGTCACGCTGCGAGTACAGCGCGTACGTCCCTGGCGCCTCTGACTCCTCGGAGGCGGCATTGCCGCTTTGTACGAGGGCGCCGCTGGCCGCCGACCAGCGGGACTGGCCAGGGCTGTCGTCAATAAAAGTCCAACCTCGATGAGAACCGTCGTTGAAGTTGTGCGACAGCAACGTACCGCCGGCGCCGAGGTCTTCGACGACGACGTCATCGAACGAATTGCCGGAGTTGTAGTTCGAATAAAGAGCGATGGTTCCCTCGGAGAGACTGTTATCGTCGACTGAAAATACCGGAGTGTCGTCGATGGCAACTTTTAACAATCCTCCCTCGGCGGCGACTTGCAAGGTATAAGCACGGCCCGGCTCGATCGGGGCATTGTCCTCGGCCAACGTGTGAAAGGCGCCTTCGACTCGCTTCTCCAGCTTCCGGCTCTTATCCTGAGCGGACCAACTGAACCGATAATAATTCTCGGGATCCTGATAACGAAACATGAGGCCCGTCAAACCGTTGCCATCCGATTGCATTTTCGCCGTTACGGCATAATCGCTCCAGCGACTGACGGCGCTGGCGATAGGCGCAAGGTTGGAGACCTGCGCCGCAGTTGGAGCAGACGTTGGCGTGGTTAATAGAGACACAGAAGCCTTCGTCACCGTGGCGCATGCGCTGTTCGATGAGAGCGAAGTGCCTGCCGAGTTGAAGGCTCGTACTCTGTAACAGTACGTGGATCCAATGTTTAAATTGGCATCCGAATAGTTTTCGACGTTTGCTCCGACGCTAGCGACTTGAACATAGTTCGAGCCTACAAGCCGCTCGATATTGAAACCCGCTTCGTTGTTTGAAATGTCCTGCCATTTAAGGCGTAAAGTGGCGGCTTGACTTTCGCTATCCCACATCGGGAAGAACCCGGAGATAAAAAAAAGTAAACCCAAAATAGACCAGCCGTGAATTCGACTCACCAAAAATCCTCCTTGGAGCCGGTGGAATTTCCATCACGGGTAACTTCGGCGGTTTACAGCGAATCCCAATGTTGAGACTGACGCCAACCATAACGCTCGTTACCACGCAATTGACTTTTGCCGGCTCGTTTTTTTCGCAGCGTGCTCCGCAAGTGGGATGCCACCGGAACCCGTGCATCTGTAGAGTTTAGAAGTGCGCCCAATCAGCTTGTAAGCAGGCTGGTACTGCATGGTGCTTTATTTGTTCTTTCTCTACTGCTACCGCACACAGAAAAGCAGTGCCGCCTTTGGCAGCGCAGCGATTCAACAGATCCTGTCAGGTATGCGCTAGCGCTCCCTGTGCTGCTTGTTGGTGATCAATGCGAGCAGCGGCTTCGACGGAAAAGGACGCCTTGCGCACTACGGAGGTCCTCCCTCTGAGAGGGTGTTATGCTGAAGCGCGCCTATCCTGAAATCGGAGATATGCAGCAGATAGATTTAGCCACCTGTGACTGAACTCAACCTACTTTCCACATCACTTGTCGGAAGAACTCTCGATGCCAAAACATTGACAACCTTTTTATGTGTTCTTTTTGAAACATATTTCTCATTGTCGAGACACAAAGAAGCTGTCCTGTAACGATTACGCGACAGTGTACGGGAAACAGGTCATGAACGGCGATTCACAGTGTAGGACTGTCCCAACACTGAGAGAAATTCCTGTGACCTCCTTAACATGGTCGCTGTGCACTCTTTATGCCCCGCTGACGCGTGACATTTCGGGCTATCCGTGACAGATATCAAGCTGGAGGTGAGTAAGCCGGGACAGGCCACGAGCGACTCGGACTGAGTATGAACAACACCAAATCTGCGGTGATTGTGTTTTTTGTGACACTGTCGATTGCAACAGCTGTTGCGCTTCAATACAGGCGGGACCCTGCTCAGGAAATTTCGCTCGTCAAGATCAATCGGGAATACGAAAAGCAAACTGTGGTGCAACCATCGAGAATTCCCAACGCCGGCAATGGCTTATTTGCCGCCATAAAAATCAAGAAAGGCGACGTGATCGGTGAATTGGGCGGCCGGCTGGTCCCGGATGGCGACGAATCCCTGGGCAACCATTACATCGCATCCATTCCAGAATGCGCATGGGAAAAAACGAATCCCTACAAGTATATCAATGCGAAAGAGCATGCCGGTCATGTGAGCCGCATCAATTTCGCCCCTAGCGAGATCAATGGGGTAAAAACCAACCTCCAGAACGCAGCCATAAAGCAGATCTGTGAGTCTCCCTACTTTCTCTTCGTTGCCTTGAGAGATATCGAACCGGGGGAAGAGATATGGTCCAGCTACGGACCCGACTACGAATACAGCAATTTCATGGGGCACTTGGAAGTACGAGATTTTTTTTGCGGCTTGCTCAAGATCGATTGCAGTGAAGAATATACCTTTTCGCACTAGGAGCGCGAGACCTGAGCAGCCGCGGCCGTCATGGGAGTAGGCAGAGCTTGTGGCCGAGGATTACCGGCGGTCAGCCGTTATGATAAACCTGCCAGCTGAAGCCTGGTTTTTGCGTGGAGGCCGAGGCGATTAAGGGGTGAGTCACTGATGAAGATTGAGAGAATTGAAACTTCCGCACTCGAGATGCCGTATACCAAGCCGCTGGTTACCGCGACAAATCATTTCACCGTTGCGCGCGGTCTGCTCGTCAAAGTGGTCACCGATGCCGGGATTGAAGGTTATGGCTATTCGGATCTCTTCCCGCGCACAGGCGAAACACCCGAAACAGCCAGGCATGTCATCGACAACGTACTGAAGCCGAAGATTATCGGCCGTGAGCTCGAAGAGCTAGCGCGGATCCGCGCAGAGTCGGACCATGCGCTGACCGGTAATCCAAGAGCTAAGGCGGCATTGGAATGCGCTCTTTACGACGCGCTAGCGCGCAGCGTTCATATTCCGTTGAATCTTATGTTCGGCGGATGTTACCGAAGTGAAGTAAGGATCATCAAGATGGTCAGCGTCGGTAGCGCCGAGAGCATGGCCGAAGAGGCCAAACGGCTGGCTGATGACGGGTTGGCGCTGAAACTCAAAATGAGCGGCAAGATAGAGCAGGACTTGCGGCGCGTCGCCGGTGTGCGGGACGCTGTCGGGGAAGACGTGTTTATCAAGGTTGATGCTAATGAGGCCTACGACGCCAAAACCGCGATTCGTTTGTCCAAGGGCCTCGCCGACTGTGGCGTGGAAATCTTCGAGCAGCCGGTGCCGCGTGATCAACTCAACGCGCTCTGGGAGGTCAAAAAGCATTCGCCCATAAAGATCGAGGCTGACCAATCCGTGCGCACGGTGGCCGATGCCGCCTATCTGGTCAGGCACCGCATGGTAGACTCGGTGAACACGGGTATTCAAAAAATCGGCGGCATTCAGGAAGTACGGAAAATAGCTGAAATGTGCCAGCAAGAAGGCATCCGCTGCGCGCTCTCCAATACCGCCGGCAGCATGGTCGGCGACGCCGCGGCCGTGCACCTTGCCGCCAGCACACCGGGTATCGCCCCTCTGTGCGAACTCGGTGAATTCGAGAATGTTTCCGGAGATCCTTTCTTTGGCTTGTCCGTCGACAAGGGAGCGATCAGCGTCCCGGAAGGCGAAGGGCTGGGCGTAAGCCTTAAAGGTTTCTAATCTGGATCGATATGCTGCCGAACTCCCCAACTCTCTCAAATCACCGAAAAATAGAGTCTTCAGATCTTGCTTGATTAGAAACCGATTTGACCGATCGTCGTCTGAGCAGATGACGGCTGAGGCGCATACCAGTTTCTCGCCAAGTCGCCGGTTACCGAAACGACGGGCACCCGCCTCGTGTCATGTAAGGATCGAGGCGCTATGTTAGAAGCGCGCTGTGACTCCAGACTATAAACGATGTGTATTGACGGCCGTTTCAAAGTCCTTATACCTCGGACGAATATGGCAAAAACGGTATTCGGCCGACATTGCCGAAATTGCGGCGGAACATCCAGGAAGCTCTGCCGCCAATCTTTACTCCTGTGTCAGTGCTTGAATCAATTACGCGCATCGCAGCAGACATTCGTTAGCAGAGAAGGATTTATGGCGGTAAAATGCGTTCGCAGTGCATACTGATGCGCCTTGCAGCGCAGTTGGTGAATCTAGTGCGGCAACTTGGCAACCGTTTGCTCATTAACGAAAAATCAGACATGTTCCATGACCAGAATGGATGCCGTGGAGAAAACTGGTTTTTTTAACCTCTACAATCATGGGATGATCCGGGTCGCGCTCGGCGTTCCCGACATCCAAGTCGCGCACCCGGCGTTCAACGGAGCGCGCACCATTGAGCTCATGGAGAAGGCTGCCAGCGAAAAGGCCATCCTTGCGCTCTTTCCTGAGCTGGGAATCTCCGCGTACTCCTGCGAGGATTTGTTTCATCAGCAAGCCCTACTCGAGGCCTCGCTCGAAGCCCTTGCAACCATTTTAAAAGCGTCCGAATCGTTGAAGTTGATTGCAACAGTGGGGATGCCGCTGCGTGTCGATCACCTCCTGTTTAATTGCGCCGTGGTGCTCACCCGGGGAAAAATTCTCGGAATCGTTCCCAAAGCATTCCTACCGAACTATCGGGAATATTATGAATACCGTCAGTTCGCTCCGGCTGCCGCGGCGCACAGCACCGAGGTGACTTTGTTGGGCCAGACCGGCATTCCATTCGGGGAACGCCTGTTGTTTCAATCTGAAAAGCAGCCGGAACTGACTTTTTTCGTCGAGATCTGTGAGGACCTGTGGGTTCCCGTGGCGCCCTCCTCTTATGCCGCGATGGCCGGCGCCACTGTTATCCTGAATCTCTCCGCCTCTAACATCACCATCGCCAAAGACGAGTATCGACACAACCTGGTCGCCAATCAGTCGGCTCGATGTATCGCCGGGTACCTCTACACGGCCGCAGGCACGGGCGAGTCGACCACCGATCTCGCGTGGGATGGGCATGCAATGGTTTACGAGAGCGGAACGCTGCTTGCTGACTCGGAACGGTTCAAGTACGACTCTCAGCTTGTCCTCGCCGAGCTGGACTTGGAACGCCTCACCCTGGAACGCATGCGACAAAACAGTTTCGGGCAGAGCGTACAGCATTACCGTGAAGAGCTGCGGCGTTTCCGCACGGTTCGGTTCAGTCTCGATCCGCGCAACGAAGGGCGCTTGTTATGCACGCGTCGAATCGACCGTTTTCCCTATGTGCCGTCGGACCCGGCGGTGCGAGGCCACCGCTGTTACGAAGCGTACAATATTCAGGTACAGGGGCTGGTCAAGCGGCTGAAAAGCTCCAAAATTTCGCGGCTGGTCATCGGCGTCTCCGGCGGACTCGATTCAACCCATGCGCTTATCGTGGCTGCCCGCGCCATGGACGTACTGAAACTGCCGCGGTCCAATATTCTCGCCTACACGATGCCCGGCTTCGCCACCAGCCGGCACACACTTGCCAATGCGACTGCTCTCATGGCGGCCGTAGGGTGCAGCTCGCACGAATTGGATATTCGGCCCAGCTGCGAACAGATGCTGCGGGATATCGGTCATCCCTACGCAAAGGGAGAACCGGTATACGACATTACATTCGAAAACGTCCAAGCCGGAGAACGCACCAGTCATCTTTTCCGACTCGCCAATTTGCACCAAGCGCTCGTGCTCGGCACCAGCGATTTGAGCGAGTTGGCGCTTGGCTGGTGCACCTATGGAGTCGGCGATCACATGTCCCATTACGCCATCAACGCGAGCGTACCCAAAACCCTGATGCAGTTTCTCATTCGCTGGGTTGCCGATACGAACCAGCTTGGTGCAGCGGCGAGCCGAGTTCTGCGCGCGATCCTGAACACCGATTTTAGCCCGGAGCTTGTTCCTGCAGATCCAAATGGCGAGTCATTGATCCAGAAAACGGAAGAGGTTATCGGACCTTACGAACTTCATGACTTTACTCTCTACTACACCACTCGCTTTGGCTATCGACCATCTAAAGTCGCCTTTCTCGCATACTGTTGCTGGAGGGATCTAAGCCGCGGCCAATGGCCCGATATCCCGGAAACAAAGCGGCACCGGTATAGCATCGGCGACATCAAACATTGGCTGGCGGTTTTTGCCTGGAGGTTTTTTCAAGCGAGCCAGTTCAAGCGAAGCTGCATACCCAACGCTCCCAAGGTCGGCTCCGGCGGCTCCTTATCGCCGCGCGGAGATTATCGGGCGCCAAGCGACAGCGAAGCCGCGGTGTGGCTCGAAGAGATCAAGAAAATTCCGGACCAGGATCCCGATGCCGGTTCGTAACTGACCCATTGGTCGTTCTCAAGAGGGCCATGCCCAAGCACTCCGAACTAAACCGATCCCCTTATCTCTTCATCGCACCAGTCACGCATAGTTGCGGAAAATCAATGACGTATTGATGCCGCCAAACGCGAAGTTGTTGGACATGACGTACTCGCAGGAAAACTCGCGGCCCGCTCCGACAATGTAGTCCAAAGCGGCGCACTGCGGATCTATACGCTCGAGATTGATCGTCGGCGCGAACCACCCGCCGCGCATCATTTCAATGCTGATCCAGGCCTCCAACGCGCCACAGGCGCCAAGGGTGTGTCCCATGTAGCTTTTCAGCGAGCTGATCGGCACCCTTGCGCCGAAAACTCCGTAAGTGGCGTGCGATTCCGCGACATCGCCATGCTGGGTGCCGGTGCCGTGAGCGTTGACGTAACCGATGGCCGATGGCGGAATACCGGCATCCGCGAGGGCCAACTCCATGGCAACCCGCATGGTAACAGCATTGGGTTGGGTCACATGACAGCCATCGCTGTTGGTGCCGAAACCGACAACTTCAGCATAGATGTTTGCGCCGCGCGCTCGGGCGTGATCCAGGTCCTCTAAAATCAGAGTTCCGGCTCCCTCCCCCAACACCAGACCGTCACGGTCGGCGTCGAAAGGTCGCGGCGTTGTCTCTTCGGCATCGTTGCGCACGCTGGTGGCGAACAGCGTATCGAAAACCGCAACTTCAGTAACGCACAGTTCTTCGGCGCCGCCGGCAATCATCGCCCTCTGGAGACCGGAACGGACGGTCTCATAGGCATAGCCGATGCCCTGACTCCCTGAAGTGCAAGCACTGGACGTTGTCACGATGCGGCCAGTGACGCCTAGAAATACGCCGAGATTCACCGGCGCGGTATGTCCCATCATTTTGATGTAGGTGGTTGCGTTAATGCCCCTTGTGGTCTTCTCATCGATCATTTTGCCGAAGTCGCAGATCGCCTTCGGCGTGCCGGCCGATGATCCATAGGCGATCCCCACCTGCCCGCTGCGTAGCAGCGGATCGTTCAACAGACCGGCATCGCCGAGGGCCAACTCGCTGGCGCGCGTCGCCATAAGGGCCACTCGGCCCATGCTTCGGGTGGCCTTGGTCGTGTAACGTTCCGACAGCGCAAATTCTGCCGCTGGCGCGCCAAGCTCTGTATTAAGCCCGTCATAACCCGACCAATCGGTCATTCGCATCACAGCGTTGCGGTAACACCGCAAGCGCTTTTCAATGGCTGCCCAATCGTTGCCGATGGGACTGATGCCCGACGCGCCGGTGACAACCACGCGCCGCCTCATATGAGCCCTCCGTTAACCGATATCACCTGGCGGGTGATGTATGCCGCGTCTTCCGTGAGCAGGAAACTCACGGCGGCTGCCACTTCGTCGGGCTTGCCGATTCGGCGTGCGGGAATAAATCTGAGCGCATCGTCCAACCGCGCATCGCCGACCATTTCAGTCTCGATCAAACCGGGCGCGACGCAGTTCACGGTAATCTCGCGCTTTGCCAATTCCAGAGCCAAGGCCTTGGTGGCGCCGATAATGCCGGCCTTAGCGGCGCTGTAATTGACTTGGCCTCGATTGCCAATCAAACCCGCGACCGACGCCAGGGTTACGATGCGCCCCGGCGTACGGCGGCGCACCATCGGCATGATCAAAGGATTGAGCACATTGTAAAAGCCATCAAGGTTCGTTTTGAGTACGACGTCCCAGTTTTCACCGGACATGGCGGGAAACGCGCCGTCGCGAATCACTCCCGCATTGCAAACTACACCGTAGTAGCATGCATGCGCGTCGATGTCGTTGTTCAATGCTGTCGCGGTCGTTGCGCGATCGGCAATGTCAAACTGCAGAACGCGCGCCTGCCGGCCCATAGCGACCACCATCTCGGCGACCCGCTCGGCCTGCTCGCGCCGGCTCCGGTAATGCACCACGATGTCGTAACCGTCGCGCGCAAGCCGCAGAGCGACGGCTTTTCCGATTCCCCGACTCGAGCCGGTTACCAACACAGTTTTATTCATCGCGAACTCCTTTGAGAAAATCACTGGCGTCGTCAGGCTGAAATACCGTGACCATAGCGCTCGCCACCATTCCCTCCTGATCTTCGATATGGCACTCAAACGAGCCCAAGCCATTTTCGCTCTGCAACAGGCGCTTGACGTGAACGCGCAGCAGGCTGCCCACGGCAAACGTCGCCCGGCTGCATTCGTAACGCCTGGTCCCTAGCAGGAATCCGAGCTTGATCGGTTCACCCCTAAGCAATGCCCTGTATCCCGCATACGCTGCGATCGTTTGGGCCATGTACTCGAGGCCGACCCAGCCACCCACACCGTTGGCAGAGCAAAACAAACTCTCCGCCCGAATGCGCACTTCAGCACACAGGCCCTCCCGATCGGCGGCAATGATGCGTTCGAGCAACACCATCGATCCTGTGTGGGGGATCAGCGAGCGAACGTCAGGAAACGCCATGTCATTCTCTTGCCAAAACAAGCGCTGCATTGGCACCGCCGAAAGCGAACGAATTGCTCAAAGCCCAGCGCACTGGCCGGCCCAGACGGGTGCCGGATTGCACCAGGTTCAGAGCCGGCAGCGCGGGATCGGCCATGCCATCCCAGAGATGGGACGGCAGCCGGCCGGCAGGATTAGCATCCTGCATCACCAGCCAACAGAGCGCAGCCTCGATGGCGCCCGCAGCGCCGAGCGCGTGGCCGGTAAAAGGTTTGGTGGAACTCACCCAAACGTCTTGCCTAAAAAGCGCATGGATTACACGGGCTTCTACCGCATCGTTCTGTACCGTTCCGGTGCCATGCAAGTTGACGTAATCGATCTGCGTCGCCGAGATTTCGGCGCGTGCTAACGCGCGTTCAATGGCCAACCGGGCGCCCAGTCCCTTCGGATCAGGCGCCGACATGTGATGACCATCCGAAGATTCGCCCCATCCGCGCAGCGTTACCGGTGCCGCTTCGCGGCTCATCAAGAACAAAGCAACACCTTCCCCGATATTGATGCCATTGCGGTTACAGCTCAACGGATTGCAGAGGGTGGCGCTGACCGATTCGAGCGCCCCGAAACCGGCTATAGTGAAAGCACATAAAGTATCCACGCCGCCACTTAGCACGGCGTCGCAAGCACCCATGCGAAGCAAACGGGCCGCGCTCGCCAGCGCCTTGGCGCTCGATGCACAGGCGGTGGAATGAACATACGCCGGACCGCTGACACCGAGCTCGTCGGCTAACACGGCGGCGGGTGAACCAAGCTCCTGCTGGGCATAGTGAAACTCTTCCGGTAGCGTTCCGTAAGCTCGATAATGGCGCAATGCCGCTTCGCCTTCGGCGATACCTGACGTGCTGGTGCCGATAACGACACCAAACCGATTTCGGCCATAGCGCCGGATGGCGGCTTCTACGGAAGGCCTTATCTGCGCCAGCGCGGCCAAGGCGAGCTGGTTGTTGCGACTCCGCGAGGCAAGCGGCAGCTGATGCGCCGGCGGTAACGGCGTGCGTGCATCGACGCGACCGAGCGGCAGCAGGCGTCCCGGCGAATAGTCGGACGTCAGAGTCACACCGCTTTCGCAGTGATCGAGCAGGCGGGCCATGATCTGGTCAGGTCCATTGCCCAAAGCGCAGATAATTCCGAGTTGGTTAAGATAGATCATCGTCACGGGTCATTGGAAACCGATCGGATAGTCAAACGGTACCGGTACCGGAGATTGGACAATTCAATTCTGCCGAGCCAGCGCGGTGCACCGCTGTACTCAATCAAGATCATGGGTAGATCTCCCGCTAGAAGTACACGACGCAAGCCGCTTTCTTCGATGCGCCAGCCGGCCGGTAAAGCTTCACGGATACTCTCGACCGGCCACAACGTGAGTTGAAGATCTTCGATGACATCCTCATCGCACAAATGCGCAGGCCACATCGGATGACGCCAGGACTTTAGAGTATTGCCATCGTATCGCAACGACAGCACACGCTGACCGAGCGCAAGCCCAACCAGCTCGAGCCGCTCCGCATCAACTTCGAGCACGGCATCGAACGCGCCGTGATGCCCCTGCCATTCAAAACTTAGATTCTGCTGTAAACTGACGGCAGACCCAAGAGCTGCGGGCGGCAGTTTCAGACCGAGGCGGTCCGGCTTGGAGGGCTGCGTGCCGCACCCGCTAAGCACAAGACCGGATAGTATCCAGACCGCCAAACCGCGCGTCATCCCTGACAGAGGTCCTCCAAGGCTGCCAGACGCCGTTTGGGCTCGCGCACGTATGGATTGTTTTCATCCCATGCATAACCGGCGAGAATCGCTGAAAGCATGCGCCGAATCTCCGTATGCTGGTTTGGGTGAAAAATGATGCGTTGGAATCCGCCGCTGTACCACGATTCGACAAAGGCGCGGAACGTTTCGACGCCTCTTTTTAGCGGTGCGGTGTACTCAGCCTGCCAGTCCACACTTTCTCCGGTCAAGTGTCGCGGCAGCAACGCCGCCGCCAGGCTCGCCGACTTAAACGCAATCGTGACTCCGGAAGAGAACACTGGATCCAGGAACTCGCCGGCATTGCCGAGCAGAGCAAAACCCCGTCCCCACAACGAGTTTACATTGCAGGCATAACCGAGGATTCGACGCGCCGGGGTATCCCAACGGGCATTGGCAAGAAGGCGGCGGGACGAGGGATCCTGGTCGACCAGCGCCTGCAAACGTTCCATGTCGGTGCCTCGATAGCGCTCGATAAAATCCGCTTCGGCGACGACGCCAATGGAGCAGCGGCCGTCCGAGAACGGAATCAGCCAATACCAAACGTCGGCCCTTTGCGGGTGAACCGTGATGCGGATCTTGTCGCGGTCAAAAATCGACCGGCCGATGCGATCCTCGATGTGCGTAAAAATGGCTCCGCGGCTCGGAAAGGCCGAAGGACTTTCCAGCTTCAGCAAGCGTGGCAAAATGCGGCCGAAGCCGCTGGCATCGAGCATGAAGCACGCTTCAACAAGATACCGCCGGTCCTGCGGATCTTTCACCCAGACTCGCGGCCTCGCGCCGTCGACATCAACTTCGACGACTTCATGACCGTAGCGCACCTCGGCGCCCTGGCGCTCGGCCTCTAGCGCCAGCAAGTGGTCAAAGCGCGCGCGCTGCACTTGATACGTGGTGCTCCAGCCTGCTGAGTGTTTATCGCGGAAATCGAATTCGGTGTACTGCTCGCCACGTACGAAAGCCGCGCCGTTTTTGAACTGGAAACCGGCCTCCACAACCGCGCGCAGCATACCCGCCTGTTGGAGAAATTCCATGCTTTGCGGCAACAGGCTTTCGCCAATACTGAAGCGGGGAAACTGAGCGCGCTCCAGGATGAGGACCTGACATCCTTGCTGCCGCAACAAGGCCGCGGCAACCGCTCCAGCCGGGCCGGCGCCAATGATCACGACGTCGACAAGGACATCACTGGTGACAAAGTCCAATTTCACTGAGCCACCGCGCAGCGCCGAGTCTCAGGGCTGTCGTTTTGTTGTGCGGGATCGCCGGCGAAGCACGGCCCAAGAAGCACCACCGTAACCGTTCCGATTGTGATAGTTAGACCGAAAGCTTGCAGAGCCGGCGTGTTGCTCAAGCTGAGCAAGCCAAACGACAGCAGGGTGCTCACTGCCGAGAGAGCCACCGCATGCCACGCGATCAGATCACGCCGGCCGGGATGCTCTTGTAAAAAAATACCGTAATCGACACCGATGCCTAGCAGCAGCATGAGCGCCAGAACGTGAAAGAGCTGCAGGCTTTCTCCGGCAGTGCCAAGCAGCGCAAGGGTTGTCACACTCGCCGCGGCGGTGGGCGCCAACACGCGCCAGGTGGTGCTCCGATAGCGCGGGTAGAGCAATGCGTAAACGGCGGCATAAGAGAACAGAACTACCCACGCCATATATTGCCGATAGGCGCCGAGCACGGAGGAAAGTTCGTCCACCCGGTCCACCCATTGCACGCCGTCAATTCCCTTGGCGCCGTCGCGCAGAACCGATAGACCGGACTTGCTCAACCCGCGCAACGCAACAATGCTCGCGTGCACGCCGTCCGCTTGTCCGAGCCAAAGATGGCGCCACGGCTCACTGCGCCCACTTTTCAGAAACTCTCCAGGAGTCAGCGGCAAACCCGATACGAGCAAACGATCACGGATCGCGCCGACCCATTTACCGTCTTCGCCGATCTGTGCGGCCAGCGCGGTCAACGGCCCCCCGTCATAGAGGAGCTGCTGTTCCATCAGTTGGCGCCGTGCCGCCTGCCTCCGCAAAGACGGCACCCAGTTCGATATGGCCTGGTAGCCGCCGATACGATCTTTTTCGATGAATTGGTCGAGGCGCTGCTTGAGTTCTTCTTCTCGTTGCAGCACCGTCTCGGCCGTGTCGCCTCGCACCAGGTAGAACTGCGCGGGGGTAGGCGCATCGAGCAGCCTGCTCAGCTTTCTTTGATCGGCAAGCAGATGCTCGGGAGGATTCTGCAACAGACGAACATCGTCGTCGACATGGAGCCGTGATAAGCCCCATGCAGCGAAGACCGTGAATGCCAAAGCAAACGCAAGCGTCGCCGGGGTGCGGCGTATCAGCGGCCAGTGCGCCAGAACGGCGGCGCAGTTCTCGGTAAACCGCCCGGCTGCCGATGTACCGCTGCGAGCCAGGCCGGGAAACCAGCAGATCACCGTAAGCCACGCAAAAATCAACCCGGCCGCGGAAAATACCGCCATCTGCCGCAGCCCGGGAAATGGCGTCAGCGCCAGCCCCATATACCCGATCACCGTGGTCACCAACGCCAAAAGCAATGCCGGCATCAGGCGCTGCAGTAATTGCCACGAGTCCAGTTGTCCGTTCTGGGCGGCGAATCGATTGCACAGAAAATACGTTCCATAATCTTGAGCGCCGCCAACCAAAGTGGCGCCGAATACCAATGTCAGCAAATGTATGCGCTCAAACAGCAGCCAACAGACGGATAGGGCGCCGAGACAACCGACGCCAACCGACAACAGAACCAACGCAATGGGCTTGAGAGACCGAAAGGTGAGCCAGGTGAACGCGACGATGCCAACCAATGAGCCGATCCCGATGGTCGAGACCTCCCGGCTCGCCTGCGCGCCGGCAGCAGCGGCGTACAAGATCAGGCCCGCCGACACGATCTCGACGTCCGCCACAGCGCGACGCGCGCTTTGGCGAGCTTGATCGATCAATGGAATGACATTCTTCTGTGCTGTCAGCGAAAATGCCGGCACCTGCAACGTAAACTGCATAACCACATATTGCCGGCCGCCGTTTGCGACATAGAGCCGACCTTCGCGCGGCCGCACGGGAGTTTCTTGGGCGCGGGCTTGAACCCACTCACCGAATAAGCCGAATGGATCGTCCTGCCAGGCGCCCAGCTTCGGCCCCACAAACGGACCGTAGATCCGGTTCAACGCGGCGTCGACCCAGAACTGTTTGGGCTGCCTATGCAGCGCCGCTTCCTGCGTTGGGGTGAGTAATCCCGGTCGATGCGCCTGGAACAACTCAAGCCAATCGTGCTGCATCCGATCGGTCGATGTTTCGTCAGACCGCAACAGATCCGCACGGCTCGCTACGACAGTAGAGAATGCATCGGCAGCACGGACGGCTTGCGCCCAATCATCAGCGCCAAACAACACGATCACTCTCTGTTGTGCGGCATCAATCATCTGTGTGAAGGCTCGCTGCAGAACCGGATCGTGCTTTTGCACAGGCAAGAGCGCGAGGATATCGCTGTCGGCGGCCATTTGTTTGCTCATCCAAAGATAGGAGCCATGGGTCACCAGTAAACAGACCACAAGTCCCCAGAGTAATACCGCTAGGTTGAGCCGTTTCAAAAGAGCGCCGCCTCATCGTCACTCATCGCGCGGTCGCCGGTCTCAATGGCGGAAAACACAATGTTGGTACGATCGCCGCCGGCTTCCTCGACGGCGATCCTTTTGACATGCGCGCCGCCCTCCAAAGAGATACTACGGATGCTCTTGGCCAGCACCGGATCGCGTGCCTCGAGCTTTACACTCCAGACGCCGTCTTGGATCGAACCTTGGATGTGGAAGAATTTCTCGAGCTGGTCCAGATCGCCCGCGAGCAAGGCAAACAACACGCTATTGACCATTCCAACCGCCGGCTCTCGTCTGGCGTCGATGCGCAGCGCCACCCTATCGCCGTGCATCTGGACGACTTCATCGCGAGTTAATCTCAACGTACTTGGAAACGGTCGCAAGCTGCGCCACAACACTCCTTTGTCGGCAACCACACAGAAGCGGCCGGACGAACTTACCGGCTTTTTCAAACCGGCGAGTCGCTTGCTCTGGTCGAAACTACCGCACAGAACTTTGGGCCTGACTAGGATGGCTTGAATTTGTCCGACCGGCGCAGCGCCCAATAAGGGCGACACGATCAAGGCAAAGCAGCAAGCACGCAGCCGGCGTCTCATCAAGGCGCAACCCCGAGTTTTTCCAATAGGACCCGCGGCGACACAAAGCACATCTCACGAGTGGCGATTTCAACGGCGACTTGAGTGGTACTGGCACGGGTGATGCGGCGTCCACTGGCGGCATCGGTAATGAGATACTCGATTTTCAAACGACTTTCCCACTCGACGATCTCCGCTCGCAGCTTGAGCCGCTGGCTGAACGTCGCTGGAGCGATGTAACGCAGCCGCAAATCGACTACCGGCCATACATAGCCCGACGCCTTCATCTGGGCATAGTTGTAATGGATGCTATCGAGCAAAACGCCACGCGCGATTTCCAGATATTTCACGTAGCGTCCATGCCAGACAATCTCCATAGGATCGAGATCGAAGAACTGAACTTGCATCTCGGTCTCGGCATACCAGAGGCCCGGCGCCTTATTCATAGAGCTTCCAGTTGCGGCCGCGGATGCGTTCCAGCAGCAAACGCAAATCGGGCTCCAGCCGGCGATCTTCCTCAATAAACGCAATTTCGGCAGCCAGTTCGTCCAGCATGCGCTTCAGTGACGATCGTAAAATCAACGAAGGATTTAGCCTGCGGCGCAACCACACTCCCTGTCGTACGGTAATCAGCGACGCCGCGGCAACTTGCTCGGTCAATTCCAACACACGCAGACAATCACGCGCCGCAATCGTGCCCATGCTCACCTTGTCCTGGTTATGGCATTCAGTGGAACGCGAAAATACCGAAGCCGGCATAGTCAGCTTGAGCGCTTCGGCGGTCCAGGCAGAAGCGCCGATCTGCAATGCCTTGAGGCCGTGATTGATTGCGGCTCGCGGGCCCGCGCTGCCGGATAGGTTGGCCGGAAGGCCGTTGCTGTAGCGGCTGTCCACCATCAGCGCCATCTGCCGATCGAGCAGATCAGCCAAATTGGCGACGGCGTTCTTCATGCTATCCATGGCAAAGGCGATGTGGCCGCCATAGAAGTGCCCGCCATAAAGAACGCGCTGGCCCGCCGCGTCGATGATCGGATTGTCATTGGCACTGTTGAGCTCGTTTTCAATGGACTGGCGCAACCACGGCAAGGCATCGGCTAGAACACCGATGACATGCGGCGCGCACCGAACGGAATAGCGATCCTGCAGCCGCTTGCCGGTAAGAGGCGCCTGGTCGCATAACAGATCCTGGCGCAGCCAGGAAGCCACGCGCTGCTGCCCGGGATGCGGTTTCACCGAGAACAAGGTTTCATCAAAATGATAAGCGTTACCGTCCAAAGCAAACGAAACCATCGCGGTAATTCGCGTGACCAGCCGGCTCAGATATTCCGAACGCGAGTAGGCCAGACACGCCAATGCCGTCATCACCGCTGTGCCGTTCATAATCGCGAGCGCTTCTTTGGGTCGCAGGCGCAGCGGCGTAATGCCGGCGAGGGCGAGCGCTGGTGCCGCCGGCACGGCTGCGCCGGCACGCCAGACTTCGCCATCGCCGCACAATACCGCGGCCAGGTAAGAGAGCGGCGTGAGATCGCCGCTGGCGCCGACCGATCCTTCGCAGGGAATTCTCGGCAGCAAATTATGGTGCAGCAAACGCGATATTTGTTCCAACAATTCGACGCTGACGCCGGAGAATCCCTTGCACAAGGAGGTAAGACGCGTCGCCATGATGGCGCGCGTCTGCATCGAGGTGAAATACTCGCCCAAGCCGCAACCGTGATAGGTGTAAAGATGGCGCGGCAACTCGGCAACCAGGTCAGGCTCGACCGTTACCGTGCACGAATCGCCGTAACCGGTGGTGACCCCGTAGATGGCACCTTCCTGGCGCACGAGCCGGTCGACGAAGTCAGCGCCCTGTTTAATAAAGGAACGGAACTCGGGATCATCCGATAAGAGCGCGCAAGCTGTTCCCTCGGCAATGTCGACGATATCTTCGATCTTCGCCAGGCTCGTATCAAAGCGGATCGTGCGCGGTGCGGTTTTCAAGTCAGCGTGATACATCGCTGGAGGCATCCACGGCGGAGAGCCGCCAAAAATCATAAAAATTAAACCACTGGAGTGGCGCGCGCCGGCAGAAGTGTTCGAGACGGCCGGCATATTCCGCCGCCAGTTGCGCGAGAGTCTCGTCACGCCTGCTGCGCGGCAAACGAATCGATTCGCGAAAGAGCTCGAAGTGGATTTCCGATGTGCGCCGCACGCGCATGGAGAACATCAGATAAGTGGGGCAGCGAAAGATACTGCCGAGAACATAAGGTCCGACCGGGAAAGGTGCCGTCTCGCCCAAAAACTTTGCCGGAGCTACGCGAGGAGACGCCGATACGGGGATGCGATCCCCGGCAATGGCCACGAATTCCCCGCGATCAATCTTCTGCGCCAGCAGCATGGCTGTGGCAGGTGACAGTTCGGTGACCTGCATGAGATGAAGCTGGCTTTGAGGATCGAGTTGGGCCAGGAGCCGGTTGAATACTTGCGAATGCTTGGTATGGATCAGCACCGTCAATTTGAGGCCTGCCAATCGCCGCGCCAGTAGACGACACAGATCCAAGTTGCCCAAGTGGCAGCAAATCAGCAGTCCGCCGCGCCTCGCGGCGATTTGTGCCACAATTAATTCTTGGCCCACGAAGCGAACTTCATCGGTATTGAAAAGGTCGCTCCATAACAGCATCTTGTCGAGAATACTCTCGGCAAACGAGGCAAAATGGCGTAACACGTCGATCGTAGCCGGTTTTGCGACCGGCACACTGCCGAGCTGACTTATTCTTAGGAGGTAATCCGTCGAGGCGGCGCGCGCCGCAGGCTTGGTGATCATGTACCACAACACCACCGGGTAGAGCGTCAACCGGAATGGCCAACGCCCGAAAAAGCGAAATATCCAGAGCAGCAGCCGCATCCCCACAACGAAGCTGAACTCGTTGATCTGCGCCCAATGCCGCCCGCGGACGGCCATGCTTTGGCTCATTGAGCACTCCATTTGCGCGCCATCAATACGGGCAGCCGCAGCAACATGCCGAAGAAGAGAGTAGCATGCATGTGCGAAAGCAACGCGTTATCGAGCCAGCCGCGAAAATGCGAGATCCCACCGGCAGGGTAGATCACCGGAGTCGGTAAATTGACGATGTGCAGTCCATCCCAACACAAACGGACCAGAATCTCGGTATCGAAGCTCATCCGGGCGCCAAGTTTTACCTTGCCGTCGAGAGCCATGACCGCATCCAATGGGTAGACTCGGAAGCCGCACATGGAGTCTTTTATCTGCCAGGACAACGTGTTGATCGAAACCCAAAGATGCGTCAGATAACGGGCGTAAAGACGCAGCAGCGGCACGGTATCATCGTACCTGGGGCAGCCAACGATCAGCGCTTGAGGATGGACCACTGCCTGCTCCAGAAAGCGGGGTATTTCGGTGACACGGTGCTGGCCGTCCGCATCGATTTGAACAGCGTGACTATAACCCTGCTGCGCTGCGTACCGGAGTCCGGTGAGTACGGCAGACCCCTTGCCGCGGTTGACATCGTGCCGTAGCAACGTAATTTGTCCCGGCGAAACCGCCGCTAACCCGTCGAGTACTCCGGCGCATTCCCGCGAGCTACCGTCATCCACGATTACACACGACAAGCTCTGAGCGATAATACCATGCACCACCGATCGGACGGGTTGGGCATGATTGTAGACCGGGATTACCACGCACGGCTTAAACATCCGTGGCTCCGAACAGGATCCGACCGCTGGCATGTGATCCGAGCCGCGAGTGGAGCTTAAAAGCCAAGCGCGACTTGTCCGCCTCGTAAACCATCTCCAGAACAACCGAAAGCTCCGGCGAGATGACCCGGTGAAATTTGAGCGCTTCGAGTCCGCGGAACAGAGGCGGCAGATTGAAGCATTGTCGACCGAGTGCAATCACCCAATCGACCTGAACCACCCCGGCGAGGATTGGCTGGTTGCGAAAGTGGCCGTCGAAGTAAACCAAATCGCGCGGTGCGATCAACTCGAACACTGCACGTGGGCCGTCGCATTCGACGAGATGATCGCGTGGTCGTGTTGGCCGGTAATGCTCGCCCTCAAGCAATGCCACCAATGCGGATTGAGTAGTCTTCCCCTGCGCGTTGATCGGCAAGGCATCAACGTAGCGCCAAACTCGAGGTATACCGACCACTTCAATGAATGGCCTTAGAAGATCACGCATCATCCCATTGAAAAGAGGCTTGCCGCCCTTGTCGAGCATTCCCCTGCCAGACGACGACAGCACAACGATGACGGCAATTCGTTGGCGTCGACCTTCGATCACCAGTGCTCTGGCATCTTGCACCAGCGCGGACGCGCAAAGATGAGACTCAATGAGGCATAGCGATATGCGCTTTCCTTCGATTTTTGCAATCCGATCGACCCGCCCGTTGAGTAGGAAGCAGTCATCCGTGGCAATGGCTCGGTCGGCGGTGCGAAACCAATCTTCATCCGGCAAATGCGGCGAGCGAACCTCGAGCACGCCTTCCTCCTCATCGATACGCCACTGGACCCCGGTCAAAGGCATCCATTTTTCTTGAGATGCCGTATGCCGCCGTCGCCAAGCAATGCCACCCGTTTCAGAGCTGCCGTAGATCTCTATCGGCACCTGATGGAGCAAACGGTTTGTCTCTCGGACAACATCGATCGGCAACGGACCTCCGGAGGAAAACACTGCCCGTAGCCTCTGGGAAGCCACCGTCCAAGCTGGACCGTCTGCTAAACGCTTCAAATGAGCCGGGCTTGAGACCAGAATACAAGCGCGCTCTGACAGCACCGGCGCTAGCTCTTCGAAAAACGAGAAACTTTGGCTATGAAATGCACGCCCGGCGCTAAGCGGCCACAAAACACTAAAAAGCAACCCATAAATATGCTGAGGCGATACCGTAGCGACAATGTCGGCGGCGCCAATGGTTTCGCCAAAGTGCGCTTCAAGCGTCGCCAGCTCGGCCGAAATTTGGGTTAGCTTTTTGGCGATCGCTTGTGCAGCGCCGGTAGTGCCGGAAGTGTACAGCACCAGACCGGTAAAGTTCGGATCGAATCGGGTTAAGTCATTGGCATACGCTGCGCCGTCCTCCTCCGAGCCGGGCGTTTTGGGTTGCCATCCGGCGACAAAGTCGCCGAGATAACCATCGATATCCTTGCTTATAGCGGCGCAAGTGCCCGGCAGGCAGTCGCCCGGCACGAAAATTGTTTTTTGTGCCTGCCAAGCGCCCAAAAGCGCCGCGCCAAACTCGATGCTATCACGGAGATGAAGAGCGTAGGATTGGCCCGGAGTGCGCCTGAGGAGTGCTCGCCAAGCTCGCACACGAGCGGCGAACTCCGCGTCAGCGACCGCTTGTCCGCGACGCCATCCCACAGTCCGTTGAGCCAAGCGCCCGGTGGCGAGAACACTTAGGCTGTCAAGCGGGTCAACCACAGAGTCTCTGTTTGAATTGGCAGCGGACAACATATTCACCGGCAAGGAGAAGTCCCATCAGCAGGTAAGCTATCAAGCCATTGTAAAGCGCCCATATTGACGGGGATGCCCACAACGCGGTTACCAGCGCAAGGAAGCCGTTGACCACGAAAAAAATACACCAAACCTGAGTCACGCATCGCGTATAACCAACTGCTTCAGCCGGCAGGTCCGGCTCGCGCAAACGGGCGATACGTTCGACCATTGAGGGGGGAAACATAAGGCTGTAAGCGAATGCTCCTAACATGGTCGCGCTCACCAACACCGGGTAGAGCTTCAATGGCAGCAACGCATTACCAATAACAGCCGCCGCCACCAGCAACAGTGTGCCTACGACATACCAGCGCGCCGCAGGCTTGATTTTACATAACGTGAGGCGCGTCAATCCGGCGAGCAACACCAACCCCGCCAGCAAACGCGGCTCCACTTGGTCATGGCCGAGCCAGATCGCCAACGGGTAAAGAACCGTTATGAAAACCGCCAAAAGAGCTGACACCGAACGGCTTCCTACTTTGCGAGCAGCCCCGCCAAGGCGTCGACGACGTCCTGAACAGTGCGCACGCTTTTAAAAACTTCCGGTTGCAGTCTCTTGCCGGTCAGCTCCTTCAGCTTTACCGCCAAATCAACCGCATCGATGCTGTCGATATCGAGATCCATGTACAAGTTCGCTTCAGGCGTGATCTTCTCTCTATCGAGTTCAAACATTTCGTGTAGAATACTGGTAACTTGATAATAAATTTCTTCCTTGGTGGTCGCGCTTGCCAGAGACATATCGGTACCCTCATTTCTTGCGGTAATGATCGATCATGAGACCGAGCGCGCGCACGGATGCAAAGTGGCGGCGGGTATCTTCCGAATCGGCCGGCAGCGTAATACCGTAACGTTTCTGAATGGCCACGCCGAGTTCGAGAGCGTCGATGGAGTCCAGGCCAAGCCCGTCGACAAACAGCGGCGCATCGCTGTCGATGTCGTTCAGCGCGATGTCTTCGAGCTGAAGAACGTCAATGATCAATTGCTTGATTTCGTCGTTATCGTTCGGCATGGTGCTGTTCCCTGGTGAAGTATTTTTGTAGATAATCGGTCAAACGGCGGACGGCCAAAACTTCGCTACCGGCAGCGGCTATGAAAGCCCGAGTATCGAGGTCCTGTTTAACCTCAATATTAAACTGTGATGGACGGAACGGTAGTCTCCACCATTTTTCTCCCTTGGCCAACATCGGCGGCGCGCATCGTATCACCACTGGCGTAATGTTACACAATCCTCGGACAGCGATGTTGGCGGCGCCCCGTTTGAGAATGATCGAACCATCCGCAGGCGTTCGCGTGCCCTCTGGAAAAACGATCAGATTGCTGCCGCGGCGAAGCGCCCCGACACAGTCTTCGATGAGCTGAGCGCCGTAATCATCGTTGCGAATATATGCCGCCGCCCGAATCGTGGCATGCGTAAAGGGATTGCGCGATAGAGCTCCCTTTACGATGCAGTCTGCGTGTTCGACAAAGGCCATAAGAAACACGATATCAATGAGCGTCGGATGATTGGCCAAAATCAACAGTCCCTTACGTTCCAGTCGTTGCAGTCCGCTGATTTCGTACCGAAACACGCCCATCCAGCTCATGACACCGACGATGCATTGAAAACTCACTTTGATCATCCGCCGCGAGATTTCCCAACGCCGCTCACGACTGCGAACGAAGATATTGACAACAGGAAAAATCAAAACTCCGCCGGCGCCGACTGCGACAAAACTCAAGCCGGTGCCGAATACGCGCCAGTAACGACCGATCCGGCTAAGCATGTCGGGACCAAGTCCACCGCCGCCTGCCGGATACCCTCTCCAGGGCCGGATCTTGGCGCAGATAGAAACGCAGTATCTCAAGGCCGGGCGGCATGCGCGCGGCGCTTGGCGGATCTTCCTCCAAAACGCCTGACCACGTGAGCGAGATCACCTCATGCATGGGCGCTTGCATCAACCACGCCCAGGCAAACGGCTGTTCGCGGCAATCTTCGAAGGCTGAATACAATGGAGGCAACGGGCAGTCATAAGCGACCAGCAGCACCGCCGGCTCTCCGTCGGCCAGCAGACCGCATGCTTCGATGGCCGCATGTTCCACGCTTGTTTCCCCTGCGGCAAGAGCACTGCTTGCGGCATGATCGGCCCGCGCAATCGAAAACAAGCCGCCGGTTGCGTTATGAACCGATAAACAGAATGATGTAGGAGAAGGCGGTGCGTCCTTGGCTACCTCCGTCAGCAAATCCACGGATCGCGAAGCCTCGCCATGCCGCGAGCTGAAGATAATTGGCACATCGACACGTACGCCAAGACATCGGTAAGCGACCTCAAGCGCCATCTTTCCAGGAAAGCCGGCGCGCCGCCGCAGCAGTGGCGGCATAAGTCTAAGCGGCGGCTCGATTCCGCCGCTGATAACTTTATCTGCTTCCGCCCATGCCTGCCAGGCCTCCTTTGATTCAACTCTAGGAGCCCATGCGGCATACGAGCCCACCGAAAAGCTTAATCCGTTTACAGTCACCGTTGTATTATTCCGCGGGTTTCGCGCTCATTATATGCCAAAACGTAACAGTCATGTATAAAAATTATTCTAATGCTATATATCGCGAGGGTCCTATGCCGTGGGTGTTGCAACGGAGCGCGACGATTAGGCTCGGGAATTTCAGGCTCGAACGCTCAGATACATCCAAAGAACACAAGGTACGTGAGTCGAAATTGTAGGAGGGTCACAGTCCGGAAGTCCGTTGGCGATGGGGTAATGCTCTGCCGCAGAATTCGGCGGCACAACGGAGAACGACGAGATGACCGATAGGGTCATCTCGTCGTTTAGAGGGAACGATCAGATGGAAAACGACGGCAAACTAGCTCTATTCGCCGTAATCTCTAACCACGTGCGAAGGTCTTACGATCCAAGATCCCGTGCAAGAACGGCGTGCCGTTTCACCGATGTCTTTGCCGTTGGTTCCGCCGTCATAATGGCCTTCGACGCCGAAAGTAGCGGTGTACGCAACAGCAGCGGTGGCCTGAGTTCCGACACAAGTAACCGCCTTGAGCGGTACGTGCAATGTCGTAAAAACAATACTACCGAGGATACTGAAAAATCCCGGTCGCGCTGCTCGCTGCATGTCCTGTTGCGCCATGCTGATGTTCGGCACAACGAATAAACTTAGTATCAAAAGAGCAGCCGTTAAATATTTTGTTTGTTTCATAAGCCATACACCTTTCATGGACGCCATTTTGGCCTCGTTATCGGCGCCGGTCAAGAAGCAAAGGCAGTATATTTGCAGATTTTTCGAGCGAACTTACGGGGCCCGTGACTTAAATGGCATCTAAAGCTCTCAGAACGGGAAAAAAACACTTCACGGTTCGGCGGAGCAAAAAGCACCTTTACGCTACAACCCGTGCGGCGTCCCGCAGTGTAAAGGCTCCTGTATACAAGGCTCTTCCCACGACCACTCCTTCAACCCCTTCTTTTTCCAGCGGGAGAAGATCCCGAATGTCTTGAAGCGTTGCAACGCCACCCGATGCGATCACAGGGATTTTTACGGCCCGTGCGATCTTCAGCGTTTCGTCAAAATTGACGCCGTGGCTTGTGCCGTCCCGACCAATATCGGTGTAGATAATGCGCGCTGCACCGTCTTGCTCGCAACGTTGGGCCAATTCTATGGCGTCCATCAGTGTCGTTTCTTTCCAGCCCTTGACGGCGACTTTACCGCTGCGAGCGTCGATACCAACCACTATTTTGTCTGGGAATTTGTCGCAGAGAGCACGAAGAAAATCGCTGTTGTCATAAGCCGCCGTACCGATCACGACGCGCGATACGCCGAAGCGGAACGCTGTTTCGACTGCATCGAGCGATCGCAGGCCGCCACCCATTTCCACGGACAAGCTGGTATTTCGGCAGATCGCCTCGATTTGCCGTGTGTGAACCGGCTCGCCCTCGATGGCGCCATTCAAATCGACTATATGAACAAATGTAGCTCCTTGGCTTACCCAATGCCGCGCCGCTTCCAAGGGGTCTTCGTAATAGATGGTTGCCTGGTCCATTTCACCTTGAAACAGCCGGACGCAACGACCGTCCTTGAGGTCAATGGCTGGAATGATGATCATCGCTTTAATTCGCCGCGACAAAGTGGCCGAAATTCGCCAGAATACGTAGGCCGATTTCTTGGCTCTTCTCAGGATGAAATTGGCAGGCAAATAGAGAATCGTTAGTGATGCTCGAAACAAACGGACCGCCATAGTCCGTTGCCGTAGCAATCATTGAGTCGTCCTCGGGAACGACATGGAAGGAATGAACGAAATATACAGAATCACCAGAGGAGATTCCCTCAAGGAACGGCGAGTCCTTTTTCTTGTCTACATTGTTCCAACCCATGTGCGGCACCTTCAAGCCATTGGTCGATTTAAAAGCGACGACCTTGCCGCGAAATAATTCGAGGCCCTTCTGCTTGCCGAATTCCTCGCTTTCAGTGAATAACAGTTGAAAGCCAAGGCAAATACCCAAAAACGGCTTCTTGCGCCGGACAACATTGCGGACAGGTTCGGCCAGTCCAAGACGCTTCAGGTTTTCCATACAGGCGCTAAAAGCACCGACGCCCGGCAGCACCACGGCGCGCGCAGATTCAATCTGCCCGACCTCGCGGGTGATCACAGCGTCGTAGCCGCAGCGCTCAAAAGCTTTCTGCACGCTCCGAAGATTACCCATTCCGTAATCGATAATCGCAATCATGAGCTTCGACTTTCCTGAACGGCATTACGACTCACAGGCTTCCTTTGGTCGACAGCACTCCCGTAATACGCTCATCCAGGGCCGTAGCCATATCCATGGCGCGCGCAAGGGCCTTGAAACACGCCTCGATTATGTGGTGCGGATTTTCGCCGCGAATGACGTCAATGTGCAGATTCATGCCAATCTGATTGGCAAAAGCAGCGTAGAACTCGTGCGGCAGATCGGTATCGAAAGTGCCGACGCGACCCGGCCGAATCTTGACGTTGTAAGATAGATAAGGACGCCCGCTCAAATCGATTACGACTTTTGCCAAGGTCTCATCCAGAGGGCAGCTCGCTTCGCCAAATCGACGGATGCCCTGTTTATCTCCCAGCGCTTTCTTAAACGCTTCTCCCAAGACGAGCCCCACATCTTCCACTGTGTGGTGATAATCGACCTCCAGATCGCCCTTCGCTTCAACTTTTATATCGAACAAACCGTGGCGCGAAAAGCTATCCAGCATGTGGTTGAAAAATGGCATGCCGGTTTCAATCTCAGCTTTGCCGCTCCCGTCAATGTCGATGATCGCTGTAATCTCGGTTTCTTTGGTCTTGCGCTTCACTGTGCCGCTGCGTCTCATGTCCATTCCTCCTTGGGGAATCGCGCCTGCACGGCGCGAGCGTGATCGTCCAATCCTTCAAGCCGCGCGAGCCGCATAATCGTCGGAGCGAATCCCATCAAAGCTCGTTTCTCGGCGTGAATCACCGTGGTGCGCTTGACAAAGTCGTAGGTGCCCAGCGGCGAAAAAAACCGCGCGCTGCCGCCGGTGGGCAGGACGTGGTTCGGCCCGGCCAGGTAATCTCCCAAGGGCGGTGCCGAGTAAGGTCCGATAAATATCGCGCCGGCATTGCGAATATGCCGCACCCATTTCTTCGGTTGCCGCACGAGCAACTCCAGGTGTTCCGGCGCTATGGCGTTGGCGATTTGCACGGCTTCTTGCAGATCTCGGCTGACAATGATCGCACCGTATTTCTGCAAAGCTTTGATCGTAATCGTCTGCCGTTTGGTATCGCGTAACTGCGCTTCAAGAGCCGCTTGAACTTTTTTCGCCAGATTCGATGACGGAGTAACGCACAGCGCTGCCGCAAGCTCATCGTGCTCCGCTTGGGAGAGCATATCCGCGGCTACGTGCGATGGATCTGCCGAGTCGTCGGCCAACAATAAAATCTCGCTCGGCCCTGCGATGGAATCGATGTCTACCTCGCCGAAGACCATGCGTTTGGCGGTCGCGACGAAAATATTGCCGGGCCCGACGATTTTGTCGACCTTGGGAATTGTCGCCGTACCGAATGCCAGTGCGGCAATCGCTTGGGCGCCGCCGATACGAAAAATACGATCGACGCCGGCGATTTTGGCGGCTGCCAAAATAATCGCGTCATCGCTGCCGATGGGCGAAGTCATGATGATCTCCCCAACGCCTGCGACTTTGGCCGGCACCGAGTTCATGAGCACCGTTGACGGGTAGCAAGCTTTGCCGCCGGGCACGTAGACGCCGACGCGTGCCAAAGGGGTGACTCGCTGTCCCAGCTCCATTCCCGAGGAATCGCGATACTTCCAGCTTTTCTGTACCTGCCGCCGGTGAAACGCTGCGATGCGCTTGGCCGCGAGCCGCAGAATGGCGAGGTCTCCCACAGGCACGTTCGCCATCGCGCGCTCGATCTCGCTCTTTTTCACCTCCATCGTGGCCGGCGTCATTCGCGTTCGGTCGAACCGGCGGGTGTAGCGCAGCAAAGCGCGGTCGCCTTGGCGCTGCACCGCACGGATGATTTCGCTCACCCGCCGCTCGACTTCGCCTTCGCGATTGCCGCGGCGTTGAAGTAGGCGCGCCATCAGCAATCGGCAACTCGCGTCTGTTGTTTTGATGATTCTGATTTTCATCTCACCAGTCCATCTTGCCCCTGGTAGAAAGTTGAGCTCTTAAACATTATCCTTTTACACGCTCGATTTGCGCGCCGAGCATTGATAATTTTTTTTCAACGTGTTCGTAACCGCGGTCCAGATGGTACACTCGCGAAACCTCTGTCTTTCCGTTGGCGACTAAGGCGGCAAGTATAAGAGAAATGCTGGCGCGCAGATCGGTCGCCATTACCGGAGCTCCCGAGAGTTCCCGCACGCCACGGACCACGGCGCGATTGCCCTCAAGCTTGATCTGCGCTCCCATGCGGTCCAATTCCTGTACATGCATAAAGCGGTTTTCAAAAATAGTTTCCGTGATCACACTCACGCCCTCGGCGACCGACATAAGAACCATCATTTGGGCCTGCAGATCGGTAGCAAAGCCGGGATACGGCAAAGTGGTTACGTCGACACTTTTGATATTGCCGTTTCTTTGAACTCTGATGCCGCCGGCATCCGACGTAAGCACAACGCCGGCCTCCTTGAGTTTGATCAAAAAGGCGTCGAGATGTTCGGCGCGCGCGCCCTTAATCCAGACGTCGCCGCCGGTAACCGCGCTGGCGATAATGAAGCTGCCGGCCTCAATACGATCCGGAATGATCTCGTGCGCCACCCCGTGTAAAGCAGCCACGCCGTCGATCTGGACAACAGCCGTACCCGCGCCCTGAATCTTCCCCCCCATCTTGTTCAAAGCGTCGGCCAAGTCCTCGATCTCGGGCTCTTTGGCCGCATTCTCAATGACCGTGGTGCCGTCGGCAAGCGTCGCCGCCATCATGAGATTCTCAGTGGCGCCCACTGACGGCAGATCGAGATAAATCTTCGTGCCGCGGAGCCGCGGTGCCGTTACCTCTATATAGCCATGGGCTTGGTCGATTGTCGCACCCATCGCTTCCAATCCTTTAAGATGAAGATTGACGGGGCGAGCGCCGATGGCACAACCGCCGGGAGTCGATACCCGTGCTTTTCCGAAACGCGCCACAAGCGGTCCCAAGACAAGAAACGATGCGCGCATCGTTTTGACCAGGTCGTAAGGCGCCTCGAGCTTGGTCACGGTTTCAGCTTGCAAAACGACATCGCCACTGCCGCAATCCCAAGCCTCTCTGCTGATCTTCACGCCCAACCCGGCAAGAAGCTTTAGTGTCGTGTGAATATCGGCAAGATTCGGAACTCTTCGGTAGCAACATAAATCGGCGGTAAGCAGCGACGCGACCAACACCGGCAAGGCGGCATTCTTCGCGCCGCTGACGGCGACTTCGCCGGTGAGCCGGCGGCCTCCCTGCACGACTATCTTATCCACGCGCTCGGTTTCCCCGTTCCGCGCACGCGCCCCGGACGAATTCTGTGCGCGACTACGACGCGTTCACTACCGTTATAATCTCGGTGAACTTGCGCTGGAGTATAACGTGCGGCCACCGCCAGAAGTTCACCAACTGCCTGCGCCAAATCGGCGCCAATTTCCAAAACCAAGGCGCCGCCGGTGGCTAAATAAGAATATCCTTGCGCGACAATGCGACGATAAAAAGCCAGGCCATCGCTACCACCGTTCAGTGCGATTCGCGGCTCGTAGTCCCGAATTTCAGGCGCGAGCATGGAAATCTCCCCGGGCCGAATATAGGGCGGATTGCCGACGATCAGATGAAACTTCTTTTCATTGGAAAGCCCGGCGAAAAGATCGCTGCAGACAAAGTTGACTCGCTGAGCGACTCCATGAGCGGCGGCATTCCGCCGCGCAACTTCCAGCGCCGGCACAGACAAGTCGATCGCCAAAACTCGCGCCTCGTTCATTTCCTTTGCCAGACTCACGGCAATGGCACCACTACCGGTACCTAAATCAAGAATCCTTAACCCCGACTGACTTGGAAATCCTCCGGCGAGCGCCAATGCGATTTCAACCAGCCGCTCGGTTTCCGGCCGCGGGATGAGCACGTCGGATGTGACGCAAAGATCCATCGACCAGAACTCCTTATGAGCGGTGATGTAGGCGACCGGCTCGCGCTGACGGCGGCGCGCCAGCAAAGCACCGAACCGCAACTCGGATTCCGCGTCTAACCGGTCATCTAACCTAAGATAGAGTTCTGTTTTATTGCATTTTAGCGCATGTTCGAGCAGCGCCTCGGCGTCGATGCGCCCCGACTCGATACCCGCTCCATGAAGAAGCTGGGTGCCCTCCATAATGGCGTGCCGGACGGTACGCCATGTAGCGGGTAAAGATAAGTCTGCCGACCCTTCGGTATTCATCGCCGTGATCACGCGGTAGCTTTCAACGCCTCCGCTTGGTAATGTGTGATTAAACCCTCCACGACCTCATCGATCTCACCTTCCATGATGCGCTCCAACTGATAAATCGTAAGATTGATGCGATGGTCCGTCAGACGTCCCTGCGGGAAGTTATACGTTCGGATCCGCTCACTGCGGTCACCGCTTCCGACCATCAACTTTCGCGTTGCGGCGATTTCGGAACGCTGCTCTTCCTGCTTCTTTTCCAGCAACCGCGCGCGCATGATCTTCATTCCTTTGGCTCGGTTCTTGTGTTGCGACTTCTCATCCTGGCACGAAACCACGATACCACTTGGAATATGTGTGATTCTGACCGCGGAGTCTGTCGTATTAACGCTCTGACCTCCCGGCCCAGAGGATCGAAAGACATCGACGCGAATATCTTTGGGGTCGATTTCAAGCTCAACTTCATCGGCCTCCGGAAGCACGGCCACGGTAACCGCGGAGGTGTGAATACGCCCCGAGCCTTCCGTCACCGGAACCCGCTGAACACGATGAACACCGCCTTCAAACTTGAGCCGGCTATATGCCCCTTTTCCCTCCACCATCACAATAATTTCTTTGAAGCCGCCAAGCCCGGTAGGACTTGAGCTTAAGATTTCAACGCGCCAGCCACGAGTCTCGGCATAGCGCGCATACATACGGTAGAGCTCGCCGGCAAACAGTGCTGCTTCATCGCCCCCCGTTCCGGCACGTATTTCTATTATGACATTTTTGCGGTCATTAGGATCTTTGGGTAATATCAAGAACTTAAGCCGGCTTGATAACTCCTCTTCGCGCAAGCGCAAAACGTTTACTTCTTCTTTGGCCAGCTCTCGGATCGCCTCATCATTCTCTTCAAGCAGCTGGCGATTCTCCTGAATTTCCTGTTCCACCTTGCGCCACTCGCGAAAACAGACGACGATCTCCTCTAAATCGGATCGTTCCCGAGCCAGCTTGGAGTATTCCCGCTGAAGATTCAGCATACCCGGATCCGACATCAGTCGTTCCAGTTCTTCGTACCGCTTTTCGACTTCTGCCAATTTGTCGAGCATAGTTAAACCGTTAACTTTGTTGTGCTAACACTTACAAGAAAAAAAAAGGGCAAAGAGAGGATAACCGCCCTTTGCCCCTTCCGCACCAAAAACCTCTAGTATCTCAAATTTAGCTCCAACCCTCCGTTGAACTCAGTTTTCGCTTTTTAGCCCGTATCTTTTTCTGAACTTCTCTACGCGTCCGGCCGCGTCGATGAATTTTTGCTTGCCGGTAAAGAACGGGTGGCAGTTGGAACAGATATCAACGTGAATATTGCCGACAGTGGACCGGGTTTCCGTAACACAACCACATGCACAGATGATCTGCGCAGGCTTGTATTCCGGATGTATACCTTCTTTCATCGTTACCTCGCGAAAATTTATACCATATCCAAAGCAGCTCTTCAAACAAGGACTGAAGAGATGGAGGAAACGTCCATCTGGTGGAGCCGATGGGAGTCGAACCCACGACCTCTTGAATGCCATTCAAGCGCTCTCCCAACTGAGCTACAGCCCCACGACGGGAAAGACTAAGTACAGTGCTCAGGTCAAATTAAGAGAGGGTGCTGGAAAAGTCAAATCGAAACGGACCTCACTTCTCGCTCGTCCGTTCTTATCACTGCATCTTGTTACTTCCTACGAACCATTTCTTCGGCGTGCTTGAGCGTCTGCTCGGTGATCTTGAC
>CAYZXN010000079.1:0-5135 GCA_964482425.1 uncultured Syntrophobacteraceae bacterium | reverse complement strand
ATCGATCACAGTATCGGCGGTTTCCGGTAACACCGGCGGCTTGCCCAGCGCCACGATCTTGCCGCCGCTCACCGCAATATCGGCGTCGATAAATCCGCCCGGAGTCCAAACCTCACCGCCTTTTACCAGTAAATCGAGATTTTCCATCGCTAAAACTCCCTTCCGTTCTTTCGAGAAATATCCTTATATGACGGGCGATTATGGCTGTCAATTCGGTCCACAGCAAAGCGTTTGCACAAGCTCAGAAATGCTTGACTCAAAGTTTGAAATCTGAAAGTATTCCCGCCTCGGGCGCTGGGTATAAGTTTAAAGGACAAAAGGAGAACGCGAGCATGCTTAGAAAAATCAATCTCACGGTATGGTTTCTGGCGGGCTTTTTTTTCGCTGTCACTTCAGCGCACGCACAGAGCACCAAATTGATCGAAGCCGCAAAGAAAGAAGGAAAAGCGATCGCCTACGGCTCTCTCGAATCAGATACCATGGACGACATCATGAAAGCATTCAGAAAGAAGACGGGTCTCGACATTGAATACTGGCGCGCTTCAGCGACCAAAGTCATGGATAGAGCCCTAAGCGAATCACGGGCCGGGAGGCCGGTGGCCGATCTCATCATCACCAACGACAATCCGCTGCGTTTGATGCAGAAGCAGAATTTTTTTCAGAAGTATGAGTCGCCGACCTGGAGCGATTTTTCCAAAGACGCCATCGATCCGGTTTTGGGCCCCCGATACCGGAATGTTATTATTGGAATCGTTTACAACAAATCCGGCATCAAGGCCGCCGATGCGCCCAAATCACTTGAGGATCTGGTCAATCCCAAGTACAAAGGCAAACTCGTCATGCCCGATCCGACACAGCATACGACCACGACGCAATGGGTAACGAGTTTGCACAAACTGTTGGGAAAAGAAAAGGCTGATAAGTTTATTCGCGATTTAGCCGCCATGAAGCCCATACTAGTTGAATCGCTCCTGCCCGCGGGAGAACGCGTGTCAACAGGTGAAACTCCCATCGCTGTCACCTACGTGAAATACGTTCACATTTTCGGCGAAAAAGGTGCGCCGCTGGATTATGTCCGCGACCCCAAGATGTTGGGCGACGGACATTACATCGGGCTGGCGGCCAAGGCGCCGCATCCCAGCGCCGGCAAGGCATTCATCGACTATTTTCTCGACAACGAAAGCATGAAGATTATGGCTAGCCGCGGCGAGTTCGTCAATCGCAAAGGCGTCTATCCGCCTCTGCCTGGCGCCGACAAGATCGGTTTTGTCGAAATGGAAGATCTGAGCACCAAAGAATTCGCCGCGAAGAAAAAGGAGTACCAGCAGATTTTTCTGCGGTAGGCGTTCTTAGTGTCAGTCGATCGCTCCGTCGCAGTTGATCAAAGGCTCCCGAGCGCGTGGAGCCGTTCCCGCGTCGGTGCGTTCCTGAGCCAGCCGGTTCACTGGGTCTTCATCACGGTCGGCGCCATCATCGCCTTCCTGAGTTTGTATCCGACCGTATTCCTTTTCTACGGGAGCCTGACGGACGCGCCGTTGGGCGTCCCGGGGAATTTTACGCTGCAAAACTATGTGCGGGCGTATAGCGACCCGGAAGCCTATCCGCTGCTGCTCAACTCGTTTATTTTCGGTATCGGCGCGGCCGGTCTTTCGGTCATGTTCGCTTTGACCCTGGCCTGGATCACGATCCGCACCAACGCGCCTTTCCGACGGTTTTTCGAGCTTACCGCCATCATACCGAACATCTTGCCGCCGATTCTGGTGTCGATCTCCTGGGTTATGTTGTTGAATCCGAGTAACGGTCTGATCAACGCCTCGTTGGTCGCAGTATTCGGACTGGAAGCGGGCCCTTTTAATATTTACTCCTTGCCGGGCCTGATTTTCGTCGAGGGGCTCATTCTTACGCCGCTCGCCTTCCTCATCATTGCCGCGGCATTGAAGAGCATGGATCCGTCGCTTGAAGAGTCGGCCAAGACGCTCGGCTCCGGGGAATTTGGCGTCATGCGGCGGATCACATTTCCGCTCATCCGGCCGGCCATACTGGCCGCGGGAACTTTGAACTTCGTCCGGGCGATAGAGAGTTTCGACACACCGGCAATCATCGCTTTACCTGCCCGCATCGAAGTTTTCACGACCAAGATCTGGCGTGAAGCGCTGGGTTCGTTTCCAACCAATCACAACTTGGCTGCCGCGTACGGTGTTGGCATTCTCACCATCGCCTTGCTCTTCGTTTATCTTTATCGACATTTCACGTCGCAAGTCGAGAGTTTCTCGACGGTGACCGGCAAAGGGTTCAGACCCCATCAGATCGATCTCGGGCGTTATAAATATCTGGCCACGGGTGTGGCGTTTCTGCTGCTCGTTTTGCTGGTGGTATTGCCCATCCTGGTGCTTTCTCTGGTCGCCATTCTGCCCTACTACCACGTTCCCACATGGCAAACTTGGGAAAATTTAACTTTCGACCACTTCCGCTACATCTGGACTACGCCGAGAGTTCACAGAGCTTTTTTCAACAGTTTGTTTCTCGCGCTGGTCGGCGCCACCGTCTGCATGCTTCTGGCCTCTTTGACCTCCTACATTTCGGTTCGCACCAAGATCGCGGGACGGGGAATACTGGATGCGCTGGTATTCATCCCCTGGGCCTTTCCCGGCACGGCCATGGCTTTGGGGCTGCTCTGGGCCTATGTCGATTTTCCCATTCCCGTCTATGGCACCATCTGGATCATTCTGATTGCATACGTAACGCGCTTTTTGCCCTACGGGCTCAGGGCGGTCAGCAGCACGATTATCCAAGTGCATAAGGAGCTGGAAGAAGCCTCGGTCGCCTGCGGCGCCGGTTTTATGGCGACATTCCGCCGCATAATGATTCCGATGATGCGGCCGGGAGTCATGGCGGGGTGGATCATTCTGGTGACGATCTTCTTGCGCGAGTTCAGCGCAACTTTGTTTCTCTATAGTCCCGGCGCCGAGCCTCTGGGCCCGCTGCTTTACTTTCTCTATCTCGACGGTATGCGGGGCCGGGTTGCCGCCATCGGCCTGGTCATTTCGGTGATTTCCGTCGTTTTAATCGCCATCGCTCAGCGCTACTCGCGCTGGGAAACAAAATAAGCTAAGTCTGTCAGGCAAGCGGTTAAAGGCATTTTTCTTGATGCTTCGGCAGCTCGGTGCCGAGCGCGCCGGCGGCGCGAATCATCCTGAGCACCGCACAAAAACTCCAGGAGGCTTTCAATGGACAAACTATTTTTAACCGTCGGCTGCGGCGATTACGATCGCACGTTTGCACTACGCACCGGCGACGTGCAGGCGGAAGGCATTCGCATCAATTACGTGCCGCTGCAAGCCGAGGAAATATTCTGGCGCATGGGCCACCACCAGGAGTTCGACGTATCGGAAATGTCGCTGTCGAATCATGTCACCATGATCAGCCGGGGCAACTCGCCGTTCGTGGCGATTCCGGTTTTCCCGTCGCGTTATTTCCGTCACTCTTGTGTGTTCATCAACACGGACTCCGGCATCAAGAAGCCATCGGACTTCAAAGGTAAGAAAATCGGCGCTCCCGAATACTCGATAACGGCGGCCGTGTGGATTCGCGGCTTCCTGAACGACGACTACGGCGTCAAGACCTCCGATATGCACTGGTTCACCGGCGGTCAGGAAGAAGCCGGCAGAAAAGAACGAGTCAAACTGACGTTGCCGCCGGAAATTAAGCTCGAACCGATCGCCGACGACAAGACGTTAAACGGCATGCTCGAGAGCGGCGAGATTGATGCCTTGATCTCGGCGCGCAGCCCGTCCGCTTTCGTCAAAGGCTCGCCGAAGGTCAAGCGGCTGTTCCCAAATTACAAGGACGTCGAGGTCGACTATTACAAACGCACCAAGATTTTTCCTATCATGCACGTGCTGGTGATCCGCAAGGAAGTTTATGAAGGCAATCCGTGGGTCGCGCGCAGCCTTTACAAAGCTTTCTGCGAGGCCAAAGACGTTGCCATCAGGAACATGCATATTTCCAACACCATGGCCTGCACTCTCCCCTGGCTGTCGTGGGAGCGCGAGCAGCTTAAGGAAATCTTCGGTGCCGACTGGTGGCCGTACGGAGTCGAAGCCAACCGGCATGTGCTCGAGCATCTGGTTCGCTACATGGGCGAGCAAGGACTGCTGGCCAAGCCCGTAACCGTCGACGAAATCTTCGCGCCCAATGTCGTTGGTGAATTCAAGATTTAACGAGGCAAAATGCCGGAGGGTCAGGGACAATGGCCAAACGACACGGCGACTCTTCTCCATGACTGTTGGCAATCCGTTTTCCTGTTGACGCAATGCCCGTTCCGTTACGTCTCACGGCTTCCGCGTTGAGGTTCATTGGCGCAGCGCGCATCGCCCATCTGGCCACCGCCGATGCGGCAGGACAACCCCATGTGGTTCCCATCTGTTTTGTTTTTGACGGTAAGCACTTTTTCTCGCCCATAGACGAGAAACCCAAACGAACCGCGCCGGAAAAACTCAAGAGGGTGAGCAATATCGCGCAGAATTCCCGGGTATCGCTCATTATCGACCGCTATGATGAAGATTGGAGCCGTCTCGCCTACGTGCTGATTACGGGCAAGGCGCGGCTTTTGCGCAGCGGCGCTGATCACCGAAGAGCCGTTGCATTGTTGCGGCGCAAGTACCGCCAGTACCGCGAGATGGCCCTTGAGCAACGGCCTGTGATCCGCATCGCCGCGAACCGGGCTGCCAGCTGGCCGACCTTTTAATTGCGACACCGCGGTCCTCTCTATCGCTTTGGGTGCTTCGCAAGGCGAACCCATGCGGAAACGACACTAGAAGTTAAAAAGTCTCAGTTGATGCCGAGGGATTTGATTAAGCGCAAGAAGTATTTTTCGTGCAGTCCCAATTCCTTGGCGGCGGCGACACGATTACCGCCGGAGCGATCGAGCGCGCGTAAAACCACGGCCCTTCGCGTCGCCTCGAGGGCATCGCGGTAGGAAAGGCCGTCAATTGACGTCTGTACCTCGGAGGACACGATTCTGCCGGGCAGTTCCTCGAGGGTGATTTTCGGCCCCGAGCCAAGCACCACCGCCCGTTCGATCACATTGGCCAGTTCTCTTACATTGCCCGGCCAGCTGTAGGTCGAGAGTTTCT
>CAYZXN010000078.1:0-12350 GCA_964482425.1 uncultured Syntrophobacteraceae bacterium | reverse complement strand
CAGGAGTGAGCAACGACGGTGAGACCGGAAGCCGTGGGCACTTGAGCGCACAGGTTGCGTTAAGGCCCGACGCACGAAATGTCACCCTCAGGGGATTGCGGGGTGGCCTTCAAGGCAGTGTCCCATTGCCCACGGCTGTAGCCTCATCGTCCGAGCGACTTCGAAACAATGTCGGATTAGGGTTAATCACGCGACCTGGGCTTGCAGAGGTTCAATGAACCGGGAATAATCCAGGCGTATGGAAATCACGTGGCTCAAAGTTCCAGAGTGGGAAAAGTACGTTGGTTTGCTGCATGGGTTCTTGGGCCGAACCGGCGGAAGAAGTACAGGCCCCTATGCCGGGCTCAATCTTTCGTTCGCTGTCGGCGACGATGCGCGAATCGTCAAAGATAACATGTGCGACATGAAGGGCGCTGTCGGCATACACAACGGCCGGGTCGTGACGATGAAGCAGGTTCACGGGGATAATCTCATTGAAATTCAGCACGGGAACCTCAAGGAAGCCGGCGAAGCGGATGGCATGTTGACGCAGCTCAGCGGGATTTATCTGGGCGTCCTCACGGCGGATTGTGTGCCGATTCTTTTTGTTACGCCGGCCCGGCAGTTGGTGGCCGCGGTTCACGCGGGATGGCGCGGAACTTCGGCAGGGATTGCCGCCAAGATGATTAAAGTGCTCTTGGAGGAGCACAGCGTGCTGCCATCGGAAGTCGAAGTCGCACTGGGTCCGTCTATCGACGCGTGTTGTTACGAAATCGGCGCCGATGTTGTGCGCTCGCTCACCGAGAAGTGGGATGAGCTTGCCCAGGCCTGTATTCAAACTAGAAGAGATCGGACTTATCTGAACTTGCGCGGGCTCAATCATGCGATTCTGCACCGGGCGGGAGTTCCCCAAAGCCAAATCCATCTCGTCGGTCCATGCACCAGTTGTGCGCGAGATAAGTTTTTTTCCTACCGGCGCGACAAAAGTGAAACCGGACGCCAGATCAGTTTCATCGGCTGGCACGCGTTGTAGAGGGCTGCCGACATTTGCGACCACGGCGCGCTGCTGTCTTAATTTTTAGCAGTGCGGTTGCTTCGTTGTTGACAGAAGAGGTCTGCCTCCTTAAACTAAAACTCAGCAGAGAAAGGAGGTGGTCCAGACATGATTGATGATAATTGTACTGTCTGCGAGGTGGCTGAGACTTAGGCTTCAAGTGGATCTTTGACGGGGATTCTAGCTTGAAGCCTAGCAATCCCCCTCAGTCTACCGAAGTTAGTTCGAGGTCCGTTTCAGCGGCGACGTGAGTTGTCGTATGGGACGGACCTCTCTTTTTTCCTGAAGGATGCGCAATGCCGCGCCGGCTGCCTTCTTCAACGGCGCGGGCGCAGTTTGCATGGCTTGATGTAACGTGGCGACGAATTCTTCGCTGGGCGATCCCAGCGAGGCGAGCGTGATCGCCGCCGCATGCTGTACTCGGACATCGCCATCGCGCAGCAGCAACTCTAATAAGGCTTTTCTGCCTTCGATGGGTACATCTTGTTCTTTCAGCGTGATCACCGCGGCCACCCTGACAGTGGGATCGGCATCGCACAGTGAGTTTAACAGCGTCTCTACAACTGTCTCGTTCTTCAGCTTTAGTTCTTTCAGAAAGTAGATCACCATGCGCCGTTGTGTTGCGGTTCCGTTGATGAGTACCTCCATGGGAAGCTGTAGTATCGCGATGTCTGCCCGCGTGAGCCGCGCCAATAGCAGAATAATCGCCCATCGTATGTCGGGATCCGCATCGTCGAGCGTTGTGAGCAAAGTTTGCAATGCGCCGGCGGGCGGTGGCGAGAGGTGCGCCAAGATGTAAGCGACGGGCCAGCGAGGTTTCGCTTGTGGAGCGCTCAAAAGATCCTTCAAAGCCGACGCGAGTTCAGGCGAACTCGGCAATGCTTCGATCAAACCGTCAACGGCCGAACGGAGCGCTTGCTTGTCCGGCCGATCCAGAGCTTGGATCCATTCAGCAATTTGGCTCGTCTCGGCCATCAGTCGACTCAAAAGTTTGGCGGGCACTGGCAGGTAAGACGCTTAAAGCGGCTGACTTGAAACCGGCGCCAATCACACTTCCAGAAACTGTGGACAATCGGTAAGATTTCTATTGCCGTTGGCGGTTACCAGGACCACATCCTCCAGGCGCACGCCGCCAACTCCGAGGTAATAGAGCCCCGGCTCGACAGTGACTACGTGGCCGGTTTTGAGCGTTGCATCCACCGGCGCGATTCTCGGCGCTTCATGGATGTCGAGCCCGAGCCCATGTCCGGTGCCGTGAAAAAAACCCTGCATCCGACCTTTGATGCTTCCGGTGGGAAAGCCCCGTTGGGCGAAAAGATCCAGAATTTTTTGATGGACTTCTCTGCCGTTGACGCCGTCGCGAATCAAATCGAAACCGATTTGTTGTCCGGCCTGCACGGTAGCGTAAATCTTTTTCAATTTATCCGACGCGCGACCACGCACGACGGTTCGGCTGAGATCTCCGAAGTAGCCGTTCTTCTGCGAACGGGGGAAGATGTCGAAAATGATCGACGTATTCGCCTTGATCGGGCCGGTTCCTTCGTGGTGCGGATCCACACACTGATTTCCCGAGGAGATGATCGTATGACTGGGCAGCCAACCGTGGGCCATGATCGTCGTATTTACGGCGGTCTTAAGGGTTTCCGATGTGAGTCTTGCGCCGTTCAAATACAAGTAGCCGTCGCGTCCGGTTTTGCTCCTCTTGAGCGTCCGGATACCGGCCTCCAGACCCAATCTCGCAATCCGCAGCGACTCCGTAATGTGTTTCACTTCGTCCGCACGCTTGATTTCGCGCTCGGCAAACAACGGGTCGCGCTGGATTTCAACTTTGAAGCCGGTGCCGCGCAACCGATCCAGTAGAAGAGCGGGAAAGTTCGCCGGTACGATCAGCGATCGGATGCGCTTCTCTTCAAAAAGCACGTTTAGCACATCGACCATGCCGGGGCTGGGATTTCCCTGTTGCTTTAACTTTCGCTGATAGTGCGACAGTGACAATACATAATCGACCTTGGCCTGGCGTTTGGCGCGGTCGACTTCGAGATCGCTCATGACCACGTATTTCTTGCCCTTGTGCTTGAAGAAGATGAATGGATCGGGAACGAACATGCCCACCGCGTAGAGCATGTTGGCGTCGCCTTCGCTGGCGGAGACCAATAGCAACGCCTGATCCGTCTTTAACGATGCCACCCGGGGTGTCTGGTCGACGTCGTCCTTTGTCTCTTTCGATCTGGAATTTGTTCGCAACATGCGCATCCAACTTTCGTACGTGGACAAAATAGCACGCTAGCAATTTCACCGCGCAACTTCAACAAAGAGTTGCGTTGTTGCGGCAATTTCAGTTGACAGACCAGGCTCTTTTGTTATGATGCCCGGACCCGTGAACCCCGCACACGCAGACTCCTGGCGCCAAGGAAACTTTCCAGATGACCATCAGCAACAATTTTGAGAAACTTCGCGAGCTGAACCAGAAGGCCGATGCCGGTGGGGGCGAAAAACGAGCCGGCCGACAGCATGAGCAGGGCAAATTGCTGGCGCGCGAGCGCCTGGCCATCCTTCTCGATGGCGGCAGTTTTGTCGAACTGGATCGGCTGCGCACGCATGGCTGTACGGACTTTGACATGCAGGAACAAAAATTCCTCGGCGACGCGGTGGTCACGGGATACGGCGCCATTGACGGGCGTCTCGTCTATGTTTACTCGCAGGACTTTACAGTTTTTGGCGGCAGTCTCAGCGGTGTGGTGGCGGAGAAGATTTGCAAGGTGATGGACCTCGCGATGAAGAACGGCGCGCCTATTATCGGCATCAATGACTCCGGCGGCGCGCGCATCCAAGAGGGAGTGCTCAGTCTGGCGGGTTATGGCGAGATTTTTCTGCGCAATGTCAAAGCGTCGGGCGTTGTCCCGCAGATTTCGGCTATTATGGGGCCGTGCGCGGGAGGCGCGGTTTACTCTCCGGCGATCACGGATTTCATCTATATGGTGAAAACCAACAGCTACATGTTTATTACAGGGCCCGATGTCATCAAGACGGTTACGCACGAGGACGTCACTAAAGACGAGCTTGGCGGCGCCGAAACTCACGGCGCCAAGAGCGGCGTGGCGCATTTCACGGCGAACGGAGAAAAGGAATGCTTGCTGATGATTCGCGAATTGATCGCGTTTCTGCCCAGCAACAACCAGGAAGATCCACCGTTTCATGCGACCAGCGATGATCCGTTGCGGCGTGATAAGAAGCTGCGCGACCTGGTTCCCGATAATCCTAATCGGCCCTACGACATGAAGGAGCTGATTCATGCCGTGGTCGACGAGGGATATTTCTACGAGGCGCAGCGAGACTTTGCCCCGAATCTCCTGATAGGTTTTGCCCGTCTGGGTGGACGACCGGTAGGCATCGTCGCCAACCAGCCGGCGGCACTGGCCGGGTGTCTCGACATTAATGCATCGGTTAAGGGCGCCCGCTTTATTCGATTCTGCGACTGTTTCAATATTCCGGTGGTGACCTTTGTCGATGTCCCGGGCTTTTTGCCGGGTATTTCACAGGAATACGAAGGGATCATCCGCCACGGCGCCAAGCTGCTTTACGCTTACGCGGAGGCCACGGTTCCCAAGGTGACGATCGTGACGCGCAAGGCCTACGGCGGTGGCTATATCGTCATGTCGAGCAAACACTTACGAGGAGACATTAATCTGGCATACCCGACAGGCGAGATCGCCGTCATGGGTCCGGAAGGGGCGATCAATATCGTCTTTCGCGAGACGCTGCAGAACGCAGAGGATCCTGCCAAGGCGCGCGACCAGATGGCGCAACAATACCGTGACACCTTTGCCAATCCGTTCAAAGCCGCCGAATATGGTTACATCGATGCGGTTATTTATCCCGAGGACACCCGTCCCACTCTTATCCGTTCTTTAGAAATGTTGAAAAACAAGCAGGATCATAATCCGCCGAAAAAACATGGGAACATCCCACTGTAGCCGAAGGTCTGCGACAGAGTTGCGGCGGCAACGGTGTCAAACTCTTGCCTCTAACGTCATACCGACAACATGTTCAAGCGCATACTGATTGCCAACCGTGGTGAAATCGCGGTCCGCATTACGCGAGCTTGCCGCGAGCTGGATATTGAAACCGTCGCTGTTTATTCCGAGGCGGACCGGGAATCGCTGCATGTCAAATATGCCGATTACGCGTATCCCATTGGCGCCGCCCCCTCGGCACAAAGTTACTTAAACATTGAACGCATCATTGAAGTGGCTAAAAAGAGCCGCGCCGAGGCGATCCATCCCGGGTATGGTTTTCTTGCTGAAAACAGCAAATTCGCCAAACGCTGTATGACAGAAGGAATTGTGTTTATCGGACCCTCGCCGGAAGTCATCGATCAAATGGGAGATAAGGTTAAGGCGCGAGAGATCATGAAGGCGGCGGGGGTGCCTGTCGTTCCCGGTTCGGATGGCATCCTGACCTCTGAACAAGAAGTGGTCAATACCGTAGAGGCAATCGGTTATCCTTGTATGTTAAAGGCGGTCGCCGGCGGCGGCGGCAAAGGTTTGCGGCTGGTCCGTTCGAGGCGCGAGGTCTCATCGGCGTTCCGGGCTGTGCGCTCCGAAGCAGCGTCTTCCTTTGGCGATCCGCGGCTTTATGTCGAAAAATACATCGAAAAACCGCGGCATGTGGAAATCCAGATTCTTGCGGACAAGTACGGCAGGGTCTTGCACTTATACGACCGTGAGTGTTCGATCCAACGGCGCCACCAGAAGGTGATCGAGGAATCCCCGGCGCCCGGGTTGGAAGATCGCACACGGCGGCGTATCGGGCGGATTGCCATTCAGGGAGCCCGCGCCGTCCGTTATGTCGGCGCCGGCACCCTGGAATTCCTGCTCGATCAGGAGCAGAACTTTTATTTTCTCGAAATGAATACTCGACTTCAGGTGGAGCACGCGGTCACCGAACGAGTGGTCGGCATCGATCTCGTAAAGGCGCAAATTGAAGTCGCGGCCGGAGGCTACCTGCCTTGGCGGCAACGTCATATTACACAGACCGGCCACGCTATCGAGTGCAGGATCTATGCGGAGGACCCGGAAAACGATTTCATGCCATGTCCGGGCAAAATAGAAGGTTTGCGGCTGCCCGAGGGTCTTGGCCTGAGGAACGATTGCGGGGTCTACGAGGGCGCCGAAGTTTCGATCTACTATGATCCGATGATCGCCAAGCTCATCACGTGGGGTGAAAACCGGATCGAGGCCATCCTGCGTATGCGGCGGGCGCTGCGGGAGTATCAGATCCGCGGCATCAAAACCAATATTTCATTCCATCAATGGATCCTGCGCCACCCGCGCTTCATGTCCGGGGATGTCAATACCGGATTCATCGACCAGGAGTATCGTTCCACGAGTCAGGAGGAGATATTTCCGCATAAGGAGATTGCGCTGGCATCCGCGGCCATTGCGGCCATGCATCGCGAACAGGAAAGTACGCTTGGCCTTTTGGCCAAGGGCGCGGCGGAGCAATCCAAATGGCGCGAACGGGGCAAACGCAATGCGCTGCGCCTGGCGCCGTCTTTCAGCCGACAGAGCTGGCGGCGTTCCTGAAAACATATCGTTATGGCGTTTTTTGCAAAACTGGCAGATCAGACCTACCGGGTTGAAATCGAAGACATCGGCAAGTCGGTCTATAAAGTCTCCATAGACGGCCATGAGTTCCTGGTGGACGGTAAAAAAACCGGAAGAACCAACTACTCTTTAATCGTCGACAACCGCTCGTTCGAAATCGAGGTCGATAACAGCGAAGACGAATACCGGGTGCTCGTCGACGGGCGCAACTACCGCGTCAATATGGTTGACGAGCGCCGCGTGCGTGTCGGTGGGGCGCAAGGCGGGCTTCAGTTGCAGGGCCGGCAAAAGGTGTCGGTGCCAATGCCCGGTAAAGTGATCGCAGTGCTTGTCTCGGAAGGCGATGCGGTGGAAAAAGGCCAAGGGTTGGTTATCGTCGAGGCCATGAAAATGGAAAATGAGGTGCGCAGTCCGATCAACGGCGAGATCAAGGAAATCAGAGTAGAGCCCGGCGCAACCGTTGAAGGCGGCGCCGTCCTGGTTGTCGTTGAGTAGCGGGCAGCTGAGTGGTAAAGACTTACAGGCGCGATTGTTGTCAGCAAATTTCTTTCATGTTATAGACCAGCGCACGATGATTCCGAAAAAATGTTTTTTTACCAAAGGGGTCGGTGTCCATAAGGAGAAGTTGGCGTCCTTCGAATTGGCGTTAAGATCGGCGGGGCTTGCCTATTGTAACCTGGTTCTCGTTTCGAGCATCTATCCGCCATTCTGCAAACGCATTTCGAAAGAAGAAGGAGTAAAACTGTTGCGCCCGGGCGAAATCGTCTTTTGTGTCTACGATCGTGAGAGCACCAATGAACCCAACCGACTTGTGGCGGCCTCGGTGGGCGTGGCGATTCCCGCCGACCAGGAGCAGCATGGCTACTTGTCCGAGCACCACTCCTTTGGCGAAACCGAAGAGAAAGCAGGCGATTACGCTGAAGACCTCGCCGCCAGCATGCTTGCTACGACTCTGGGTATTGAATTCGATCCCGACACTGCTTGGGACGAGAGGGAAAACCTATTCAAGATGTCCGGCAAGATCGTTCGCACATCGAACATCACGCAATCCGCGATCGGTAACAAAGACGGTCTGTGGACCACTGTCTTTGCCGCTTGCGCCTTCGTTAACGACGACAATTAATCATCATCCGTTTCTGCAGTCCCATCAACGCGTGTTTTGCGGCTGGCGAAATACGCCACTCCCACGCTGAGGCCGTACAGCAAGGTTAGCGGAACCATTAAAAATATTTGGGAGATGACGTCCGGCGGCGTTAAAATCGCCGAGACAACAGCCATGCCAATCACCGCGTAACCGAAGTAATGAATGAGAAAAAGATGATCGATCAAACCGACCCGGGAAACGAAGAAAGTCACCACTGGTAGCTGAAACATTACTCCAAACGCCAGCACGAGCCGCGAGACGAGCGAGAGATAATCGCCGATTTGGATCGCCGGCTGCACCTCCAGCGCCTGGTATCGTTGGAGCAGAAAGGCGAGGCCTTTTTGCAGAACGACGCCGTAGCAGAAGGCGCCGCCCGCGAGAAAAAAAAACGAGCCGAAAAATACGAAGCTTCGCGTATAGCGCTTTTCGTGCTCGTAAAGGCCCGGTGCCACAAATTGCCAGCCGTGCCATAGAAGGACGGGCAGAGCAACCACGAGCGCGGCGAAAAAAGATATTTTCACTTTCGTAAAAAATGCTTCGGCGACGGCTGTGCCGATCAACATCAGGTCGGGTATCTCGAGCTGCCGGATTGGTTCGGCGAGCACAAGAAAGATGCGATCAGCGACAAAGAAGCAACCTACGAAGGCGAGTCCGACGGCGAGGCTGCAACGTATTAATCTGGAACGCAGTTCTTCCAGATGGGAACTAAAAGGCATCTGGACATTGTCCGGCTGCCCCTTAGCTGGATCGTGGCTCACGTGGATCGGGAGAACTGGGGTTTGGCGTGGCGGGCGGCTCTGCCGGTGTCGCTAACGACGGATCGTCCTTTTCGGTCGCATGCGGCGATGACTCTTGTTCATTCTCCAACTGGCGGAACTCGTCTTTAAGTTCGTCCGTCGCCCTACGAAACTCCGCCATGCCTTTGCCGAGCGCGCGGGCCAGCTCGGGTAGTTTCTTCGGCCCCAGAACAATCAACGCCAGACCGAGAATCAATAAGAGCTCCGGCATGCCAATACCAAACATACGACCTCCACCGTCAAGCTATGCGATTTTATTCGAGTTGGCAAGCAACATGGAGTGTTTTCCGAACGTGTGGCCGATTCTTGCACGCGCGCCTTAAGAACAGGCTCTAATAATCGCGGACATTATGCGTTGCGCCGAAGTTGTGACCGGAAGTTGAGAGTGGTAAGCGTGAATGGATGGATCGCTCAGCAATAGTGATAGACCGGGAGTTTCTCAAGCATAGTCCCGGCGAAGGCCATCCCGAACGTCCGGAACGACTTCAGGTGTTATTGGACTTGGCGGAAGAGCTTGATTCCGCGCGTTTTCAGGTGTTGCCGCTGAGAGCGGCGTCCCGAGCCGAGATCGAGCTTTGTCACGATCCGGACTACGTGGAACTGGTCGAATCAACCGCCGGTGTCGGCCGTCACGCGCTCGACGGCGATACGATAACCAGTCGGGATTCGTTCGCAGTGGGGCTACTCGCCACCGGCGGCTTTCTTAACGTGCTCGATTCCATTGCCGCTCGGGAACACAAGAACGGATTTGCTATGGTGCGTCCGCCGGGACACCATGCGCTCAGAAGAAGAGCCATGGGTTTTTGTCTCTTCAACACGATTGCGATCGGCGCTCGGTATCTTAAGAGCGCCCATGGGGCAAACCGAGTTGCCATCATTGACTGGGATGTGCACCATGGCAATGGCACGCAGGACGCGTTCTATGAGGATCCTTCGGTGCTGTTTATCTCCACGCACCAATATCCATTTTATCCAGGCACTGGCGGCATCAAGGAGACAGGGGCGCAGCAAGGTGCGGGTTATACGCTGAACGTTCCGCTTCCCGCCGGTTGTGGAGACGCCGAATACTCGCGTGTGTTCAGGGACATTGTTAATCCGGCACTGGCGCGTTTCACGCCGGAATGGATTTTGGTGTCGGCCGGATTCGACCCGCATCGGCGCGACCCCTTGGCCGGGATGAATATCACCGAAAGCGGATTTTCGATGATGTCACGAGCCCTGCTTCAAGCAGCGGAAAAATACTGCGGTGGCAGAATCGCTTATCTGCTGGAAGGCGGCTACGATCTCGCTGCTCTGAAGGCTTCGGTTGCGGGCGTGCTGCAGACCATGCAACAACACGGCGGCGAACAACTCTCCAGAGACACGGGGGGCACAGCGATCGACCCTGTGGTTCGTGCAGTGTTGCAAACACACGAGCATTTTTCGCTCAAAAGTATTGACCGCTAGGCCCGAGTCATTTATCTTTACGATTCAAGTTAAGGTTTAATTTTTAGCTAGTTAGATTGATGGACGGATAGTGAGCACATCGGAAGGACGCAGAGTTGTGGTGACAGGTGTCGGGTTGGTCACGCCATTAGGAACCGGCGTCGACAAAAACTGGCGCGCGTTGGTCGCCGGGCGATCGGGCATTCGAAGAATCACCCGCTTTGCCAACCTCGACGCCTATAGCTCGCGTATCGCTGGCGAAGTGCCGGATTTTCGCGGCGAGGATTTTATCGAGCCTAAAGAGATCAAAAAAATGGATCTCTTTATTCAATACGCAGTCGCTGCGGCGTCCATGGCGATGACGGACAGCGGATTGAAGATCGATGTGGAGTTGGCGGAGCAGGTGGGGGTGATTATCGGTGTCGGCCTGTGCGGCATCGACACCATCGAAACGACCAAGGATGCGTTGATGGCCGGCGGGCCAAGGAAGATTTCTCCGTTTTTCATCCCTAAGGTAATCTCGAATCTTGCTCCCGGACAGATCGCCATCCGCTATGGCGCCAAAGGCATTAATTTAACGCCTACATCCGCTTGTGCTTCAGGCACACACGCTATCGGCGAGGCTTACCATTTGATCCGTCGCGGACTACAGGACGCTGTTATCACCGGCGGAGCGGAGTCGGCCATTACACCGCTGGGCGTCGGTGGCTTTGCCGCAATGAGAGCGTTATCGACTCGCAATGATGAGCCGGAAAGAGCCAGCCGACCGTTTGATAAGGATCGCGACGGATTCATAATCGCAGAAGGTTCTGGCGTGTTGATTCTGGAAGAAAGAGAAGCGGCATTGAAGCGCGGCGCCAGGGTTTATGCCGAAGTAGTGGGCTATGCCGCCAACGGCGATGCTTATCACATGACCGCGCCGGCACCGGAGGGAGAAGGTGCAGCACGCTGCATGAAATTGGCTTTGAAGGATGCCGGAATCGCGCCCACCGATGTCGATTATATCAATGCGCATGGAACGTCCACCGAATATAACGACGCCAATGAGACGACGGCGATCAAGAGAGTTTTCGGCGAACAATCGTTGAAATTGGCCGTTAGCTCCACAAAGTCCATGACGGGCCATTTGCTTGGTGCGGCTGGCGCCGTGGAAGGAGTTTTTTCGGTACTGACTCTGCATCACGGAGTCATTCCGCCAACGATTAACTATGAGACTCCAGACCCTGATTGTGACCTCGATTACGTGCCGAATCAGGCGCGCGAGGCGGATGTCAAATTTGTCCTCTCCAATTCCTTTGGTTTCGGCGGGACCAACGCGTGCGTGATTTTTAGGAGGGTGGAATGAGTGGAGGACAGCGTCGCAGCGTAATTCTTGGAACCGGCTCTGAATTACCGTCCAAAATCATCACCAATCACGATTTGGAAAAGATGGTCGAGACCAGTGACGAATGGATTACCGTACGCACCGGTATTAAGGAGCGGCGGGTGCTCGAAGACGGCAAAGGCAATGCGGACATGGCGTATCGGGCGGCCAAGAGAGCGCTCGAGGACGCCTCGGTAGAACCCAGCGATATCGACGCTATCATCATGGGGACCGTGACTGCCGATTACCCGTTTCCCAGTTCTGCCTGCGTTCTCGAAGACATGCTGGGCGTAAGAGGGGCGTTTTCGTTCGACGTCGGCGCGGCCTGTTCGGGATTTCTCAATGCCTTGGCAGTGGCGGATTCGTTCATCCGTGTCGGTCAGATTCGAACCGCTCTGGTGGTGGGCTCAGACGCGCTAAGCCGGCTGCTCAATTGGCAGGATCGCACGACGTGTATTCTTTTTGGTGATGGCGCCGGCGCGGTCGTCCTATCCGCATCGGAGAACGGGAGTGGTATTTTGAGCACCAAGCTGCGTACGGATGGTTCTTACGTGAAGACCCTGTACGTCCCGGCGGGAGGCTCCCTAAAGCCGGCCAACTGTGAAACTGTAAGAAAAAACGAACATACCATCGCCATGAACGGTAAAGAAGTCTTCAAAATTGCCGTTCGCTCAATGGAAGATATTAGTCGGGAGGCACTCAAGGAGGCCGGCGTGACCATTGATCAAGTAGCGTTGGTGATCCCGCATCAGGCGAATCGTCGGATAATCGTCGCTTTGGCCGACCGGCTCGGCGTGCCCATGGAGCAGGTCGTGGTTAATCTCGACAAGTATGGTAACACGTCGGCGGCTTCTATACCGGTCGCCCTTGATGAGGCTAAACGGCAGGGCCGTATTCGCAAGGGCGATGTCGTCCTGCTCAATGCGTTTGGGGCCGGATTCGCGTGGGGCGCGGCGGTTGTGAAATTCTGAGCTGCCGGGCA
>CAYZXN010000077.1:0-5798 GCA_964482425.1 uncultured Syntrophobacteraceae bacterium | reverse complement strand
AAAGATCGGCAAGATCGCCGACGAGCGCGTCGGCAAGCACTTACCCGTCAACGTCACAGGCGCCATCGCGGCGATTTCCATGGACATGGGGTTACACTGGCAGATGTCCAAGACGTTCGCCATTCTGGGGCGTGCCCTGGGCGGGCTAGCCCATGTCGGCGAGGAGATCCGCCGGCCCATCGCGCGCGGCATTTCCAATTTGATTCGCGACAATCTGCAGTACGAACCGGACAAATAGACCCTACCGATGTGCGCCGTGCTCCGGAGCCACAGCATGGTGTGTTGGAGTATTAAGGGGTTGGACTAAACCAATCGGCAAGATCTTGTTGGGGAGAAACGCATGAAGAGATTGTCTCTATCGGTATTCGCGTTCTTGATGTGCTATTCCGCGCTGTACCACGCCGCGCAGGCTCAATCCGATTCTTTCTACAAAGGTAAACAGATCAAGATCCTGGTCGGTTTTCCTCCGGGCGGCATTGTTGATCTCTGGGCGCGGTTGATTGCCCAACACTGGGGAAAACAGATTCCAGGAAATCCGGACTTCGTCGTCCAGAACATGCCCGGCGGAGGGTCGATGATCGCCGCCAACCACCTCTACAATATCGCGAAACCGGATGGCTTGACCCTCGCTATGATATCCACGGGTCTCTATTTCGAACAGTTGTCGGGCGCTAAGGAAGTTCGGTTCGATTGGACGAAATTCGCCTGGATCGGTTCTCCCGTACGCAACTACGAGGTTCTAGCGGTTCGTTCGGACACGTCCTTTCAAACTCTCGAGGACGTGCAAAGAGCCCCCCAGCTCGTACGTTGCGGCGCTACCGGCGCTGGCACCACGGGACATTATTTTCCTAAATTCATCGAGGAAGCACTCGGCGTGAAATTTCACGTCGTGCTCGGTTATCCCGGAACTCGGGATGTAGAAGTCGCTCTCGAGCGCGGCGAAGTTCACTGTTACGCGATTACCGCGGAGGCTTTCGCGCGCGAGCCCGGACGCACCTGGTTAAAGAACGGATTCATGCGTATCCTGGTCCAGGGAGGACAAAAGCGCGACTCGAGTTTGCAGAACACTCCGACCATTTACGAACTCATGGAAAAGCATAAGACATCCGATGCCATTCAGCGATTGGCAATAGTGCTCTTGTCTCCGCCGGCGCTCGGGCGTCCGATGATCGCGCCGCCTAACCTTCCTGCCGACAGGCTCAGGCTCCTGCGCGAGAGCTACAGCAAGATGATTAACGATGTGGACTTTCTCGCCGAAGGCAAAAGGCGCGATTGGGATGTTGAACTTGTCAGCGGCCAGGAGCTTGAAGCGTTAGCCAAAAAAGCTCTGAGCCAGCCGCCGGACACGGTGGATCGACTGAAGCAGATTTTAGGAAAATAACGAACGTAGAATGCACGGCGGTGAATGCTACGGCAGTTAGCTTTCGCTGAGCCCGTCAAAGGAAACTCCAATGCTCACACCCATTAAGATCGACAATCGGATCGACGGCTTTCTCGGCAAACCCGCCGGGACCGGCAAGCGGCCGGCGATCATTCATCTGCACGAACGTTACGGCATCGTGCAACACACCACCGACCTGGGCGAAAAATTTGTCGACGCCGGATACGTCACCATCGTACCCGACCTGTTCTCCCGTTTTACCGGCGATCGCGCCGTGCTGGCAGCCGGCAACGATCGCTGCGATTTGGATGACGAAGAGGTGCTCGGCGACATCGACGCGGTGGTGGCGCATCTCCGCACAGTTCCTGAAGTCGATACGAGCCGGATCGCCATTTCCGGCGTCTGTCAAACCGGCCGCCAGCCGATCTTGATGGCGGCCAAGCGCGATTACATCAGCGCCGTCGTCATGCTTTACGGCGCTATTTATGACGCCGACTGGAAATCAGATCCGCGCCGGCCCGAACCCATCGACAAATTGATCGGCCAGATGTCATGTCCCATGGTGGGGATTTTCGGCGAGCTCGACAACTTGATACCCATGGACAACATCCTGCGCATGGTCGAAGTGCTGGCCAAGGCGCGCAAGAGTTTCGACGTCCGCGTTTATGCCGATGCACCGCACGGCTTTTTGAATGATACTATGCCCGGCCGCTTTCGCCCTGAAGCGGCGCAAGCGGCGTGGAATCAGATCACGACATTTCTCGATGCCGTCTTCGCCGGTAAGTACAACAAGGAACGCGCCGTGTGGCGCTTCGAGAGCGACTCGTCGGTCAATTACGATTTCACCAAGATGAAGCGCTGGGAATAGCTGCGCTACCCGTAGAATCTCAGATTCAGATCGCAAATTTTTTGATCACATCGTCAGGGTTTCGTAGACTCTGTTGTCAGGCAATTAAAATCTGATTTTTGAGATCTGACATCGCGCCAGCCGTGCGTAGCTTGACAGTCGATTGCACGACCCATAGATTTGGTTGCGACTTACAAGGAGCCGGTTACGTCACAGGAAGAACAAGAATCGTTGAAGCTCGTGCCCGTCGATGAAGCGCACCCGCCCAACATCTGGCTGGCGCGGCTGCGCGAGACTGCATCCAATTGGCTGGGCATCATCGGCATTATCTTTTTTTTTCTAGCTTGGGAAATCGCCAGCCGCGCGCATATTTTAAACCCGTTTTACTTCCCGCCATTTTCCGCGATTGTTGCCAAAGGCTACGAGCTGTTCGCCGACGGCAGTATCTGGGAGCACATGCGCTTCAGCTTGACGAACTTCTCAATCGGTTTTCTCATCTCGGTGGTTCTCGGCGTCGTCATCGGAGTCCCCATGGGCTGGTACAAAGGCATCAGCAAAGCCTTCGACCCGCTGCTCTCCGGAATTTACGCCACGCCTCTGATCGCGCTCCTGCCTTTGATCATCATGATCTTCGGCCTCGGACCGGTCTCCAAGATCATCATGACCATACTGGCAGCGGTCTTTCCCATCCTCATCAATACCATGGTAGGCATCGCCAATACGGATAACCGCCTGATCACCATGGCGCGGTCTTTCGGCGCCAAAGACAGCACCATTTTTCTCAAGGTGTCGGTTCCCGGATCGCTGCCGTACATCGTGGCGGGCATGCGCGTGGCGCTTGGCCGGGCGCTGGTCTATATCGTCGTCGCTGAGCAATACGGCGCCGCCACCGGTCTTGGCTATCTCAGCTCGGTGGCGGCACAACGCTTTCAAATGGCGGCCATGTTCGTTCCCATCGTCATTATCGCCGCTCTCGGCGCTAGCCTAAATGAACTATTGAAGGTACTCGAGCAACGGCTCGAAAAATGGAAACCGCGCAAGTGACAGGGCGCACGAATCACCTGAGGAGGAACGCATGAAGTCGGCAGTAATAATATTTCGCTTATCGGTTCTCACGTTGGCACTCGCGGCAGCATGGTCCACCAGCAGCCACGCCCAGGGGGCAAAGATGACCGTCGGCCAAACCGGCACCAACCCCGGAACATCGCTTTTCTTCATCGCGGAAAAGGAGAAGCTGTTTGCCAAACACGGCCTCGACGTCAACATCATCAAATCCAACACTGCGGCCGCAGTGCAGGCGATGCTTAGCGGCAGCATGCACATGGCCACCGGTTCGGGTGCCGCGGCCTTCACGACCGCAACGATCGAGGGTGCGCCGCCTTTTGTGCTGGTGGGCTCATGGGTCAACGTTTTCCCTTACAAAGTTATGGCATTGAAAGAAATCACGAAAGTCGACGAGCTTAAAGGGAAAACCGGGCATGTGGGCGCGCCCTTCGGGACCATACCCGACACCGCACTGAGATTCGCACTGACACGGCTGAAACTGGACCCGGAAAAGGACGTTAAACTCGTCCAGAGCGCCAGCGCCGACCCGGCGGCCATTCTGGCCTCCATGGACAGAGGTGACGTGCAGTTCGGCATACTGGCTGCTCCGTTCGATCGGATCGCGGAAAGGCGTGGCTATCGAACGCTCATGGCCTTACCGGAACTGGGAATCCCCTGGCAACAGAACGGTGAATGGGTTCAGCGTTCTTATCTCAAGTCGAATCGCGACAATGTTGTTCGGTTCATGCGGGCGATAACCGACGCCATGAACATTTATTTCGAGCAAAAAGAGAAAACCGTCGCATATTTAAGCGAGTTCATGGGCAGCAAGCCCGAGGACACGGAGTATGCTTACGAATTGTTCGTCAAATGGGCCGATCGCAATCCCAGGCCGAAGGTTGAAACCATTCGCACGACCCTGGAAGCGATCAAGAAAAACACGCCCAAAGCGGCGAACACCGATCCGGCATCGTTTATCGACACCAGCATCGTCGATCAGCTGATCAAAGGAGGCCGGGTCAAGTAGAACGACAGAGGTGGTTTGACCGGGCACAACCGCGATGTTAGCATCCGCGCAGTTTTTGTAAGGAGTAAAGTATTTTGTGAAGCTCTATAATTTCGACCTTCTCGCCTATCCCTACGTTCCCAAGGAAGCGCCGCGCACGCCGGTGCCAAGCAACTTCTTCGATCCTGTTAAAGGCGCCGGCAACTACTCGGAGCACCTGGAAGAGATGGCTTACTGCGAGGAGTTGGGCTTCGACGGCGTGGTCTTCAACGAGCACCATTACAGCGCCTACGGCACCATGCCATCGCCGAATCTCATCGCCGCGGCGCTGAGTCAGAAAACCAAGCGAATCAAGATCGGCGTGCTGGGGAACATTCTCCCGTTGCGCAACCATCCGGTGCGGGTGGCCGAAGAGTACGCCATGATCGACTGTCTAAGCAACGGCCGATTAATCGCCGGTTTCGTGCGCGGCATTCCGGCGGAATACGTCTGGTACGGCGTCAATCCGGAGGAATCTCGCGGCCGCTTTCAAGAGGCCTACGATCTCATCATCACCGCATGGACCCATCCGGTCTGGAGCTTCGAGGGGGAATTCTACAAGTTAAAGGATTGCGCCGTCTGGCCAAGGCCTCTGCAACAGCCGCACCCGCCCGTCTGGATCGCCGCGCGCAGCGCCGAATCGATTGAATGGTGCGTCAAGCGCCATCTTACTTGCGCGCAGGTGTACCAGACTACCGGACAGATCGAGGACACGTTCAATTATTACCGCGTCAAAGCCAAAGAGGAGGGATGGGACGCGCAGCCCGATGATTTCATCTTGTGCCGGCATATTTATATCGATGAGTCGGACAGGAAGGCGCAGGAAGTCGCCGAGCCCGCGATGCGATACTTTTTCTCGGTCTACAACCGCGGCTTCAACGATGCGATCAACCAGACGGCGGCCGATCAGCAAAAACTTCTGGCCAAACTCACCAGCGAACGGTCGTTTAACTACTTCCGCGAAGGCAATCGCGCGCGCCTCGACTTCTCCACGATGAACTGGGACGAGCTGGTAAAGAGCGGCTATATGATCGCCGGTAGCCCGGACAGCGTGGCGCGCCAGGTTGAAGAGCAGATGAAGCAGGTCGGCGCGGATCACTTCATGGGCATGTTTCACATCGGCAATCTGGAGCACGCAAAGGTTATTTCATCTCTCGACCTCTTCAAGAGAGAGATTATGCCAAGACTGAGCTGACCGTTAAGAGCAGGTAGCAAGGAGCAGGGGCAAAGCGCTTCGCCGGATTGTCGCTCCGGTTACTTGCTCTTGCCGCTTAGCTCTTAGCCTTCCAGTCCAGCCAAAGGGAGTTCACATGAAACCTATTTATTGCGCTGTCCTCTCGGCACTGGCGCTGCTATTCCTCACGAGTACAAGCCCGCAAGCAGCGGACAAGCTGATCGCCGATTACGGCGGGCTGTCGGGTTTTCAAAGCACCGTGTGGGTGGCCAAGGATTTAAAAATCTTCGATAAGCACGGCCTGGAC
>CAYZXN010000076.1:0-7235 GCA_964482425.1 uncultured Syntrophobacteraceae bacterium | reverse complement strand
GTCATCTTGACATCCGCTTTCCCCTGCAAACGCTTGATGATATCGGTTCCGCGCCGGTGGGCGCGCTTTGCCGATGCCTTAACGAGGCGCGCCGAGTTTCCCTGCAAATGAAACTCGACTTCCGTGTTGGGAAGCAGTCCGAGGCGTTCGCGAATTTCGATAGGAATAGTAACCTGCCCTTTGGAAGTGATCTTCACGGTATTACTCCTTTGAGTAATACTACAGTGCAGAGATTTAACACGCAACCGACGCCCCGTGATCTTGGTCATTCAGCGATGGAGCGCCAGCGGTCGAGTAGATTAGGGTTTCATGGAATGACCAACCCCGCAGCACGCTGCGGGGTATCAGAATGTCGAGAATGACAGATATCAGGCTCACCCAACGTGAGCCACGGCATATCGTTTGGCTGAGAGGCCAGTCCTCCACCTCGTCTGGCGTAGTTATCTGGGGTCTGACCACGCTAACTTACCGGACGGGCGATCTTATAAAGCTCGGAGTTCGAGCGCAAGGAAAAAGCGGCTTGAATGAGGGCGAGGGACAGAGCGTTTTTCACGCAATCGTGAAGTTAGCCGCAAGAAGTGGACGCGGCGATTCGTTGCGCGCGGACCCGCTAGTGCGCGCTGTCGGCGCAGCGTATGCGTTGCGGGAAACAGGGTGAGGCTTACAATGGCGCCTTCGGCCATAAAGTAAGCCTCTAAGCACCGAAAACACTGTCACCGCAGCATCGGATACATAGCGTGGTTTATTCCCGGTTGCATTCGATCGAATCAGCCCTCTGAACTGCGCTCGTTGATTTCGCCTTCGAGACTTCTGTGAAGACGGTCGAGTATATAATCGACATCCCGTACATTCAGCGGCTCGATGTGGTCTACGGCTCCGTCATATTGGCTTGAATAAAAATTTAAAATCTCTTTGCCTAGCTCCAGAACGTTCTCAAGATCGGTCCAGGTAATAGGCGCATCCTCATTAAGTCTCTCCCTCGAAAAGAAATATTCCTTATCAAAATGCGCATCAAACTTGTCACGGCGGAGCTTTAAAAGCTCTCAGAGGTGCAAAGTCCGCAATTTTTGACGATCATCCTTGATGCGCTGAAACGAAAATGGCTCGCAATTTCTAATAAACCAATGATCGTCGGAGAAATTGCGCCGTCTCTGCAACTCTTTTCGGCCAAAGATGCCACGGACGGTTTATTCCATAAAGCTTCGAACCTTCTTGGCGACTTCCGGCGACATGCTTTTGAGATTCTTCACGATTTCGTGGACGCTCTCCCCAGGGAGCGGATTAATCTCCACGTTAATCTTTTTCGCCTCTTCCAGAAGACGCGGGTCGCGCAGCGTATCCATAAAGGCTTTTCGGAGGAGCTGTACCCGCTCGACGGGAACACCGGGGGGCGCGACAAAGGGACGCGCCATCGCGTACTCCGTAAGCAGCGCGGTAAATACCTGCCGATCGGTCTTGCTTTTTGTCCGCTCCAGAGCATTCTCGACCTGCGGCAGGTCCGGAGCCGCTTTCATACCCATCTGAGTAAAAACATTCAGCAGAGTTCCCGAAGCCTCCATTTCGCTCCGGGCGCGTCTCATGTAGGAGGCCCACGCAATGCACGTCGCGTCCGCCTCGCCCCGTTCGATGGCCGCGCGCAGGCCGGCGGCGCCCGGGTAGCCGGAGACGATTTTAAAATTGGCGCCCAGAATCTCGTTGTAAGCTCTGGGCCAGGTCAGCGTCGACGAACCGGGTCCCGAAGCCGCCACGACCAGGGGTTTCTTTTCGTTTGATGGCGTCGTCGAGGGTTTTCACGCCCGAGCGCTCCGTGGCCACGCAAGTGACGACATCGCCGACGTTCGCGGCGACCAGCCAGTTAAAATTCTCCGACTGAAACTCCACGCCCGGAACGCCGATGACCTGGCGCACGACCTGGCTGGGGCCGAAGATTCCAACGACGCTGCCGTCCTGAGGAGCGATGCGGTATAAATAATTCGCGCCGATGACCGTCCCGGCGCCCGGCATGTTCTGCACGACGATGCTCGGATTGCCCGGCACATGCCGGCGCATGTGGCGCGCGATCAAGCGCACCTCCAGGTCATTGCCGCCGCCGGGAAAATACGAAACGATGATTCTAAGATGACGACCCTTGTAAAAATCGTCAGCGTACGCGTTTTTGACGGGACCCGTTAGGATGAGCACCAAGGCTGCGGTCGCAACGGCGACAATTCGATGAGTCATTGGAAAGCCTCCTGACTGTCGTCCCAGGTTTTTGAGCTCTGTCATGCCCTGGGCACTATCACTATCTTAAGATTCCGACAATCTCACTACCTACGTGTCGATGACGATGTCACGCTTCGTGGGGCGTTGGCGCTGTTGATGCGGATGGCTTAGCGTATCTGCCCGGGTTGATCGGGGTAAGCGCCAAATGTTCGCAGGGTTCTCGCACCGGAACGAAATAACGGGTCCAGACTTCGCCTGTCTCGTGCAGACGGAAACGAATCGGTCGCACGTCCTCAGTTGGTGGCGAATGTTTACGCTTTGGACGCGGCGGAGGACAAGGTGTCGTTCTGAACGCTGCAGGTCTGATGCGCTAGGTCCCATCCATAGCCGATGTCGAAGTTTCAAGGCATCTACAGAGGCCAATTGTTGCCGGACGTTCACTGGACCAATCCCTGCCGGTCAGAATCTCCCGCCACGAGAAAGCCGCGAGGTGTTCAGCGGTTGACAATCGCGTCCGTTACGATATGTTCTGCGCGCCTTTGAGATCACGATGTCGCCGGATATTTTTGTGCTTACTCTGCAAAGGAGGACTTCATGGCCGGAAAAAATCGCCGTGTAATCACGGTTTTCGCGCTCGGGCTGGTTTTGAGCTTGGGGGCAGTGTCCGCGGACGCCCAGGAAACTTTTTATCAGGATAAAACCATTCGTGTCGTCGTCGGTTTTGCCGCCGGCGGCGGTTTTGATACTTATGCGCGCGCCATCTCCCGCCATATGGGCAAACATATCCCCGGCAATCCGACCATCATCGTGGAAAACATGGGGGGCGCCGGAAGTCTGATCGCGGCGAACCATGTCTACAAAGTCGCCAAACCCGACGGCCTTACGATCGGCCATTTCGGCGGCGGTCTTTTCATGCAGCAGCTCATGGGCGGTCCGGGCATCGAGTTCGACGCGCAGAAATTTCATTTCCTGGGGGTACCCGTGCAGGACACGCGAGCCTGCGCCTTTACCAAAGCCAGCGGCATCACCAGCATGGAACGGTGGATAGCCGCAAAGACGCCGGTGAAGGTGGGCGCCACCGCGCCGGGGGACCTGGTTCACGATGCCCCCAAAGTGCTGCAGGCGGCTCTCGGTCTGCCGATTCAGCTGGTCTCGGGATACAAAGGCACCGCGGATATAAGGCTGGGAGCCGAGTCCGGCGAGCTGGCCGGCGGTTGTTGGGGCTGGGATTCGATCAGGGCGACCTGGAGAACCGCGCTGGAATCGGGAGAAGCAGTCATGGTGGTGCAGATGGTTTCCAAGCCCCACCCTCAGCTGCCGAAGGTCCCGCTGGCGATTGATTACGCTAAAACCGACGAAGCGCGCCAGTTGATCGAAACGGGTGTCACCGTTCCCGCGATCACCAACCGGCCTTACGTGGTCCCGCCCGGGACGCCGCAGGATCGTGTACAGACGTTGCGCAAGGCTTTCATGGCGACCATGGCGGATCCGGAGTTCAAGGCGGATGCGGTGAAAACCAAGATCGATCTCGATCCCATCGCCGGCGAAGAGGTACAAAAGATGATTGCGGGAATCTTCAAGCTGTCGCCGTCGGTGGTGGGGCGATTGAAAGAGGCGCTGAAGTAGCGCGTCGGCACGACCCGCCGCTGCCCGATCTTGTAGCAAACCCTGGGGCGCGCAGCGGCGGCTCATAGCGAAATCGCGTGGGCTGTAGCTTGCGCGCGCACGGCTCGCTTGCGCCGGCTGGCCTCGGCGGGGCATTCGTCGTTACATTGCCTCGGCCGCTGAAACTCACTTCTTCACGAACAGCTTCTTGAGGACTCCCTGCCATGGCGCCGGTTTGAGGAGCTCATGGGTCAGCCGCTCCGCAACATCGGCAGAGACCCGGCGCGGCGCCAGCTCCTGGCCGTAAACTCTCTCCCAGTCAGCCGCAAACGCCGCGTCATCCGCCATTCGGTTGATGGCGCGCCGCAATGCATCCACGCGCCCCTGAGGAGTTCCGGGAGGCAAGAACCAAATTCGCCGCAACATGGTGAGCTTTACGCTGGCCGCCTCATAGGCGTCCCACATCACTCCGGACGGCGGCTTTCCATGGATCTCCTGCAGAACCTCGTAAAGCGTCGGCGTCTGCGGCAGCACCTGCGACCGTACGATCTTTCCCTCACGCGTGATGACGCCGCTTTGCCACAGCGGAACCACCAGTCCGTTCGTGGTCATGTCGGCAAAGATGCCGGCTCCGACCAACACGCCGTCGGAGGTATGAAAAAAACTCGCCTCGCCCCTTTCCATCGCCGCTTTGATCGACGCGTCTCCGGCATAACCATGGACATGCTTGTAACCCTTGATACCGAGAAGCTCCAGTTCGAGTCCGCCTACCACGCTCGCGGAGTCCTCTGCGGAGCGCGCGGCCAGCACTATTTGACTCGGGTCCACCCGTAACAGATCCCGAGCGGTTCTGGCCTTGAGAAAATCGCGCACGATCGTTGCTCCAGCGGCGCTTACCGCCCATACGATGGGCATTTTGCCCATGTCGAATTTGGTGTCCTCCTGCAGGATCTGTCTGGTAAAGGCGCCGGGTGGGAAAATTCCCACGGTCAGCCCATCCGGCTTGGCACGGCTGTACAGATGGGAGAACATAATCATTCCGCCGGCGCCGGGCATGTTCTGGACGAGGACTCTGGGTTGCCCCGGCAGATACTTGCGCAGGTGACGCGCAAATACGCGGGCCTCCAGATCGTGCGGCCCTCCCGAAGGAAAACCGACCAGGATAGCAAACGTCTTGCCTTCGAAGGCGGAAGCGACCTCGGATTCGGGGTTTGCCGTCGGAGTCGAAGCGGTTGCGGCGGCGGCAATCGCGGAGGTCACCAAGAACCAAGCAACGGCCGTGGCGGAAATCCATCTGAGGGCGCGGACCTGTGTCATAGGCGGCCTCCTTGCGTTTGGAAATCGTAGCTTGCGGGTTGGTTACGAGCTCGTGTCAACCAGTTGTCGAACACGTCTGTACTTGACACCTGCGCAAAGCCTAAGTCAACTATTTTCGCTCCGACAAAAGGTGGCTGAGCAGGCACGAATATCCGTATGCTGCATAGAGGTGATGGACAGAGGGTACGCGTCGAGAACGGCCCCCTGAGTGGTGGTAAACGCGATGGACCCGATCTTCGCTGGCGGCATTCTCAGCGATGGTTGCTCCGGCGGCGCGCGAACGAGCCTCAAGCAAACATGCGAACCGTCGTGACTTGTCACCGCGGGCGCCGGCGCCGTAATCAGCCTTCTTCCGCGGCAAGCGTGGGAGAAGCCTCAGCCGCCGCCGCGCTGGATTCGACGCTTGCGCGAGTGTAGGAGAGAAGCGATCGCAAATTGGTGATCTGGTCGCGCGTCTGGCATAAACTGCCGGCAACCTGATCCGCGCCGGCGGCAATCAGCGACTCGCGATCGGCTTCAATCGCTGTCGTGCCCCCCAGGCGAACTAAGACAATTTTGATGTCCGTGGAGAGTGACCGCAGCCGCTTGCAGATATAGCGAAGTTGAGGCAGGCCGCCGGGCGAGACAGCAGCAATGCAAACCAAAGGAGGCTTCTTTTCGGCAATGAGGGCGGCGACCTCAGAGGTCAGGGTGCCGGAAGAAACGATCTCGACGCCGTAATGTGAAAAATCGATTAACTCCCGGAGCATTAAGAGCGCTATTTCATCCGCTTCATCGCGTGCCGGGCAGGCGACAATCGGAATCTTTTCCAAACGTGATGTGGCTGGGCCGGGAGCATCTACAGCTCCATCATCCGCTGCAACCTTCTCGCTGACCAGTGTTTGCAGGATTTCGCGCGAGCCGGTCATGACGCATCGATACTCACTGTCGGTTATTTTATGGCGGCGGAGATCGGCTTTAGCATAACTCAATGCGGGCAGGAGCAATTCATCGTAGATCCTATCGCGCCCGTGGCCGGTGAAATACTGGCGCAGAATAGCCTTTGCTTCGCCGACATCCATCGCCAAGAGCCTCTGATAGTAACTGATTTTCGGTTCCATGGCGGGCTCGTCGCTCAACAGCACGCGAACAGTTTCCAACTGCGGTACGTGTTTGGCAAAGACGACCAGGCAGACTGTCATCGGTGTCGCGAGAAGCAGTCCGATACCGCCCCAGAGCCAGGTCCAAAATGCGATCATCATGAGTAATGGAACCGGAAACACGCCGACACTCCGACCATAGAGCAGCGGCTCCAAGATCATATTGATGATTGTCTTAAGAACGAAAAAAAGTGCAACGATGGCTAGAGGCCACCACCACTCACGAAACACCGCGAGGCTTAGAATGGTAGGCAAGGCGGCCGCAGTCCAAAAACCGACTATCGGTATGAAGAGCAAGGGTACCGCGATAAATCCCCACAAGAAGGCATAAGGAAGGCCGATCAGAAAAAGCGCGACGCCCACGACTAGACCGAAACACCCATTGATGGCAATCTGCATCCATAGATAATTACTGATGCGCCTGCCAGCATCGTCAAGAGCCCTCGTCGTAACTGTCAGATGCGCATAGCCGATGACCCTGATCAGACGGTTGCGCAGCTCTTCGCGCTGCGCGAGCATAAAGATCACGAGGCCGAGCACCAGGGTGGTCATGCCGATGGTTCGAGCCAGAGAGCTCCGATCGGACGATGACCATTCGCTTGATGCACGCGATGTTTCAGAAGGTGGAGACTTTCCCCCCTGGGTCTGGCCGTCTTGCTGCCATTCCGTTCGCAAATCTTTGACGGTTTCCTGGACGTTCTCGAGCACGCCGCCCTTTCCCATGCTGCGCACGTAACGGATCTTTTCTGCAATGTTGTGACGGTACTTCGGCAGCTCAGAGGCCAAGGTGCCGATCTGCGCGGTTACTATCCATGCGGCGCCACCCAGAGCGCAAAACACCAGAACTATGACCAATGCCACGGCGGCTCCTCGACTAAGCCTTAGCTGCTGCAGGTAGTTTACGGCAGGGCTCAATAAGAACGTTAACAGAACCGCCAGCGCGAAAGGGATCAACACGGCCTGGGCGAAATA
>CAYZXN010000075.1:0-7963 GCA_964482425.1 uncultured Syntrophobacteraceae bacterium | reverse complement strand
AACCTGTATGACCCATCGTTCATTTTCTCAGCTTATTAAAGATGAGTTTGCCGGTTACAGCATGCAAAAATTCCGGCAGGATTGTTTTGCAGGACTGACGGTGGCGGCGGTCGCGTTGCCGCTCGCTCTGGCTTTTGGCGTTGCGTCAGGCGCCACCGCAGCCGCGGGTCTTGTCACGGCGATAATATCGGGTCTCATTATCGGCGGCTTGTCGGGGGCGCCGTATCAGATATCGGGTCCCACCGGTGCAATGAGCGCGGTGTTGATCATATTAGCGGAAAAGCATGGTTTATCGGGCATCTGGTTCGCCGGGATGTTGGCCGGTCTGCTCCTGTTAGTGATCGGTGTGGCTCGGTTGGGGCGTTTCATCGCCTTTGTTCCAGCGCCCGTTATTGCCGGTTTTACCTCCGGGATCGCGCTGATTATTGCGATCGGTCAGATCGACAACCTTTTCGGTGTCGAATCCGCGAAGGCCGAGTCCTCTGCGCTGAAGCTGTTGGTTTACTTAAGGGAAGGCTTAATGTTCGATTGGCATGCTCTCATACTCGGAACTGCGGTGATGTGCACGATGGTTTTTTGGCCCAAGCACTGGAGCACCCGTTTTCCCGCATCTCTGTTAGGGATTATTGTGGCAACCCTTGCTAATGAATTTCTCGATTGGCCGATTCGGGTTATCGGCGCAATCCCGCAAAGTCTCTTGCTCGATCAGCGCTTGACCTTCGATTTGATTCCCTGGACGCAGGTTAAAGAGTTTGTCGCGCCGGCTCTGGCGATCACCGCGTTGGGCGGAGTGGAGAGTTTGCTGTGCGGCGCTGTGGCCAGCAAGATGACCGGAGTTCGGTTGCATGCCAATCAGGAACTGATTGCACAGGGTATCGGCAACGCGATCATCCCGTTTTTCGGCGGTGTCCCGGCGACTGCCGCTATCGCCCGCAGCAGTGTTGGGATCAAATCGGGCGGCCGGACGCGAATGGTAAGTATCGTACACGCCATTGGGCTGCTTGCGTCAATGTTTTTGCTTGCGCCGGTCATGGCGCGCATTCCTCTGTCGGCGCTTGCCGGAGTGTTGATGGTCACCGCATGGCGCATGAATGAATGGGAAGCGATTCATTATATCTTCAACCACCGTTTCAAAACCGCCATAATCACCTTCCTGGTCACCATGGTGGCGACAGTTGCCTTGGACCTGACCGAGGCAATTTTGCTCGGTGCGTTTTTGTCCGGCGCGATATTTTTGAACCAGAGCGCGAGCATCGACATCGATGTTCAGGAAGTGGATCCCGATAAGTTGCGCAAGCGCGGCATCGAGAACGCCGGCAACTGCCGCCATGTGCGCGTAGCGTACTTGACGGGACCGCTGTTCTTCGCCGCCACGAGCAATTTCAACGAAGCTTTTGCCCGCATCGAAAACACGCATGCCCTCATTCTCTCCATGCGCGGCGTGCCTTTGATTGACACATCCGGCCTGCAATCCATGGTGGCGTTACTCGACAAGCTCAAGAAACAAGGTATTACGCTGAGCGTGGCTGCCGCCCACGAGGATGTGCTGCACATGATGGAGCGCGGTGGATTGATCTCGGCCATCGGCCCGGACAACGTGTTCTGGAGCTCGGATCAAGCCATCGTCGCATTGGAAAAGCGCGGCTGCCGTTATTGCTCAACCGAGAAGACTGCGGTGCCCCCAAAGCTCGCGGCATCACTGTAACTTGCTCAAGTATGCTGCACATGCCGAGAGCACGCGAAGAAATACCGTCTGAACCGCTTCTCCTGCCTCCTCCAGAGGGCTGTTCGAGCCGCTATTTCTCCGGCAGCAGCTCGAAGACAGGATATTGCGCGGCAATGGCGGTAAACGAGGTCGCGGGCGACTTCGCCGGCAAGGGAAAAAATCGCCACACCATCCAATTGAAGCGGGTGAGATAGGCTTTCAGGACTTCCGGCTTCTCTTCGTCCGGTAAGACCCGCACGCGAAACTCCATCCGTGCTCGACCTCTTTTGAGCGTTACCTCGCCGGTGACAAGAGCGTTGCGTGACCACTGAGTGTGGCCTCGGGTGCCGACGAGATAAAGCCTGCCCTGCAAATCAAGGACGTTGACCGGGGTGGAGTGGGTTGACCCTGTTTTGCGCCCCTTTGTGAACAATAGAACACTGTGCGAGGGACCAAGTCCGAGTGAAGCGAGCCGGCCGTAGAGGCGGTTGACGGCGCGGGCAACGAAACCGGGTGGAACGAAATGGGGTTTCGGTGGCTGCATGCTGACGAACAAAGTAACACCTATCCGGAATATTGCGAATCGGCGGGCGCACGCCTGCGCGCACTGTGTGTTTGTGGTGAGGGAGGATTCAGCCGCAATTCCGCAGTTGACCCTAAGTACCGCGAGAGCGAGGGGCGAACCTGGAGTAGTGAAGACACCGCAGCTTGCAGTTTCAAAGTCTTTCCCCCTTCTCACAGTCGATAATGTTATCTTACAAGGTCATCAAACAGCGATGATCGATTTCCGTTTATAGGTAAGACCCACTGCGTAAGGTTTGCTCCTCGCCGGGACTTTGGCTATAAGCCCTTGTTTACGGGTCACCGCTCTTTAGATTGGAGAATCTGTATATGGCGCAGCAACCCTTCACCTGGCCAAACAAAGCCCGAGTTGCGTTTGTGCTCGGCATTGCATTTGAAGCTTGGGATCGAACAAAGCCGACGACCGGTCGAGGATTGCAGCGCGGTTCCATCCCTGCGAATGCGGTTTGCCGCCGAGATTATTCGACCGAGACATTTCGCGAGTTCGGCGCCAAAATCGGTTTGCGCCGGCTGATGGGTATCTGCGACAAGTACGATGTTAAAGTCAGCATGCCGATAAACGGCTTGACGTGTGAATATTATCCGGAGCTGGTCAGGGAAGCGCACCGGCGCGGCCATGAGATTATCGCCCATGGCTGGGATCAGGGCGAGTATCTCTACATGCTCACGCGCGAACAGGAACGGGAAAATATCTTTAAGACCGTGGCAGCGATCACCCGGGTAACCGGCGAGCGACCATCGGGCTGGTCGTCGCCTGGCGTCCGTTCCACGGACAGCACCCTGGAACTGAATGTCGAGGCGGGCCTAAACTACAATTGCGACTACCACGATGATGAGATGCCCTATCCTCGGCAGATCGGCGAACAAATGCTCATCATGATTCCACACCAGTATACGATCAACGACCATCGAATGGAGGAAGAGGGCACGCGGCACCAATTCTTCGAGAAATTCAAAGATGAATTCGATTACCGCTACAAGATCGGCGTAGAAAATCCCACGATGATGAATGTGATCACTCACGCCTATCTAAGCTCGCGCATCCCTGTCATCGATACCTTCGAGCAAATAATAGCTTACGCTAAAAGCCAAAAGGACGTCTGGTTTGCACGTCGCGGCGATGTTGCGGCATGGGCGCGAAAGTATTTCGAGGAGAACGAAGGTTCATCCCGGATACTTGCGGCCCACAGGAAAACATCCCACAGGGTGCTGGACGAGGAGTAAGCTTCGTAAGAGAGCGGCGCAAGAGTGCAAAGCTACAGTGAACGACAGGGTGCTTGGCAGACTGTGCTTTTTCGCTCGAGGGGCGCAAGCCACTTGGATTTGCAGGTCTCCTCAAAGTACAAGCCCATTGCCCGCGACCGGAGAGACTGGCTCCTTAGACGCTAACTTCGGGAATAGCGGGGGATTAGAAAGTCTCATATGTTGTTGTGCTTTGGGGTGCCTCCAGCCGCGCTGCATCCACCTACACTTGTTCCTGAACGCCAAATCGTTTGCCGATAGTCTGTCCAAGAAGAACGAGTACAATCAATAGGCCGAAGATCAGTACGCCGAAAGCACTTAGCTGCGGGAACGAACCGTTTTCCCATAGATCATAGATGACAACGGCTGCCGTTCGGTTTCTCGATCGCGCCAGCATGAGCGCAATGGTGAGCTCCCGATACGCGTGCACCATGACCCAGAACCAACCCGCCATCAAACCCGGGCGGAGCAGAGGCAGATAGATGCGGTGAAAATTGCGCCACCATCCTCCTCCCGCTACAGCGGCGGCCTCCTCCAGCTCAGTGTGAATTTGCAGCATCGATGTCGAAATGAAGCGCAGCGCCACGGCCATGTAACGGGTAATGTAGGCGAGGCAGATAATCGTCAGCGTGCCCAGTACAGGCAACGGCACCAGCAGGTAGAACCATAGGAACGCCGTGCCGAGCACGACGCTGGGCATGGCGATCGGCGCAAAGCCGAGAAAATCGATCAGCTTGCGGCCGCGCATGCGTGTTTTGTGCACGAAGTAACTCATGACGGAAACCAGCAGCATGACCGCGGTGGCGGATCCGAGACCGACGAGGGTGCTGTTCCACATGGGGTCCAGCGAGTAGACAGGGTCGCGAAGAATTTCGTGATAGTTGTCGAGGCTCATACCCCGAAACACCTCGATGGAAGGCGGCTGGTAGCGACGCAAGAGCGAGCCGTAGAGCATCACGAGAAAAGGCAGGCCGGTGATCAGGAAGACGAGCAGCAGGCCCAGCGCGCAAGTCACATAGCGCCAACGGCCAAGATCGATGCGGCGCGGCCGGAAGTCTTTGCCGGTAACGGTCTGATACCGCTCACCGTGTCGCACAAGACGAAAATAGGCGGCCAGGAAAACGGCGCACAGGATCAGTATCGCGATGGAGTATGCGCCTGAGAGACCCCAGTCGGTCGGCGTTCTCGCCGTGTTGTAATAAATCTCGGTCGTGTAAACTCTGACCTGGGCGCGGCCGCCGAGCAACAACGGCACTTCGAAAGTCTCCACGGTATAGATCAACAGCAGCATGACCGTAGCGCCGACCGCCGGAAGAATTAACGGAAGAGAAACCCTTCTGAGCGTCGACCAGTGGCCTGCGCCGGCGACGGACGATGCCTCCTCCAAACGGGGGTCCATGGATTGAAGCGCCGCAGAAAGCAGCAAATAGGCGAGCGGGGTTATCTCGAGGGAATGAACCCATACCATCCCCCAGAACGTATAAATATTTAAAACTCCTTTGATACCGATTGCCGCCTCCAAGGCGTGGTTTAAAACGCCGATGCTTGGACTGGCCAAAAGTATCCAGGAGACGGTGATCAGGATGCCGGGGATAATGATGCGGCCAAGGGTAATGATGCCGATCAGGCGGGCAAATGGAGTGTTGGTTCGATGCACCACCCAGGCAAGAAATGTTCCCAGAGCAAAGGAAAGTGCAGTGGACACGACGGCGAAGTAGAGGGTATTCCATGTGGCCTGCCAAAAATCCCTCGAAGCGAAGGCTCGAACGTAGTTGGCAAAGGAGAAGCTTAGATCGAAAAATCCCGGTTCCCCCGGTCTCTCGATCTTGAGGCTCGTCCACACCACCATCAACAGCGGAATGACTACCTGATAAACGAGGATAGCAACGACAAGCGCCAGCGCGAGCTTGCCACCGTCCAGCGAAATTCGCCGCCCTACAGGCAAACCGGCTCCCATGTCATCCGGTCGGAGAAAAAGGGACTATTTTTTCTTGCCGATGTGCTGATTCCAGTATTTATGCAAACGATCGACGATGTCGTCGCTGACATAGCCGAAAGTAACGACCTTGATGTCATCGGGAAGGTAAGGATGCTTGCCGATTAAAGGGCCGCGGAACTCATCGGCTACATATTTTTGACTCTCGTCAGATAGGGTCCAGTCGCTGAACAGCGCGGCGGCGTGGGGGTGCTGGGTATTCTTGTTGATGATCATGACACCGGCATAAGCCAAAATCGGCGCCGAATAAACGATGGCATATGGGGTTTTGGGATCTTTTTTCTTTTCCTGTGCTCCCACGTATAGAAAATTATCGCCCTGGATCGCATGATCTCCCGAAAGCATGAGGTTCATCCGCTGCGTGTGGCCGCGCTGGATGATCGGTTGATTTTCTCCCATACATTTGAGCCAAGCCTGAAATTTCTCCTCTCCCATCATGACGTACAAGCCCACCATAAAACGGGTCTCGGGCGGATCGAAGGAAATTTGCCCTTTGTAAGCCGGGTTGCACAAGTCCTGCCAGCTTTTTGGCGCCTTTTCTGCCGGAATCAAATTCGTATTGTAGGAGATGCCGTGTTCGCTCCAATAATACGGTACCCACCGGTTTTGTTTGTCGAGAAAACCTTGGAACTGTTTCGGTAGCCGTTTTGTTGCCGGCGTCGAGTAATTGGCGATCAGGTTCTGTTTTAAAATCACCGGCAATCGGGAACGGCAAGACTGATGGTGTCGGTAAGGTGGCGCCCTGCGGTTTCCTCGGCAATGAAGCGCTCCGCTGCATCCTGGGAACCCATATCGGCCATTTCCACTTTGATGAACGAGTAACGCTTCTCGAAGAGCCTGACATGCTCGCGAGCGAGTTTGCCTCTGAAGGTGTGAATGAAGTTGAGCTTGCCTTCTTTGCGGGCGCCTTCTTCGAGTTGCTTTTCTCGCTGGTCCGGCTTCAACTTGGCCACTTCGGTAAAAAGCCGCTCGGGCGACGGAGCAGCCGCGGCGTATAGCCGATCGATAGAGCTCATCGCCAGCAGGGCGCACGCTACAACGATCAGATTCAAGCAAAAAATGACTCGTTTCATAATGCCAGCTCCCTTCCTCACGCAATTCCGCCTTCCCGTTCCGAGTGTGAACAGGTTTCCCGTATATGCCAAGTGAGGTTTACATTTCAAGCGGAGAATAAAACGGGGCGCCCGCGGCGGGAACGGCCTAAGTCAGGCAAAGGCGCGCGGTAAGCAGTCCGGAGGAGCCAATGCTCGGGTATAAAGAAGATGTTTCTAGCGGGTGGTTTTTCTTCCCGTCTTGACGCGGCGCTTGGCTTTCTTTGCTTTGACGCCGGGTTCCGGCTCTGGCTCTGGTTTTTTCGATTTCTCGCCCATGATCAATGGTTGACCCACCGCCCATTCGAGCGCCGGTTCATTTTTGGAATTTTTCTCGGGTAATATCATGTTCTTCCTCCTTCATGCATTGAAGTATGGCGCACTTTTCAGCTACATCATAGCCCTTCGAGCGCTAGACTAATAGATTTGCCGGCCTTTCACTAACAAGAAGTGCTCTTTTGCAGGTTTGCTCCTCTGGCTATGACCGCCAGGTGTCTGGGTTTCCCTTCGCAGGCTGTTTTTATATTTGAGGAGATGGTTGGATTTTTTGCTGGCATAAGCTTTGCGCTCTCTGCCAACTTATCGGTCCACTCGTTGTCAGGCGAAATGCCGGGGCAAATGCTGTGGTGATGGTGTTGCGCGATTTGTCAGATGCCTGGGGATTGCGCGGCGGGGGTTATAGGAAGCACTTGAGCGCTGTCCGATTCGGAACCGCATGCCTAACCTCGGAGCGCTCAACCAGATATGCCAGCCGACTAAGGAGCGGTGTTCCGCAATTTACAACGGCAATGTCCAACTTTCATCATTACAGAAAATATCAAATCTATATCTCCACAGTTCCGGAAATCGATGCCACTTGGCGACCGCTTGGAATTGTATTGGATCCAACTAAGCAGGCCGTCCGGGAACTCAAACGGATTATCGGCGACGAGACTTTTGATGCGGAAGAGCAGGCGAAATTCCGCGCTCTGGAGATGTGCCGGGAATGGATTGAATTAACCGGCATCTTTGAAGAATAACCTTGTTTTCCTGCTTCTTCCCTTGCCGACTTCAGTAATCGGTCGTGCGCGCGCATGTCTCAAGGAAAAAGCCACGGGATCGGCGGCAGCGACCCGCTGATTGCATGCCGGCGCAGCCCTTAACGCATTTCGCCTTACCATCGAACTCCATCGTTCGGCCGCTGAGCGGCACATGAAATTGCCGGCTATGAGCTTACCATCTTTGGTCGCCTCTTCATTGGCATGAGATGCGATCACTTTTATAGGTCTCACCAGGTCGTTGATAACGAAGGGGGCTTCCTGCGGGCGGGTGGAAACGATGCCACGGATGTTCATGACGGTCAGGTTG
>CAYZXN010000074.1:0-4044 GCA_964482425.1 uncultured Syntrophobacteraceae bacterium | reverse complement strand
CCGCCGGCGACGGCGAACTCATCGACGTCATAATTCAATTTCTGCGCGGCGACGTAGGAAATCGCCGGCACTCCGCCGATGCACAACGCCGCCGGCATTTTCTCTCGGCGCGCGCGATACTTTTCCCAGTGTACGTAGATGCCCTGGCCCAATTCCAACGACGGATTGCAGCCGACCCGGTCCGGCGCCTTGATCATGGCACGATAGGTGCCGATGTTGTGAATACCGCTGTCGGAATCTTTCGTAATGAAATGCGCGGCGCTGATATAGGGCGCGTTGTCCCAACCCGGAGTCGAGATCGGCACCGGAATACCATCGACGCCTTGGCCGGGTACTTTGAGATCGTCGCCCTGGTAGGCCACTTCATGGACCGGCGCGGCATCCGAAGGAATCTCCACCGGCGCAATCGGATTGCTTTTCGCTTCCGCCCACAACTGGTTCACTTTAGTTGGATCGCAGCCGAGGCCGATGCCGTAGATCGTCCGATTCGCCGCCAGAATGCCGATCGCGACGGGAATATCGTAAACCTTACCTTTGGCGTCCACCGGCTTCTCAAAAAGAAACGCTTTGCGATCCTTTTCCTTGATGCCGCCGCGAAATTGCCAGCGGACCAGCGGATGCATCTCCTGGTCCTTGTCCACCGGTTCTTTGACCCGGATCAACAATCCTTCCCGTTCGAGCCGCTCGAGATGATCGTGCAGATCGGGATACTGGCGCGGCGCTAGCGCTCGCAGGTTCGTTACAGTTGCAGATTTTTTCTTGCTCATGGGTGAATTCCGTCCGCTCTAAAACTAGAGCCAGCTTATAACAATCTTCGATCCGGCGTAAAGGCAGGGTAAACTCTCAAGGGGTCGGTGATGAGACGGGCACAGCGGCTTGGTAGTAGTGAGTGCGCATGCTCCCAAGGAACATGGTTCCTTCGCCGAGCTTCTTGGGGGTCTGCAAATCCGGCCTAAAAAGGGCAAGACTCGGACACGCGACCAAGGCGGAACGCAGCTAACAGCCATGTATTGTGTTGCGATTGCCGACTTGAACGAACTAGAATCGATCAAACAAACGCCGCATCGGGAATACCGGCGCTCCGTGGAGACGCGCATGAATATCTTGATGCTCTATCCCAAGTTCCCCGAGCAGACTTTCTGGAACACCGCACGTTCGATCAAGCTTATGCTGGGCCGAAAAGCGATCATGCCGCCCTTGGGTCTCCTTTCTATCGCCAGCTATCTGCCACAGGACTTTTCTCTTCGTTTGATCGACCGGAACGTGTCCGAAGAGGCGGCATCCGACTGGGAGTGGGCGGATGTGGTGATGATCAGCGCGATGCTGGCGCAACAGGCGGATTACCGCCGCTGTGTGTCGCTTGCGAAAGCGCGCTGCAAGCCGATTGCCGTGGGCGGACCTTTTACCCATGCACTGCCGGAGGTTGCTTGTGCCGATGCCGATTGGGTCTGCTTCGGCGAAGCGGAAACTATTATCGGCGAGCTGATCGGCGACTTGCGTGACGGCCGGCGCGGCCGACGTTATCACGGCGGCGCCGCCACGGATATGGAATCGGTAAAGATGCCGCGCTTCGAGCTTCTGCCCAGGGTCGATGACTATGCGACCATGGCGCTGCAATTCTCGCGCGGTTGCCCCTTTAGATGTGAATTTTGCGACATCATCGAGATCTACGGCCGTGTGCCGCGCACCAAAAGACCGGAGCAGATCTGCGCGGAATTGGCGCTGGTTGAGCGGCTCGGTTTCGAGGGCTGTGTCTTTTTGGTAGACGACAATTTCATAGGAAACAAGAGAAAGGCAAAGGAACTGCTCGCCCAGCTCGCTTCCTGGAACCGCGGCCACGGCTACCCTTTTCGCTATTACACCGAAGCTTCGATCAATCTGGCGGATGATCAAGAGCTGCTCGAGCGCATGTCGGAAGCCGGTTTTTTTCACGTGTTTATCGGCATCGAAACGCCGGACCCTGCGCTGCTGAAAAGAACTCAGAAAATGCAGAATGCAGCGGGCGATCTCCTGCAGAAGGTTGCCCGAATTCGTCAACAAGGGCTGCACATCACAGCCGGCTTTATCGTCGGGTTTGACGGCGAGGACCGGAAGATCTTTCAAGCTCAACGTCAATTCATCCAGGCGGCCGGAATCGGAGTTGCGATGGTCGGCTTGCTGCAGGCCATTCCGTACACCCAACTCTCCCGGCGCTTGAAAGCCGAAGGCCGCTTGTTGGAGAGGCTGGACTTCAGCGTCAATCTGACTTTGGAAGGCATCAACTTTATCCCGAAGGGCGGGATGACAAAGCGTCAATACCTCCAAGAATACCGTGAGCTGGTGCATGGGCTCTACCAGCCGGAGGCTTATTTCGCGCGCATATTGCCTGCGCTGCTGGATCTGCGGTCACAGCCGCCGGCGGCCGCGATCCGGCGTCATGGCGCGAAACTTCTGCTGGTTCTGTTAAAGGAAATTTATCAGTTCGGCATCAAACCCAACGCCTTGAGTTTTTATTTCTGGAAATCCCTTGCGCAGATTCTGTTGAAAAATCCATTGGCCCTGGAATCGTTTGTGTTCGACACGGCATTCTTTCACCACCTGAACCAACACGCCGACTATGTCCGGGACGAAATAGCCCGGTATCTTTCAGCGCCCTGTCCCGACGATGTCCTCGATGAAACGGCAGATTCTTATGCACCCGCTGCGGCTGACATTTAACCCTTAACGCATGGGAGGGAGAGACAATGGCCGCTTCGCGCACGGACGTCTGGGCCGCAGGCGACAGCTACGAACCGTACGTGGGAAGATGGAGCCGGCTTGTAGCCAGGGAGCTGCTCGCGTGGCTCGACGTACCGCCGCACAAAGACTGGCTAGATGTCGGATGCGGAACCGGCGCTCTCACCCAGGTCATTCTTCAGCACGCCGAGCCGCGCACCGTGACGGGCGTCGACTCCTCGAATGGGTTCCTGGAGTATGCGCGGGCGCATATCGCCGATCCGCGAGCGTCCTTCAGGCTCGGTGACGCTCAGTCGCTACCGGCCGATGCGGCAAGCTTCGACGTCGCTGTTTCGGGTCTTGTCCTGAACTTTGTGCCGCAGCGACAGCAAGCGGTCGCGGGGATGGCTCGCGTTGTACGGCCGGGTGGAGTTGTCGCCGCCTACGTCTGGGACTATGCCGGCAAAATGGAGCTGATGCGCTATTTTTGGAACGCGGCGGTGGCGCTCGACGCTGCCGCCTGCGATCTCGACGAGGGGCGTCGTTTCCCGATCTGCCAGCCGGCTCCTCTCGCGGACCTGTTCACGGCGGTCGGATTGAGCGATGTCGAGGTGCGCGCCATCGATGTGCCCACACCCTTCCGGGATGTTGACGATTACTGGTCGCCGTTTCTCGGCGGACAGGGACCTGCTCCCGGCTATGCCATGTCGCTTAGCCAAGAACGCCGTGGCGCACTCCGCGAGCAGATCCGCGCCAGCCTCCCGGTCGCGCAAGATGGATCCATACAACTCATCGCACGCGCATGGGCAGTCCGCGGGCGAAGGCCGTAGCGAATGTGCCTTTACGCTGCCGCCGTTTCTGCAGGTACTTGCGCACCCGTTGCTCCAAGAAGAAACGCTGCTGGGTGAAGACTTGCGTGCTGTTGTGCACATGAAAGTAAAGCACCCAACCCGACACATACCGATTGACGCGTTCGACTACGTTCTGCTCCGGCACACAGTGGGTCCGGCGTGCCGTCAGCCTCCGCACTTCATCACGAAAGTGCTGTTGGCTTTTCCGCGACGGCTCAACCAACGTGATCATCTTTGCGCTCTTGAAGCTTACTTTCCGGGCAAAGCTAAATCCCAGAAATTCAAAGCTCCCTTGGCGCGCGTCGATCACTTTAGTCTTGGCTTCGTTGAGTCTCAGCCCTAGGCCCTCCACCATCTCTTGAACCTTCTCCCTGGTCCGCCCCGCTCCCCCGCGCATTAAGATGACAAAATCATCCGCATAGCGGACGAGCTCGGCTGCTAGCCCGGTGGACCGGCAGTACGAACGGAACTTACGGTCGAATAGATTAAGATAGATGTT
>CAYZXN010000073.1:0-22143 GCA_964482425.1 uncultured Syntrophobacteraceae bacterium | reverse complement strand
GGCGATGACCCACGGAACTTTGAACTGCGACGACAAGGCGGTAAACGACCGCTTTGTCGAAGAAGTTTTGGGACTAAAGATTATCGGTGGCGGTCGCACGTCCACGTACATCAGTCATCCGAGTACCCCTTGGTACATCGTTGTCCTGCCGACCACGCGCCGCGATTATCTGACCGCGGCCAATCGCTTCACCTTGAAACTCGCATCCGCCGATGAGGTCGGCGACGCGCACAAGGAGTTTTCAACGAGAGGTAAAGATCTCGGCATCGACGAGCTTTGGGACCTGCAGGAAAACGGGCGGGTGCATTTCATCTTCAGCGACATCAGCAAGAACTGGTGGGAAGTCACTTCTTAACTTTAGTTGGCAATAGAAAAAGGGGACGCCGCCGGCAGGTGAAAGTGCCGGCGGCGTTTTTGTTTCTGCTTCCCCGATGGTTGCAAAGGTTTAAAAGTTCAACGGTTCAGCGGTTCAACGCGGCCCGGATTCAATCCCGGCTCTCTGACCTTATCCATTGAACTGTTGAACTCTTGAGGCTCGCCTGAGCCTCAATTTCTGAAGTGCGGCATGACTTGGGTCGCGAAAGTTTCGACGCTCTCGTGATAAACCTTTCGCGCCGGGGTCAGCATGACGTGCTCGACACCCGCGGCTTTTAGCTCCTCGATGCGCTCGATGCATTCCTTCGGAGTGCCGGCTATCGAGAATCGCCGCACCAGATAATCGTTGACGAGATCGGGATCGACGCGGTCTTCCATGGGCTTCATGACGTCGAAGCCTTCCATGAATTTCTTGATCCCCTCCAGTTCTTCCGGTGGAACGGTTTCGAAAGTGAAACGAAAATTGTGGTGCGCGCGGTTGGCGATGCGATTGCGCACGATGCGACGGGCTTCGTTGCCGTCGTCGCGGACGCACAGCATTCCTGCCGCGATGACGCTCACATCGCTCTGTTTGCGTCCGCTTTGTGCCGTCCCTTCGCGTATTTTGTTTTTGGCCCAGTCGATGACGCGCAGATCGAAGCCGGTGCCGAGAATAACGCCGTCCGCCGAACGGCCGGCCAGCTGTAGCCCCTTGGGACCTTCGGCTGAGACATAGATGGGGGCCGGACTGTTGATGGTGAAACTGATGCCGAATTTGCCGGTGGGGAAGGTTGCGGGATTTCCTTGCACGAGGTGGCGGATCAGCCTTACGCCTTCTTCAAACTCTTTCATTGGCGTGGCTTTCAAACCTTGCGTATAAACAGGGCCGTCACCGGTGCCGAGACCGAGAATGGCCCGCCCCCGTGAAATTTCGTTCAACGATGCCGCGGCGCCGGCAAGCACCGTCGGGTGGCGGAAGACCATATTGGTCACGGCGATGCCCAAAAGAACCCGCCGGGTCAGCATTGCGCAGCTGGCCAGGGTCTGAAATGAATCGATGGAACTCAGATGGCTTTCGCCGATGAAAATCCCGTCATAGCCCAGCTCTTCGGCGCGTTGCGCCCGTTTATGAATTTCATCGATGTTTTTTACGCCGCCGTGAACGCTATGCAGGCTGAATTTGACAGACATTATGATTCTCCAATCAAAAGGTTTGGCAGGCTGCTGAACAAGGCTCCTTCGCCTCGTTGCTCTGTAGAAGCAGGCGACTCCTAGCGGTTGAAAGCCACCAAACCACATCCTGTCGCCCAGGGATAAACCGGTTCATACGCCAGCAGAGTGGCATGCCAATCCTGCACGGCGCCAGCCAAGGCGATCCAGGTTCTGATTTCATGCCCGCCCGAGCCCGCCTCCCGGTCGATCTCCGCGTGCGAGTATTCGGCCAGTCGATTACCGTCGCCTTCGATCAAGATTTCCAAAAACCGCTTGTCGAAGGGTACATTAATCTTTCCCATCTTGGCTTCGCCGGGCCAGTGCGAGAGGCCACCGGTAGCGATCAGGGCGACGCGCTTGGGCTGCTGTTCGACAGCATTCCCCAGGAGTTGGCCCAATTGAAAGCAACGTCTCGCGGTCGGCATTGGAGTCGTGAGCGTGTTGATGATCACCGGGACCACAGGCACGGACATATTCGGGTTCAAGAAATGCAATGGCAACATGGTGGCGTGGTCAAAGAAAAGCTCATCGGAGAATGTCGGATCGAAGCCGCCGTCCAGGCAGGCATCGAGAAGCTTAGCGCCGAGTGCGGCATCGCCGGGCACCTGGGTTTTGGGAATCTTCAGCCATTCTTCCACCGGGCCTTCGTAGTGGTTGGCGCGGCCGATGCAGAATGTCGGCATCTGGTTCAAGAAAAAATTGGCCCAGTGTTCCACGGTGATGACCACCAGAGCGTCCGGCTTCGCAGCGTCGATCATTTCGCCGAGTTGGCGGTAGCTGCCGAGAAATTTCTCCCTTTGCTCCCGCGGCGCCGCTTCGGTCCAGGCCGTCATTCCGGGCGCATGGCTGGCGGCACAGGCAAATACGATGGACATAACCTACTCCAATCCCGCCAAAGCCTTGGCGTAATCTTCATTCGATACGCGATGCAACAATGTAAACGGGCGCAGCAACAGAGGATGGACGCCCATTTGATAGAGCTTGCGAATGTCCAGACGGCTGATGGCATCCAGCTCCTCCGCCGTGAGATCGTAGCGCGCGATAAAGGTGCCGCCGTCGCCACGATAAGCCTCGCGGCGCTCGGAGTTTCGGTTTACGTCATAGATAAGTTTCTGAAGTTGATAGAGGCTCATGTTATCTGTCCAATCTCTCGTGCAACCAGGCGATCACGGTTTTGAAAATATTGGCAATGGCGCCCATATGACCGCCAGGGAACAACCGGATGGTTTTGGGATTGCCGTGCTCCAGGAGGAGGTAGAAATCGTCCAGCGGCACCTGCTTGTCTTCTTTGCCGTTGACGATCAGCAGCGGCGCGCAAGGCTTGTCGAGTAAGCCTTGATCGAGCAAAGACAGCGCCGGCATTACCTGGCAGAGCTCATCAAAAGTTTTTTTGCCGAAGAGATTGGCGCGGGCTTCGATGAGGTCAAAAAGGTAGGAATCGGCATTGCGCGACCGCTGTTGCCATTCCGGTTGAAAGAAATAATGAATGCCGCCGCCCCAGTTCACCGCTGCTCTGAGCTTGTCCGGCGCCAGGTGCGCCAATTTGGTCGACCAGTGGCCGCCGAAGCTGGCGCCAACCACGGCGATCCGGCCGGATTCGACCTCAGGTCTCTTCATCAGATAATCCAGAGCCGTCAGGTGCACCTCATGAGCGTCCGGCCCGGCCAGGACCGGGCATTCACCGGTGCCGGGACTATCCATCACGAAACAACCCCAACCTTGATTAACGAAAGATTCGGCGAAAGAGTGGCGTTCTTCCTTCCAGTTGTCGATGCCGCCCCAATGCATGATAAGCGGCGCGGGCAGTTGTTTTGGCAGGCGTAAATGGCCGACGATCTTCTGTTGTCCAAAAGCAATGGCGACGCGCTCGATCGGAATGTCGAAATACTTCGAAGCGGCAAGAAACATCTCACGGGTTTTTAAGTAACCATGTTGCTTTCCCGGGCTGCTTGGAAAAGGGTGACGGGCGATGCCGTAATAGCCGTATGACTTCAAGTAACTCTCTTTGGCTTCCGCCGTGTTGCCGGCCTTCTCGGCGCCTACTGCTCGGTTTTCCCAGCGGGCGCCCAGTTCATTCCAAGCCGCGGCCCATGTCTCCCCATGCACTGAGCTGAGCTTGCCAAGCGCCTCTTCGGCTTCCGCCTTCTCGGCGTGAAGAAAGGGCGCGCGGTGGCCGAGACGCGCGCGTATGTCGTTCTTGATTTCTTCGAGGCTCCTTGGCTTGTCCATAAATCTCCTTCTTGGTCTCAAATCCTCAGGCGTGCTTCGATAACCATAAATAAATCGGCGGCCGGCGGCAATGCAACGTCATCCGGCCCTCGACCTTTGATCCCGGCGGCCGGAGTTGCCGGATAACCGCATGGTCGAGATCTCTTTTCCGTGCTGCAAACTTGGCTAATAGTTCGCCGTCCGTGGCTTGTCAACACGGACCTTCGAGCCCGGTATTAAAGCAGCCCGAGCAAGCGCATCACGGGGTGTTTTTCATTGGCAAAAGCCGCTGTCTCAGGGTTGACCTTTGGCTTTGTGCGTGTCATGCCAATAGAAACATCGCTCTCCGCAAATCGTCTTTCTCGACATGAATTTTTCATCTCTTCGATGAGGTTGAAATGGCATCAATCATCGATGGTAAGGCCGTAGCCAAGGAAGTGCAAAAGCAGATCAAGGAAGAGGTCGACGGTCTGGAAAGACGCTGGGGCATGGCGCCTGGACTGGCGGTTGTCCTAGTGGGAGACGATCCGGCATCGCATATTTATGTAAAAAATAAAGAAAAGGCCTGTAAAGAAGTCGGCATCAAGTCTTTCGAGCATTTTCTTGCCGCGACGGTTTCTGAGAAGGAACTGCTCGCCTTGGTGAATAGCCTGAACAAGGACAAAAATGTTCACGGTATTCTGGTTCAGCTGCCACTCCCCGCGCACATCCGTGCGGAAAGAATTCTCGAAGCCGTCTCTCCCCACAAAGACGTGGACGGGTTTCATCCCATGAGCCAGGGCATGCTGATGATCGGTGGCGCCGGTTTCCGGCCGTGCACGCCGCTGGGCGTTATGAAGCTTCTCGAGGCGGCGGGTTGCGATCCTAAAAGCAAGAACGCGGTTGTCGTCGGGCGCAGCAACATCGTCGGCAAACCGGTGGCTCTCATGCTGCTGGAGAAGCACGCGACCGTAACCGTATGTCATTCTCGCACCGCCAGTCTGCGCGACGAAGTGGGCCGCGCCGATATCCTGGTCGTGGCCATCGGTAAAGCCGGACTCATCCGCGGCGATTGGATCAAGCCCGGCGCCGTTGTCATCGATGTCGGGGTTAACCGCTTGCCCAGCGGCAAACTCGCCGGGGATGTCGAGTTCGATACGGCCAAGGAGCGAGCCGCCGCCATCACCCCGGTTCCCGGTGGGGTGGGACCGATGACCATTTGCATGCTGCTGTACAACACCTTGAAGGCGGCTAAGGATTCCATCCAGCGCGAACGCTAGTTCGCGATTTGCAACAGGTCCAAACTTCGTGAGCCAATGAAAAGGACGCCGTTATATGCAGCTCACCGGCGCGCCGGCGCGCGCATGGTGCAGTTTGCCGGTTGGGAAATGCCGGTCCAATATGCCGGTGTGATCGCCGAACACTTGGCGGTCCGCAGTCATGCCGGATTGTTCGATGTCAGCCACATGGGAGAGATCGAAGTGCGCGGCGCGGGCGCAGAAGCTTTCTGCCAGCAGGTTAGCGCCAATGACGTTTCACGACTCAAGGTATGCCAGGCGCAGTACAACCTACTGTTGAACGAAGACGGCGGCGTGGTCGACGATGTAATTCTCTACCGTACCGAACCGAATCGATTTCTGATTTGCGTCAACGCTGCCAATACCGACAAGGATTTTTGTTGGCTGCGCGAACATGTGTCCGCTTCGGTTGAAGTCGAAAATGTCAGCGCTCGCTATGCGCAATTGGCTTTGCAGGGGCCGGCCGCGGAGAAAATTCTCCAACCCTTGACCGCGCATAACCTTGCCGCTATCAAATCGTTTTATTTTGCGCCCGCACAAGCGGCAGGCAAACGCTGCATCATCGCGCGCACGGGATATACCGGAGAAAGTGGTTTCGAATTGTACTGTGATTGGGACGATGCCGAAAAGCTGTGGGACGATGTGCTCGACGCCGGCTCTGCCGCCGGACTGGTCCCGGCGGGGCTTGGCGCGCGGGACACCCTGCGCCTGGAAAAGGGCTACCCCCTGTACGGCCACGAGCTCGACGACTCGACAACCCCTTTCGAGGCGGGACTTGACTGGGTGGTGAAATTAACTAAAGGCTCTTTCATCGGTTGTGAAGTCTTGCTAAGGCAAAAACAGGAAGGCGTCAAGCGCAAGCTGGTCGGCTTGGAGCTCATCGACGCCGGCATCGCGCGCGGTAATTATCCGTTGTCAAAGGACGGACGATCCATCGGCAAAATAACCAGCGGCACGCGATCACCAACGCTGGGGCGCTCCATCGCGCTGGGTTATGTGGCCGCTGAAGAAGCTCGCGACGAGAACATACTTGAAGTTGAAATTCGCAGTAAAAAAATTCGCGCTAAAGTAGTACCATTGCCGTTTTACCGGCAATGATCGGCGCTGGCAGACGCAAGGGAGGGACGTTCATGGAGATTCCTGAGGGGCTTAGATACTCGAAAGAACACGAATGGGTCTTGGTCGAAGGCAAGACTGCGACTATTGGCATCACCGAATACGCCCAGGAAGAATTGGGGGACATTGTATTTGTCGAGTTGCCGGAGGTCGGTGAAAAGATCGTAAAAGACGATCCGTTTGGGGCGGTGGAATCGGTCAAGGCGGTTTCGGATGTTTATGCGCCGGTTAGCGGAACGGTGTTGGAAGTCAACGATTCTCTTCCCGAGAGTCCCGAAACCATTAACGACGATGCTTATGGCGACGGTTGGATGATCAGGGTCGAGATGCAGGACATGGACGACCTCAAGGATTTGATGACCGCCGAAGAATACGCCGAGTACATCGAGCAGCAAAAGGAAGAAGACGACGAGGAAGAAGACGACGAGGAAGCCGAGGACGACGAGGAGGAATAGTCTTGCCCTATGGGCTACACGCCGCACACCGATGCCGACAAGGAACAAATGCTCGGCGCGCTTGGGCTGCATAGCGTCGATGATCTGTTTCGCCATGTTCCGCCAAGTCTCAGGTCGCAAGCCAAGATCGGTTTGCCCGATGGCTTGAGTGAACCAGCGGTGCGCCGGGCCCTGGGTGCGCTGGCGGCCAAGAACGCCGCCGCCAATGAATGGGAGTTTTTTCTCGGCGGCGGCATCTATCATCATTTTATTCCGAGCGCGGTCGATGCCATCGTTTCACGCTCGGAGTTTTCCACTTCATATACGCCGTATCAGCCGGAAGTGAGCCAGGGTACGTTGCAGGCGCTCTTTGAATATCAGACCCTAATCTGCCAGCTCACCGGAATGGAAGTCTCCAACGCCGGGGTTTATGACGGCGCGTCGGCTGCCGCGGAAGCAGTTCTTATGGCGCGGCGCATTCAACCGGAGACGCGCCGGCGTGTGCTCGTATCGCGTGCGCTTCATCCAGAGTATCGCGCGGTGGTCGCAACTTACCTGCGCAGTCTGACCGATCTCGGTCTCGAAGAGGTTCCCTATGACGCCGCCGGCGCCACTGATGTCGATCAATTGGCGCGGCAGGTAAACGATCGAACCATGTGCGTTTTGGTGGGTTACCCGAACTTTTTCGGTGTCATCGAGGATCTCGGGCGGTTGCGCGAGCTTTGCGAGCGCGCCGGCGCCCACTTGATCACCGCGACCACCGAACCTCTGGCGTTCGGTCTGCTCAAACCTCCGGGAGCGTACGGCGTCGATATTGCCGTCGGCGAAGGTCAAAGCCTGGGCGTGCCGATGGCTCTTGGCGGACCGGGATTTGGCTTTTTCGCGACTCAACGGAAATTCATGCGTAACCTGCCAGGCCGGCTGGTCGGTCAGACCGTCGATACCGAAGGGGCGCGCGGTTATGTTTTGACTTTGGCGACGCGCGAGCAACACATTCGGCGTGAAAAGGCCACCTCGAACATCTGCACGAGCCAGACTCTGTGCACGACGGCCGCTACCGTCTACATGGCGCTAATGGGAAAGACCGGCCTGCGCCGGCTGGCGGAAATAAACGTTCAGCGCGCCCACGAGACGCAGGAGCTCCTACGCTTCGGCGCCAGGCTCGAGGACCGCTTTACAGGACTGTTCTTCAACGAATTTGTCATCAAAGTAAAGCAAGTCGACGATCTCATGCGGCGTTGTTCCGAGCAAAAAATCATACCCGGGATTGCATTGGCGCGATGGTATCCGGAACTTGCTGATTGCCTGCTTGTTTGCGCCACCGAGATGAATGACAGAGAGGGGATCAGTCGCCTTGGCCACGCAGTCTCCGGTTGATCCGCCCCGCCGTAAAGAATCTCACCGGCTGCTGTTCGAGAGCGGCTCGCCCGGAAGAACCGCCTTTTTGTGGCCGGAGAAAATCCAGCCCGCTCAACAGAGTATACCGCAGGCTTTTTTGCGCGAAGATATTGACGGCTTTCCGGAGATGGGCGAGCTTGAGGTATTGCGCCACTTCACCCGCTTGTCGCAACGTAATTTTGCCATCGAGAGCCAGTTTTACCCGCTTGGTTCTTGTACGATGAAATATAATCCCAAGGTCAATGAAGTGGTGGCGCGCTATCCTGGCTTCTCCACGGTTCATCCGCTGGCGCCGGCGTCGACCCTCCAGGGAGCGCTGCAGCTGCTCTACGATCTGGAAAGAATGCTGGCTGAAATCGGCGGGATGGATTACGTCAGTCTCCAGCCGGCAGCGGGGGCTCAGGGCGAATTGACCGGCCTGATGGTGATCCGCGCGCATCTTTCTGCACAGGGAAATCCGCGCAAGAAGATAATCGTTCCGGACACGGCGCACGGCACCAACCCGGCAAGTTCGACTCTATGCGGCTATGACGTGATCCAGATCTCGTCGAACGATCAAGGGGTGGTCGCTCCTGAAACCGTCGCCCGGGTCATGGACGAGGAGGTCGCCGCGTTGATGCTCACGAACCCCAACACGCTGGGCATTTTCGAGAAGAATATCGAAGCGATCGCCGCGATTGTTCACCACAAGGGCGGCATGGTTTATCTCGACGGCGCCAACTTGAACGCCTTGTTGGGCATTGCCAAGCCGGGTCATATGGGCGTCGATGTGCTGCATATGAACCTGCATAAGACTTTTTCGACGCCTCACGGTGGCGGTGGCCCGGGCGCTGGGCCGGTGGCGGTAAAGAGCGCGCTGCGCGACTACTTACCGATCCCGCGTATCGAGAAAGGCGCCGACGGCTTCCGATGCGTCGAGGATCTTCCCTCATCGATCGGCCGTGTGCGGTCATTCTTTGGCAACTTCGGCGTACTGGTTCGGGCCTATACTTACATCGTTTCACTGGGCGGAGATGGGCTGCAAGAAGCCAGCCGCATGGCGCTGCTCAATGCAAACTACATTCGAAGCAAACTCGAGAAGCATTATCATCTCGCCTACAATGAGCCGTGCATGCACGAATGCATTTTTACCGACCGTGTGCAGCACAAAAATGGCGTCTCGACTCTGGACATTGCCAAACGGCTGCTCGATTACGGCTTTCACCCGCCGACCATTTATTTTCCGCTAGTGGTTTCCGGCGCGTTGATGATAGAGCCGACGGAGACCGAAACCCCGGAAACGCTGGATCAGTTCATTGAAGCCATGATCTTAATCGCGCGTGAAGCTAAAGAAACTCCCGAATTGGTGAAGAGCGCGCCACACACGACTCCGGTGCGTCGCCTGGATGAGGCCAGGGCGGCAAGAAGACCGGTGCTGCGCTGGCGGCCGGGTAGCGCAGAAGAGTGAATCGGCTTTGATCGACCGTTCGCTCGCGCATGCCTCGGATTGGTTAACTGAGCGCGCAAGATTCAAGGCATGACGCGATAGTCGAGCCGGTTATCCAAGTACTCGAAACTCGCGATGATGTCGATTTTTCTTTGGTCGATCCACGGTGGGATCGGGCTGAACGGCGCCGCGGCTCTGATGGCGCGCAAAGCTTCGTGATCGAGCAGGCTGGAGCCTGAGGAGCGAATGATGCGGGCGCTCTCCAGGTGGCCGTCGGCCAAAACAGAGAACTCTAATAATAACTTGCCCTGCAAACCATACCGCAGCGCCGGCTCGGGATACTGCCAGACCAATTCAATGTCGCGTTTGATGCTGTTGAAGTAGGTGATGTACTGCGGATTCTTCGTGTCCAGGCGGACCGGCCCGTCGCGCTCCGTGTTACTTCCTCTGGGCGCGGACCAGGTGATGGGCGGTAACAATTCCTTGAGAGTAGGGAGTTTGCGTTCGGTGATCGGCATGTCTGCTTCGACCGGCTCCTGGGTCTTTGCCGGCGGTTCTGGAGTGGTTTCCTTGGCTTCATTTTGAGGCTTAGGCGCGACTGCGAGTTGCGGCGGCGCAGACCTTTTAACTTCGGGTGAGTTTTTTTTCGCAATAATCGCCGGCGAGCGGGAAGGTCGAGTGGGCGCCGCCCTGGGCGCTTGCTTTACCGGCGCCGCCATTTTGTCTTTGGGTTTCTCTTGTGGCGCCGGAATGAAGGACACGCTCATGGCTTCCTCAGGGAGCGAGCGGACTGCCGGCCTGGGCCATAAAAGCAGGAAGGCCAGGTGGATCGCTAAAGATGCCGCAAAAAAACGCGCCAGCGGCGTGTTCACGTATTCCACAGTCCTATGTTAGTTCAGGAATGCTTGCCGGGGCAAATTGGAGTTGCAATGGCGGCCATTCCTGAAATAATGCGTCCATCACAAAGGGGGTCTCATGTTTGGTTTAGGGCTCGGAGAGCTGGTTATCGTGCTTCTCATCATTGTCATCCTGTTTAGCGGCCGCCTGCCGGACCTGGGTGATAGCTTAGGCAAAAGCATTCGAAAGTTCCGCAAGTCGCTTAAGGACACGGATGAGATCGACGTCACGCCGGAAAAGGCGGCGAACAAGGACGGTCCCGCGAAAAACTCGCCTTAAACCTCTTCTTCGGCCGAGACTACCGCGCACGTAAAGTCCTTTACGGCTTTGGCCGGTTTTAAGAAGACGATCGTGAAAGGCACCGAGTCACCAGGCGGGATTTCGAAAGTCTTCAATGGCTTTAAGCGCTGCAGATCCGCGATGTCCTGGGCGGTCATGCCGCGAATGATTTTAGGCGAAATCGCATTGCCGATCCACATGCTTTGTTGCTCCAGTGACTTTTCATCGGCACTGAAGGTTTCGGCGGCGATTTGGACCTCGCGAATGACCACCGAATTCTGGTTCATGGCCCTCCCCGTTACCAGGAAGACTTCCCGATTACCCTGTATCGCCTCATAGCTGCCGCGAATCGACTGCAACGCCACGCCATCTTTCAGGTGATCGTTTTTGACGATCGCGGTGCCGACAAGTGGAATGTTTTTGATGAAGTTTTCAAGCTTCCCAGGATGCGTGTAATGAATAGCGGTGGCCAGCGAGAAGAAAAGGGTCAACAGGGCGAACAATGTAAAGTAGGGGAGAGTCGAAGCCTGCTGATCTCGATGCGAATCCAGAACCGAAATGTTATTGCTGTGCGGCGGCGGCAAAACACCGTCGAAACGTTCATCATGCGCCGAGCTCGGGCTGTCTTGCAGAACGCGTGCTCTCCCACTGTGGAGCGGCTGTCCGCCGGCTTCAGGCTTGGCGGTTTGGTTTTGTTTGGTGTCTTCGGGGGTCAGCAACGATCTCGACGGCTCAGCGTGATTACGAGATGACGGCATCTCGTCCGGTTGCGTCGACGCATTTTCGCTGTTCTCGAGGGTGTCCGATTGTTGATCCCGCGGGCCAAACGTGAAGGCCAGTTCCGCATCCGTCTCAGCCTCGGCCGGCGCCGCCTGTAAAGCCGGCCCCTTCGATCCGGGGTGTACCTCGAGCTCGAAGACGTGTTTGCAGCGGGAACAGCGAAATGTCGCGGCGGAGCCCCTCATACGATCGTCCGAGACGTTGTAGGCGGTCGCGCAGCTCGGACATTTAACGAGCATCCGTAACTCCTGTGTTGTTTTCGAAAAGTAGGTGGAGGAAATGATAGATATCGAGTGGTATTCTATGATAATTCGCTAAAAGTTCAAGGTTCTGCTATCTAACCTTCGGTCCCGCTGAATAAAAAACAATGCAGAACGTCAAACAGGCAGGGTTCATGTGGAGCTAAGTGATTGGGAGCTGGTCCAGAAATGTCAATCTGGAGATATCGCGACTTTTCAAGAGTTGGTGTCGCGTTATCATCATAAAGTCTACATGGTGGTGCTTGGCTTGCTGCGCAACCCCGATGATGCCATGGAGGTTTCGCAGGATACGTTTTTGCGGGCTTACCGGAAGATACATAGCTTTCAAGGAGGATCTTCCTTTTACACTTGGCTCTACCGCATTGCGGTGAACATCTCCATTGACTACCAGAGGCGGCAAAAAAGGAGCCCATTGGAGTTCCGGGAGACCATGGATGAAGCGTTGGAACAACAACACGAGGTCGCCAAAGATCCCTTTACGGATGTTCACGACAGGCAGCTTCGAGAGAAAATGATCTCGGCGATTAACGATTTGACTCCCGAACACAAAGCCGTCATTGTACTGAGGACCATCGAAGGACTCTCCTACAAAGACATCGGCGAAATTCTAGGCTGCTCCGAAGGGACCGTCATGAGCCGATTGCATTACGCGAGAAAAAAACTCCAGGAAAAATTGAGCGCTTTCTTATGACCACTTGCGAAAGAGTTAAGCCCGCAATCGGAGCTTGGCTCGACGGCGAGCTGCCGGCGTCCGAAGCGGAAGCGACCAGGTTGCACGTGGAGACCTGCCCGGTCTGCGGCGAAGAGCAACGACAGCTCGAGCATCTCCACGCCTCATTGCACGCCGCATTAACGGCTGGATCTGCAAAGCCGGTGTTCGAGCCGTTCTGGCAGGAAGTTCAGCAACGCATCACCCGGAAGACGACCTGGCGTGAGAGCTTTACCGGCTGGATTCATGGAACTCTAACCCCGCCCCGATTGGCATGGGCCGTGCCGGCGCTGATTATCGTTGTGCTTGCAGGGTTGTCTGTCGATTTCTGGTTGCCCGGACTTAAAGGCGGCGCGCCACGGGACAACTTTGTCGCTGTAGAGTCCATCGACACCTACGGGCGCAATGTTGCGTTGTTGCGCGAGGACGAAACAAAGACAATGGTGATCTGGCTCTATCAAGAAAGCGAGAATGAATCTTCTACGGAACCTGCTGAAATCAAGCCTGCTTTTTAGTCTCTTGCTCGCGGCTGTCTGGGCTTATGCTGCCGATAATAGTAGCCAGCCGGTGCAGCTAAAGATTGGGACGATTCTAGCTTCGAATCAGAGCGACGATTTTGACGCCCGGCTCAAGCCGCTGGAAAATCAACTTAAAGTGATGAAGTACCGATCGTACCGGCTGCTCAAGGAAGAGGCTCAATCGGTTCCATGGAAAGGCAATGCTAGTTTTGAAATTCCGGGAGGAAGGTCGCTGGCGATATCGCCTCAAGAATCCAAAGACAAGCAAATCACTTTGAAAGTTCGTCTTACCGAGGGAGCTAAGCCGCTGTTGGATACCACCGTACGCTTGCAGAGACGCGGCCATTTTCTTCTGGGCGGGCCGCCGCATGAAGGCGGCGCGTTGGTGATTTCGATTTCCGCGTCAGGTCAATAACCTATTCGATCACGTTCTTCTCAATTGGTTCAACCGTCACTCCTTTACTCTTAAGCCACGCGACGGCTTTGTCTACTTCAGCTTGCGCGCCATCGATCTCAAGCGCCACCAAACCCATTTCTGCGGTGACAGTGGAACCACGGATATTGAACACGACATCGAATTGCTTCGCCAACAAAGATAAAACCGGTTCCTTAACCAGCTCTCGAGGAAAAGTCAGATAGATTCTCTCGCGAACGATTTCTTTTTTCTTTTTCATCGATCAGATGGAGAACTTCAGATTGCCGACGGCCATACGATCGCGCCAGCCTACCCAGAGATTCGTGGAGAGATACTTATCGCCAAAATCAGGGAACACGGTGACCACGACACCATGCTCTAATTTGCGCGCGACTTTCAGTGCGGCAAACATGGCCGCTCCGGACGACTGGCCGACCAAGATACCTTCTTCCTGACTGAGCCGGTAGACCATGGAATAAGCATCTTCGGTGGATACGGGAATCTTAAAATCCAACTCTTCTTCGTGATAAATGCCGGGAACGATGGAGGTGGCCATATGCTTGAGCCCCTCCAGTCCGTGCAGTGAGTCGTCGGGTTCCACCGCAATCACCTGGATCGCCGGATTCGCCTCCTTGAGGTAACGCCCCGCGCCCATGACCGTGCCCCCGGTGCCAATGCCGGCGACGAAGTGCGTTATTTTGCCGTCGGTCTGGCGGTAGATCTCCGGACCAGTGGTCTCGTAATGGGACTGCGGATTCATGGGATTGAAGTATTGATCGGGCTTGAAGTAGCGCTCGGGGCTTTTTTTCAGAATCTCCCGGGCCAGCTGGATCGCGCCATCGGACCCTTCCATAGGGTCGCTGTAGGTGATTTTAGCGCCGTAAGCGGCAATGATCTGTTTGCGTTCCGTACTGACGTTGGCCGGAATGACCAACTCGACCGCATAACCCAGAACCGTGCCGATCAATGCCAGCGCAATGCCGGTGTTACCGGACGTCGAATCCAGGATGATTTTACCCGGAATGAGTTTTCCCGAGCGGATCCCTTCGTAAACCATTCGCAATGCGGGTCGATCCTTCACCGAGCCGCCCGGATTGACGCCTTCCAGTTTGGCAAAGATGCGAACTCCTGAAGGCAATCCCTCGGCAATCTTGTGAATCTCCACTAACGGCGTGTTGCCGACCAGATCGAGCACCGACTCGATCTGTTTCGGTTCGCGCGACAGCGCCGGAACCAGCCGCAGATTGTGATTGGCTCTAGCCATGGCGTTACCCGGCCGGTTAAAGCCCGCCTGCGATAGCTGGAATAATGGATATATGGTCGCCTTCTTTCAGGCTCGTTTCCAGGTTCTGCAGAAAACGGATGTCGTCTCCGTTGACGTATACGTTGACAAAGCGTCGGATCTTGCCATTCTCATCGCAAATCCTGTCTTTGATGCCCGGATAATTCTTTTCGAGATCTTCGACAATGGACCGAACGCTGTTTCCTTGCGCATTGACCTCGTCGGACCCCTGCGTGAATTTGCGCAACGGCGTGGGAACCCTCACTCGAACCGACATAACGATCCTCCTGAACGAATTAGCATAGGGGCGTTGGAATTTTTATACCATAGTCCGCGACTCAGAACCATGCAAGGCGTTGGGTCGGCAATCAACTGCCCGCCGCTTTTGACACCGGGGGATCCAGAGTTCGATAAAGGTCGTCAAAATTCTCAAGGGTGGCGTTTATGGTGTAGGGTTTTTCGACGCTACGCGCCACGGCCTCTAGAGTTTTGTAGCCATTGCCGGTGATGCTGATGACGATCGATTCGTCGCGCGGAATTCGTCCTTTCTGGATGAGCTTCTTGGCGACGGCCACTTCGGTGCCGCCCGCCGGTTCGGTGAAAATTCCCTCTGTGGTGGCGAGCAGCTTTATGCCCGCGATGATTTCCTCATCCGTGACGCTGTCACCCCAACCGCCCGAATCCTTGACGGCATGAACCACGTAATAGCCGTCGGCTGGATTACCGATCGCAATGGAACTGGCGATCGTATTGGGCTTGACCGGACTGATCAGATCGGTGCCCTTATGCAGGGCATTGATGATCGGCGCGCATCCGGCCGCCTGAGCCGAATAGATTTTACAGCCGGTGTCCTCCACCAGTCCGACTTTCACGAGTTCTTTGAATGCCTTAGCGAGCTTGGGCAGGATGGTTCCGCCCGCCGAAGCGACGACGATGTGCTTTGGCAGTTTCCAGCCCAGTTGTTCGGCGACTTCAAAGGCGTGGGTCTTCGCGCCTTCGGAATAGTAGGGGCGCAGGTTGACGTTTACAAAAGCCCAGCCATACTTGTCGCCGATCTCGCTGCAAAGCCGGTTGACGTCGTCATAGTTGCCCTTGATCGCCACAGTCTTCGGACCGTAAATAGCCGAACCGATAATTTTTCCTTGCTCGAGACCTTCTGGAATGAAGACGTAACAATTGAGTCCGGCCTTGGCGGCATGGGCGGCCACGGAATTGGCCAGATTGCCCGTGGAAGCGCAAGACACCGTATCGAAGCCAAATTCGATCGCCTTGGAAATAGCGACCGAGACAACCCGGTCCTTGTATGAAAAGGTCGGATGGTTCACCGAATCGTCCTTGAGGTAAAGTTCTTTGACTCCCAGCGCTTCCGCCAATCGGTGCGCTCTCACGAGCGGCGTAAAGCCGGAATACAAGCCTACCTGCGGCTCTCCATCGATCGGCAGCAGCTCGCGGTAGCGCCATAGGTTCTTGTCCCGCGAAGCGATTTTTTCACGGCTGATCGCCTTGGCGATGCCGTCGTAGTCGTAAATGATTTCCAGAGGACCGAAGCAGGTTTCGCACACGTGCAGCGGTTTTTTGGGATAGTCCTGGCCGCATTCTCGACATTGAAGGCCTTTGACAAAACTCATATCCGTTCCTTTCTTGCCCACTCGTTAGATGATTTTCGATTCAGCCGGTTGTTTGGTGATCGTATTGTTGCACGCGCCGCAATCCGGGTCCTGCTTTACTTCGACCGTGTAAAATTTCATGGCCTTGGCGTCGTAGGTAAGCAGGCGGTCGGTCAACAAACCTTCCTCGAATCCTACTAAATACTTGATCGCTTCGGTTGCCTGAATCGTGCCGATGGTTCCTGCGACTGCGCCGAGAATTCCGGATTGCTGGCAGTTCAGTATTTCCGCTGGCGGCGGCGGTTCTTTGAACAAGCAGCGATAGCACGCGCTTCTATGTGGAATCACGGTCATGGTTTGGCCCTGCAGGCGGACGATGCCGGCATGGGAAAAAGCTTTCCCCATGCGCACAGCCACATCATTGACCAAAAATTTGGTATCGAAATTGTCGCTGCCGTCGACAATGAAATCACAGTTGGCAAACAGTTCGTCAATATTGTCCCACTCCAATCGCACGGGGTAAGGGATAACCTCAACGTCTGGATTCAACTGTCTGAGTTTTTCTCGCCCGGAATCGACTTTCGGTCTGCCGAGATCGGCGGTGGAATGAAGGATCTGCCGCTGCAGGTTCGAGAGTTCGACCTTATCGGCATCAATCAAGCCGAGGGTTCCCACGCCGGCCGCCGCCAGGTAAAGAGCGGCAGGCGACCCCAATCCTCCGGCGCCGACAACCAGCACACGGGCGTGGCGCAGGCGTATTTGAGCTTTGCCGCCCAGATCAGGCACCATGATTTGCCGGCTGTAGCGTTCGATTTGTTCGGTGTTCAGGCTGAGAGTCATAAGATCAGATCAAAAAAAAACCCCTTCTTGCGGATAAGAAGAGGTTTTTTACCACCTCACCTTATCTTTCCCCCGCGTCGCGGGGGTTGGAATTAGCACCAGCGTTCCTTGTTAGGGAACCGGTTGCTGTGGCTTCGAAGGGCCGATCCCTCCACCACTCTGAATAAGGTGTTCAGAATATTTAACGGTTAAACTATCCCACGCGTTGGAAGCTGTCAAGCGCACCGCTCGCATACATGCGGGCTCTGGTGGGCGTTCTACAGCTGCGGTCCTGTGTAGATACGGCTAGCAGCGGGCGCGGTAATTATTCGGCCACGGCCAAAAACAAGGTGAAAAACCTGTTCACTAGTGATATCAATCTTTGCCGTTCCGACTGCAGCGCGTTCGCGATCAAGGAGCTCGAGGTGGGTCCCACTGAGGAAGTGGCAGATTACGTTGCCGGGTTGAGATACAAGGACATCCCGCCGCAGGTGACTGCGTTGGCGCGGGGTTTTATTCTCGATGGCCTCGGCGTGGCTTTGGCCGGCTCCACAGACGAGTGTTCGCGCATGGTGCAGGCGCACATCAAAGGGATGGGCGGGAGACGTGAATCTTCGGTGCTTGGCGCCGGGATGTCAGCGCCATCGCCTCAGGCAGCGCTGGCTAATGGTGTCGCCGGTCACGCCATGGACTACGACGATACCCAACTTTCGACCTCGCGGGAGGCGGTTTACGGATTGCTCACCCATCCGACAACGCCCGTCTTGGCGGCGGTGTTGGCGATCGGCGAGAAAGAGAAGATTAGCGGCAAGGAATTTTTGCTTGCCTACATCGCCGGCGTCGAAGTCGAATGCCGCATTGCCGACGCTATCAACCCGCGCCACTACCAATCAGGATTCCATTCCACTGCGACTATCGGCGGGCTCGGCGCAGCGATGGCGGCGGGCAAGATCCTGCGTTTGAACCCAAAGGCGTTAATGCGCGCTCTGGGAATCGCCGCCAGCATGGCCTCGGGACTGCGCGAGAATTTCGGTACCATGACCAAACCGCTCCATGCCGGTCGCGCGGCGGAGAACGGCCTAACGGCGGCACTGCTGGCGCAGAGCGGTTTTACCGCCGCGACCCATATCCTCGAAGCGCGCCGCGGCTTCTTCAATGCCATGGCCGGTGGATACGATGAGAAGAAAATCTCGCGACGGCTGGGCTCTCCTTATTTCATGCAGGAGCCGGGAATATCGATCAAGCCTTATCCATCGGGCTCTCTATCCCATCCCGCCCAGGATCTGATCCTCGATCTGGTCAAAGACCACGATCTGCATGACAGCGATATCGAATCCATAGACGTGGGAAGCAACTCCAATGTTCCCAATGCACTGATCTATCCGATGCCGAAAACCGCCCTGGAAGGAAAGTTCAGTATTCCATTTTGTATGGCTATCGCGGTCCTGGAGCGTAAGGCCGGCATCGGTCAGTTCGTGGATCGAAAGGTGCAGCAGCCAAGGGTCGTCGAGATGATGAAGCGAGTCAATCTCTACGTCGACGATGAACTGGAGGCCCTGGGGTATGATCAGGTCCGGACGCACGTCCGCGTGCGATTAAAGAATGGCAAGATCCTAGAGGGACGAAACGACGTCGCTCGCGGCCATCCTGACAAGCCCATGAGCTGGAGCGATCTGAGCGAAAAATTTCGCGATTGTGCCCGCTTGGTGCTGCCGCATAAGAGCGCCGAAAGCACCATTGATAAGGTCGCTTGCCTCGAGCAGCTAAAAGAACTAAGTACCCTTGTGAGCGGGCTTGCCGGCCCAAGGATTAACAAGCAAGAGGTTTCTGGAGCGCCCCAAAAGCAGCGAAAAGGAAGAGGCTGACCAAAGACCGAAGCGAAACATTGCCGCGACAGTCTGGTGTATCTCGCGTCCTTCGACGCGCGCGCCCTTCGCCATGAATCGAAAGATCGACAATCAAGGAGCGCCGATTTGGAGCCAATCTCGCACTCCGTAGGACGATTCGTCCAGGATCTGAGCATCGCCGATATTCCGCGCGACGTGATCGACAAAGCCAAGCTGGTTTTGCTCGATACTCTTGGCGTTGCGCTGGCCTCGTCGACCATGGACTTCGGCGGCATGGTGACCAGGGTCGCTCAAGCGTTGGGCGGCTCGCCCGAGAGCCGGCTGATCGGCTCACGAGCCAAGGTTGCGGCCGCCAATGCGGTGCTCGCCAACGGTACTTTGGCGCACGGTCTGGATTACGACGATACGTTGGAAGAAGCCATCGTCCATACCGGTTGCTGCGCCGGAATGACCGCGCTGGCGGTCGGCGAGCAGGTCGGCGCCGGAGGCCGATTGGTCTTGGAAGCGGCCATCGCCGGCACGGAAGTGATGTGCAAAGTCGGCTTGGTGGCGCCGGGAAAATTTCATGCCCGGGGATTTCACCCGACGGCGCTTTGTTCGACATTCGGCGCGGCGGCGGCGGCAGGGAAGCTTTATGGACTGGCTCCGGCACAGTGGAGCGATGCCTTCGGACTTTGTGGCAGTCAAAGCTCCGGGATTATCGAGTATCTCGCCGATGGCACGTGGACCAAGCGATTGCATCCGGGATGGTCGGCGCACGGCGGTGTCATCGCTACTTTGTTGGCACGCGAAGGTTTTCGCGGGCCGGCAACGGTTTTCGAAGGCACCCACGGGTTCTTTCGATCGTTCGGCGGCGCCGACGAATACCGCTTCGAAAAACTCCTCGAGTTGGGAAAGCAGTGGGAGACCCCGCGGCTGGCCTTTAAATCCTATCCATGCGGATCGATCTCGCATCCCTATATGGATTGCGCGCTCAAGCTCAGGCAAAAGCATGCGCCGGCACCGGAAAAAATCGTCGAGGTTGTCTGCCGCACCGCCGAGGGGCCCGTGCATCGCCTCTGGGAGCCGCTTGCCGGTAAGCAGCGACCGGTAAGCTCCTATGGCGCCAAATTCAGTTTGCCGTATAGCATTGCGGTGATGCTGGTTCACGGCCGCGCGGGTCTCGAAGAGTTCACCGATGAAGCTATTCGTGATCCTGCCGTACTGGTTCTGGCGCAAAAGGTCCGATATGAGCTTGACCCAACCATCGACTATCCGCGTCATTTTTCCGGCCATGTAAAAATACGCCTCGATAGCGGAGCGGTGCTCGAGGAAAATCAGCCGCACCCCCGCGGCGGCTATGAAGATCCACTGGCCCCAGCGGAGGTCGAAGACAAGTTTCGCGCCAATGCGTGCCTGCGATTGTCCGCGGAAAAAGCCGAGAGCGTTGTCGCGGCCGTGCGGCGCTTGGAGGAGCTGCGCGCTATTTCTTCATTGACGGAGCTGTTGATTCCTTGAAATTGGGAGTAGAAGTGCGTTAGGCGATATCTCGAAATGCGGTAAGGAGGAGCGAATCATGAAAACTAAGTTCTGTTTCGTCATGCTTGCCCTATGTTTGGTCTGGGGCTCGGTAGCCGCCGCCCAGGATGCTCAGCTCGTCGCCGCGGCAAAAAAGGAAGGCAAGGTCGTCTGGTACACCTCCCTTGCCCTGCCATCATCGACGGCCATCTCCCACGCTTTTAGAACCCGCTTTCCGGGCGTCGATGTCGAAGTCCATCGCACCGGTTCGCAACGGGTGTTGCAACGGGTGATGCAGGAGGCTGGCGCCAGCATCAAGAACGCCGACATCATTCATACATCGGACGCCGGCCATTTCGTTCTGCTCAAGGAAAAAGGCATGCTGCTGAAACACACGCCGAAAGGAGTGGAAGCCTTTCCGGCCGGCTTTAAAGATAAGGACGGCTTTTACTACGGCATGCGGGCGACGCTTTCGGTGATCGCGCACAATCCCAAGCTGATCGCCGACAAAGAAGCGCCAAAAACCTGGAAAGACCTGCTCAACCCGAAATGGAAAGGAAAGCAGGTCACCGCCCATCCGGGTTACAGCGGCATTATTATGACTCATGTTCTGGCCCTGGTGAACGTTTATGGTTGGGATTATTTCCGTGATCTTGCCAAGAACAGCCTGCACATCGTTCAATCGGCCAATGATCCGGCCGGCGCTGTGGCATCCGGAGAGCGCCCGATCGGCGTCAATGGCGCGGAATATTTTTACTATAAGACGCAGAAGCAGGGTAATCCTATCCGGATCGTCTATCCGAAAGAAGGAGTCCCGCTGGTGGTTTCGCCGGTAGCTATCGCCAAAGATTCGCCGCGCCCCAACGCCGCCAAGCTTTTCAGTGAGTTCATCTTCGCCAAGGAGTCGCAGCAATTGCTTGCGGACAAGGAAGGACTCTATACGGGTCATCCCGACGTCACCTATCCGACGGATAAACCCAAACTCAAAGATCTGAAGATTCTCGCGGTGGACGCCGACGAATTGGAGAAGCGCAACGCCGAGATCAAAAAACGCTTCGTCGAATTTTTTGGCGCAGAGCCCAGCCGGAAAGTTTCACTCGATGCCTGCCGTCGAGACCGATGCCATAGCCGGCGCCCGCAACGGGCGTTGGCTATGGCTTAGAGCTTACGATCCATCGTTGATCGTCTGGCTTGGCGCAGCCGTTTTTCTAGTGCTTCTCATGGTCTTTCCGCTGGGGGCGATTTTTAACGCTAGCCTGCGCGACGAAGCCGGTCTGACTCTTAGCAACTATGTCGAGGTTTTTACCAACAAGGCTTTTCTCACGGCGATCTGGAATACGTTGATCATCTCATTCTGGGTCGGCCTGTTGGCCGTCATTGTCGGAGGCTTTCTGGCGTGGCTCGTCAGCCGCACCGACCTGCCGTGGAAGAAGGCAATTAGCGCCTTGGTGATGGCCTCGTTCGTGACGCCGCCATTCCTGGGCGCATTTGCCTGGACCTTGCTCGCCGGTCCCAACGCCGGGATGCTGAACCAACTCTACCGCGACTTTACCGGCAGCGAAGCAGCTCTCTTCAATGTCTTTACCATGCATGGTCTGATCTTTGTCATGGCACTCTACAGTTTTCCTTATGCTTTTTCGCTAGTGGCCCAATGTATGCGATTTGATTTCTTCCGATCTGGAGGATGCCGCGGTTATCCTGGGCGCGGGAAAGTTAAGAACCGCATGGACCATCACCTTGCCGCTTGCGCTGCCGGCACTCGTTAGCGGCTTTATCATTGCATTTCTACACTCTCTATCGCTATTCGG
>CAYZXN010000072.1:0-5549 GCA_964482425.1 uncultured Syntrophobacteraceae bacterium | reverse complement strand
TTACCGAAAAATTTTCATTCTTCGCATGGGAGCTGACGATCTCTCTGGTTCAGCCGGCGTCGACGCGGTTCTTGAAAAAATTCCATGCTCTTTCCAGATCGACCGGCGGTAAGGCCTCGACCTGACGCTTGACCGCTTCAGCGGTGTTCAGGGGAACGGGTGTGCCGATTTGCAGCGCGCCGTAAAGAATCTCTGCCGCTTCCTCCAGATAAATCGCCATCATGACCGCCTCGGCGATCGTTCTACCCACGGTGACCTGGCCGTTGCCCCGGAGCAAAATTGCCGGCTTGTCCCCCATGGTCTCCGCTACCTGCCGCCCCAGTTGCGTCGTGGAAATAAGATCCGGCGTGCGAAAGAGAGGAACGCCGCCCGCAAAAAAACTGCCGTGATTATGCACCGGCTCCAGCCGCCGGTCTGTGACGGAAAACATATTGGCGACGCGCGCATGAATACGGGTGATGGCATTAATTTGCGGCTTGAGCGTCATGATCGCGCTGTGCAGAGACGCTTCGAAGGGCGCGGCTTGACTGCCATCGATGACGCCACCTTGCAGGTTCATGATCAGGAGATCTTCTTCGGTCACCAGCGCCAGGCTGATGCGCGGCGTCATGATAAAGCGGTCCGAATCCGGCACGCGCGCGCTGACGTGACCGAATCCCTCGACCAATTTCTGCTGCGAGAGAACGCGGCAGGCGCTGACGACATCTTTCTTGATTCGCTCGAGATTTGCTGCCATGGGGACTCCTTTAATTTTCCAGGATCTTGGGTTATATTAAATTGTTTAAAATTTCAGGAAAAGAGAACCGGCGTGAAAATCAAAGTGGAATCCTTTGCCGATGCCAAAGGAAAGGAAAGTCCGTCCCGGTTTACGCTAGGAGCGCGGACGATCGAGGTCGAATCGGTCGTGGATCGGTGGTACGGCGAGCAGGCCTGTTACTTTCGCGTGCTCGGTAGCGATGAAAACTCATACATTCTCAAAGGTCCGCTCGAAGATGGGTCTTGGGAGCTGGTTTCCTTCACGCACAAGGACTCGCGCGGCACGGAACTCGAGTATGAGGGTAAGCGGGAGCTCCAGTAATTCGCACGTGCTTTTATCTCTCCTCCGTTTGTTTCTCATCTCCAAATTCCCATCCGGCAAAAAGTCTAAAGGAATGGTACTTAAACCATTATGACCAAACAGCATTTAGTCGCAGTTGTAGGCGCCGGGCCCGCGGGTATTTACGGCACGCGCAAGCTCGCCGAGGCGGGCCATCGGGTTGTTTTGCTGAATCGCGACATCAAGCCGGGAGGTTTGGCGGAGTACGGCATTTTCGTCGACAAGGAAAAGATGAAGACGGGCCTGCGAAAACAGTTCAAGCGGATTCTAGCCGATCCCAGAGTATTTTACCTGGGTCATGTAAGCGTCGGCGACAATCAGGCGCTGACCCTTTCCGATCTCAAAGAAATCGGCTTGAGCGCTGTTGTGGTAACCGCGGGCGCTCAGGGCACCAAGAAGCTCGGCATACCCGGCGAGGAAAGCGTCGGCGTTTATCACGCCAAGGACGTGGTTTATCATTACAATTCGCTGCCGCCGTTCAGTCAACAGAAATTCGAGATCGGTCGCAGGGTGGCCATCATAGGCATGGGCAATGTTATGGTGGACATTGCCAACTGGCTACTCAACCATAAAAAGATCGATCAGGTTGTCGTCGTCGCGCGCCGCGGGCCGCTCGAGAAGGCTTATGACGACAGCGAATTCGAGGTTATTGAACAGTATCTCGACAACGCGGCCATGCGAAAAGAGATCGAGCGGATACGGCCGCAGCTCACCGCCGTCGGACAAAACGTCGACGATATCCTGGCAAAGTTCGTTAAACAGGGAGAGCCTGCCGAAGGCCGCAGGCTGGAATTTCGCTATCTCTGCGCGCCGACAAAAGTGATTGCCAATAGTGACGGCTGGGTCACTGCGCTCGAGGTTGAAGAAAACGAGATGATCCTTAAGGACGGTAAGACAGTCGCCACAGGCACCGGCAAGCACAGCCGAGTTGACGTCGATTGCCTGATTTACGCCATCGGGGATCAAGTCGATGCCTCGCTGGGATTGCCGTTTTCTCGCGGCGCCTTTGTCACCAATCCGGAGAAACTTCCCGGCGATCCGAGCCCGGCGGCCTATCAGCCGTACGACCCTCAGGCGCGCAAGGTACTCGAAGGTATCTTCGTCGCCGGTTGGTCACGTAACGCGAGCGTCGGTTTAGTGGGAGTCGCCAAGCAGGATGCCGAACGCGGCATGAAGGTGGTGAACGAATATCTGAATAGCAAGGAAGGTTTTACCGCCGGCGAAATGGAAGCCAAGATCGAGGCAATGCTCGAAACTCTGAAGAGAAAAGGCGCATCGGTGGTTACCAAGGAAGACGTGGAGATTCTCGACGGGGTTGAACAGGAAGAAGCCCGCAAGAGAAAGACCTGGGATTTTAAATTCACCAGTGACGATAAGATGCTGGAGGTGATCAAGGAACGGAAGACGGCGCGGTAGCCCTGCTATTCCTTTGTCGCTGCATTCACTTATTCCAGTTGAAGCCGGCTGTGTGAGCCTCTCGCACGGCCGGCTTTTTTATCGGGGAAAAGCGGAAGCGTTTTGAATTCCGCGCGTAAAAACCCCGAGGCCTTCTGGGCCACAGCCGCCAAAGAGCTTCACTGGTTCAAGCCATCGAAGAAGGTCCTGGATTGAAATTTGCCTTTGGAGGGTGAATTTTAAGGACATAGTAAAAATTTATTTGGTTGTCTAGAATCACGTTCCGAACCCACGACGAAATCGACGGGGTCCTGACCGCGCATCACGGGTTCACGAATGAGGGAGCCGTATAACGCTGCCAGGGATTCCTTCAGAACTATACTGGTGTATCGGCGCTGTATTCGGCGTCGCGATTTAGAACCAAGAACGCTTTGACCGGTTGCCTCCAGTCGGAGTTTGTAATTCCCACTACTCTCCTAACTTAATCACCGACATGCACGACAAACGCACCTTTAGTTTCGCGATTTCGTCAGAAAGGTTTTTGCTTTTGGTTCATCGATTGTTAAAATGCTCGGCTATGAATAACGCTATCTTCCAACGCTTAATTTTGCGGAAACGGAGGCGGCCAAATGCGTAACGGGAAAATCCGGGTCGGCATTATGGGTTTGGGCCAGATTGGTCGGCAACTGTATCACCTTGCGCTGGAAAAAGACGATATCGAAATCGTCGCGGTGGCCGATATCGGCAAACCGGAAATCATCCAGTACCTGCTCAATAGCGACGGCGTGGACGAACCGTCCTGCGAGCTCCACGACAACTATCTGATCAACGAGAAGTTCCGCACAAGAATGCTCCAGCTTGCCCGGCCAGAGGAGGTTCCATGGGATGTTCTGAACGTCCACTGCGTCATCGATGCCACGGGCAGATATCGGCGCCGCCAAGACATGGAGGCCCATTTGCGAGCCGGTGCCGGGCGGGTCATTCTGGCGTCGCTGCCGGCGGAATCGATCGACCGTATCGTCGTGCCGGGAATCAATGAAGGGAGCGCCGCCGCCACGGACAAAATGATTTCGGCCGGTTCCGCGACGACCAATGCATTTGCGCTCTTATTACAATCTTTGGATCAAGCCTTGGGAGTCGAATGCGCATCGATGACGACGGTTCACGCCTATAGCAGCGATCAGTCGCTTCAAAATTATGCTCACAAGGATTTCCGGCGCAGCCGGTCCGCTGCGGAGAATATCATTCCCAACAACAATGAGTCGGCGCGATGGGTGGAACTTGTTCTGCCCAAGTTTGCGGGAAAGTTGAGCGGTTACGCCCTTAACGTGCCGGTCCAACGGGGATCATTGCTCGATGTTAACTGCGTCATGCAGGCTGGCAACGTCACGGCCGAGCAAGTAAACGAAGCCATGCGCGCCGCCGCCGCCGATCACCCGACGTTGATCGGTGTGACCGATGATCCGATTGTTTCTTCGGATGTCATCGGTTGCCGGCAATCACTGGTCTTCGATTCGCTCGCGACCATCAAAGCAGGAAAAACAATCGTCAAAGTGCTGGCCTGGTACGAGAGCCTGGGGCATGCGTGCCGCGTGCTCGAAGTGGTCCGCCACTATGGCAGGCTCGATGCCATCGGAGGTGAGCAATGAGAGTTGCCATTAATGGATTCGGTCGAATCGGCCGTTCTGTGTTCCGTATTCTCGATAAGCGCGCGGACGCCGAACTAGTTGCGATCAACGACCTTTTCGACCACAACGCGCTGCGATACCTGCTCAATTATGACACTGTGATGGGTCGTTTTAAGGGCGCCTTGGGGCTCGAAGGCGATCAACTGGTGACATCGCACGGTCGGACCCGGATGCTTCATGAAAAGGAGCCGCTCAAACTGCCCTGGCGCGAGCTCGACATCGACGTCGTCATAGAATCGACGGGAATATTCACCAGCCGGGAACAACTGGCCAAGCATCTTGAGGCCGGCGCCAAGCGCGTGGTGCTGACGGTTCCGGCAAAGGACGAGATTGATTATACCGTCGTAATCGGCGTCAACGATGACGGGCTCAAGCCCGAGCACAGGATGATTTCCAACGCGAGCTGCACCACCAACTGTCTTGCGCCGCTGGCCAAGGTGCTCCACGATTCTTTTGGTATCGCGGAAGGTATCATCAATACCGTGCACGCCTATACAAACGATCAGCGCCTCGCCGACGTGCCGCACTCGGATTGGCGGCGCAGCCGCGCCGCGGCGGAAAATATTATACCGACATCCACCGGAGCGGCGAAAGCGGTGGGCGAGGTCTTGCCTGAATTGAAAGGGCGGCTGGACGGAATCGCCGCGCGTGTACCGGTGCCCGATGGCTCCGTGGTCGACTTGTTCGTCGAGCTCCAGAAACGCGTTAGCGCCGAGGACGTTCATGGCGCGATAAAATCCGCGGCGGAGTCGACACGGATGAAAGGCATTTTGCAACTCATGGAATCACCGGTGGTATCATCGGACATCATCGGGAATTCGCATTCGTCTATTTTCGACCCGGCATTTACCAGCATTACGGGCGGTAGATATCTAAAGTGTCTCAGTTGGTACGACAATGAATGGGGATACTCCAATCGTGTCTGTGATTTGCTGGGCTTGATCGCACGGTGGGAGAAACGGGGATAGGCCCATTTCGATGCACGATGGCCCCGTCTGAAGGAATACGCCTGCGAGCACCGGATTGAAATGGAAACCATCGCAGCGGACCCTCGAACTAAGGAGACCGTCGCTGGTAGTACGCGCTACAATCGAAAGTCGGCTACCGTCACCGATGGCGGTCAGCATTGGAATGTTGCGCCCGGGCTGCTGCGCCGAGCCGATTCGTGCGAGGGGACCGACTGACAGCACAAAGGTCGTGCGACTGAGAAGAAACTGAAGCGCGTACGCGTACTGTTCACGAAAACGCCGTGCCGTCTCTTAGTGAGACTGAGAATCCTCCGACTTAGTCTGTCGCCCGGTGGCCCGTCCAGGTTTCTGAGGTAGGCGAAAAATCCCCCTTCGAATACCCAAAGGATTTTCTACATTTAT